>NZ_VPCO01000004.1:0-180171 GCF_013418175.1 Acinetobacter sp. YH12200
TGTATCAGATGTATCAGATGTATCAGATGTATCAGATGTATCAGATGTATCAGATGTATCAGATGTATCAGATGTATCAGATGTATCAGATGTATCAGATGTATCAGATGTATCAGATGTATCAGATGTATCAGATGGTTCTGCCATACATCAAAATTCAGTACAACACCCTTTATGGGGTATCGGTTTTGTCACTTTTTCAAATGAATCTTTCTTACGGATAAGATTCCCTGAAATTGATGAAACTAAAGAGATTCCCAAAAACTCAAAAGCTATAAAATATATTTAAAATGAAATAAGCCACTCAGATAGAGTGGCTTATTTTTATGAAATTGATATCGCTTTCCAACTGTAGGTATCTTTATCTCTTTGCTTACTGAAGATAGCCTGTACATTGATTAGTGTTTTATCCTCAGTATTCTTGATTAAGTTTGGTGATATAAAGATGTCGTTAACAAATCCGAACCCTTTTGGATTTTTACGTAGCTCACCTTTTTCTTCTTTCATATCAGAAATTTTTGCACTATTAGCTAATTCCACATGTGAAATTTCAACCCGCTGTGTTTTAGCATTGATTGTTGAAAAGCATTTCAATTTAGAACCTATCGATATTTTGTCTTTTAAGCCCCGTAATATGTTTTGATCTAGCTTTAATTCTTGATCTTTATTGAGAAAAACTTTTATATTTTCATAATCATCACTAATATAACTAATAACGCCAAATTGTTGGTTAGTACACCCCCACTCTTCTCCCTCCATCTGCTCCACAACGTTTACAACTAAATTTTGATTAGAGTCTTCTTGAATACCTAAAGTAATCAATACTGGAGCTCCTTTCTTCATTTTGAGATGATTAAAACCATTAGCAAGTAATGACTCAAATTTATTACCATTTTTAATAGAAAATTTAGCAAACTCTTTAGGCTTTTTGCCTTCTCTTTTTATTTTTAACTGCCCAAGATATGTTGCTGAAACCTTCCTAATTTCATCAAAACATAAAGATAAGGCATCTGATGCATGCTCTTCATAAAATTCTTTAGCTGCTTTTAAATCATTCTTGTTAGGATCAAACCAATTGCTTTGTATTAAATGATTTAACTCTTCCGGTAATTTCCATTGATTCTCATTTCTAATTTTAATTGATTGATTAATTTCAAAACTTGCTTCATCAAACATCTCTAAGCTAATCAAAAGTTTGGCAAAATCAAGATGAGCAGTAACTAAAAATTTTTCTTCAGTTTTACAAAGCATGGCTTTACAAAAACATGCCAAAGCTAAATCTTTTTGATCGAACTGATAAATTCTTGCAGCCTCGGCCCAAACCCAAAATTCAGATTTTTTTAACTTTAAGACAGAGGATAGAACTTGACTTGCATTTTCATAATTTCCCATACGTCTTAAGACAGCGACAGCATCCCAATCTAACCAAATAGCATCCTCATCTGATAACTTAGATCGTGCCTGATTAGCCCACTCCAAGCAAAAATCTGCTTGTTCTTTCTTTAAATCTTGAGCAGTTTTCGCCCATTTACATAGACCTCTAGAGACTTCATAAGCTACAGGGAGGTTGCGACGCTCTTTACCCTGCTTATCTATATAAGTAGTAACTTCCCAATCTTCCGCCCTCAAAGCAGCTTTGCCAAACCAGTGTACATAATTATAAAAATCAGGAAAATGTATTGCATATGGACTGATCAATTGCAAAATCATTGAAAATGCCATTTCTGGTCGACGCGTTTCTCCTTTAATATAATCCTCATAAGTTTTTATTAATTGCTGAACAAGTCTTTGATCAACTGGATCTGTTTGTTTTAGTTTGGTAGTGATTTCTTTTATTTCAGAATAATATGTCCACTCAATTTGGCTTTTTAGTTGAAGAGAATTTGGGAAATTCTGTAATTCTACTCTTGCTAAATCTCTAGCTCGCAGGTAATCACCATTCTTTCTAATTTGACTAATTTCTTGCCAATTCATCTTAAACATCACAATTTATCAATATTTTCAAATTATATTCTAATAATAGTTTTACTTTTCATAATTTTATGCTAATTAATGAATTCGACAATTTAAATTATAAATAAAGGGGTAATAATAATTGATCCTTGGACTGTCAGCACTCTCCTATACTGATCCTAACTCAAATTTAACCTGACAGAAACTCTAAAAATGGGTAACTGCCAGATCAGGTTTGACTAGTACAATCTATTTAGTTGATCCTAAATATTATTTTGATAGTCGATCCAAATATTTCTGCAGATCGTCGGCACTATTAATTGGATAAGTACAACTCCCTATACCTACTGATACCCACCAATAAGGTGCTGTAAGTAAGTTAATATCACCCTTTTCTTCATGTGAATTTGGTTCGGCAAACTCTGAACCATTATCTTCGACTATAGCTGATTGTGTATAAATCCATATTTCATAGTCATCGACCTGAATACTCCCTTCACGATCAGCCATATCCAATAAATTTTGTGCTTTCATTTTTTCCATCCTAGGTAATTTTCTACTTTATATATTGAATTAGCTTAATTATGCTCATTATTTCACAATCCCATTTAAGTTTTAGAACTTGCTATGCTTCGAACATATTCAAGAGCCCCCATCAATCTACGACTTGTTTCAAACGTATCAATAAATCTAATAGAGAATTTTTGATCTATCAGCGACCTAGTTTCTTGTATCTCAGAAGCCATATTATCCACTATATCCCAGAAAGGATGCACAATAATGAAGGCTTCAGGGTTTACTGAATCAGCATTATGTAAAACTACCGGAAGTTGTAATGAACCATAGTAAACAACTGTTCGTTTATTCGGATCTAAACGCTGGATATCTTGTGCGGCCTGTCTCGCAAGTTCAGGCCAATCTTTCAATTCGGGATATCGCTCAAAACTTCCATCCAATCCAACCCTGTGCTCAGAATCAAATAAACATCTTAGAAAACTGAGACCTAATCGCCAATCCAAAAGTCCATGGTAGCCTCTGTTTCCATAACGTTGAATACAGCGATAACAAGAGCGACCACATTCTTTTCTATGCTTTTCATCAAAGAAAGACGCCACAATAGGGTCTTCTACATCATTAAGCATTGAGTATATTAATTCTACAATAAGTGGTTCATTATTTCCTGTTTCAGTCAATCTACGGCAGAAACCAGCACCATTCACCAACATATCAGCAATTTGTAGAATAGGTTTCCCATCTCTTAGTCGTGGTTCTAATGGCTCAAATTCCTCAGGCGCAATGTCTAGAGCAAACGCTGCTCTTTGCACCAGTAGATGGGTAGCACTAATCGCTGCAGCACGTAAGTTAGTTCCAGATCTCTGTCTAGGACCAATACGATCCATAGATAAACCATTGGCAATATTCAGCATACCCAGACTAATAGCATCTGTACGTTTCCGTGAAAACAACTTAACTTTCTGTACCGCTGGTCCATCAGGCTGTTCAATCCAACGCTCCCGATTACGCGCTTTTTCATTTAGGATAGCTTGATTAGGTAGACTATCAATTCTTATGTTTTTGCGATCTTGGCAATATATTCTGCTTTGTGTTCGAGTGACAATTTCGTAACTCTCATGTTGGCCAGCCAAGTTCATTGATCCACGATTACGTCGTATGACATACGCTTCACTCCCACTAGCTAAAGAAAAATTTGTGCCCTTAACATTCACCATTTTCATCGGTTCAATAATTGAGCCAGTTTCACGACGTATTAATGGTCTTGGTGGCTCGGTTCCATCAGAGACTTTAGGCTGAAAATCTGTTCTGAATGCTGCTGGAGAATAGTAAGTATCGAAGTGATCCTTCGGTATTAAATTTTTACAATCCTCGCAATTTAAACTACTATTTTTTTGCGAAGAAACTTTTATTGCACCACAAGATGGACAATCAGCAATTTCAACCTTATCAGTCCACCATTGTTCCCTAGGTTCAGGAATGATTTTGGTTCCTCCCTTTGTTGGCTGAATAAATCCAAGTTGATCAGTAAAGCCTATGCTCTCATGTATGCGTTTATCTCGAACAAGACTCTGACCTGGTGCAAATTCGTAAATAGCCATATCTATTTCTCGATCAACCAAATCCCACTCTGCATCTTTTTGTCCAATTGGTTTCACACCAAGATACATCGGTCTAACCCTGGTAGGCATACCAAACATAGGTAAAAGCCCACTTTCGGCCAAAAATTGTGCCAACCCTATTTCTCTACTTTTGCCCTCATGAGTCAATATGCTTATTTCTCTGATGAGTTGATCTGTTTGCAACTTCTCTAAAAGTAATTCACCACGCCCAACAATACCCTCACCTAATGTTAATGCAAGTTTTTCAGGGACATCGTGTGTTTTGATTAATGTAGATTCGAGTCTTTTCAACCAATTGCCGGACTCACTATAGAATTCCTTGGTAGGAATAAACTCACCATGAATATCAGATGCAGTATGATCACCTGGATAGTTGCTGCCATCTTCCTCTCTTAACTGATTGAAAGCTGCTGTTAACCATGCCTTACGCAACAAACGTAAACTAATATCTATGTGGTCTACCGTGAGGAATGGTGGTGGTGGGGCATCACCAGTGATTGCCTCTGGATGCCGGAAATAATGCATATCGTGACTACGACCACGGCAAAGTGTCATAGCTAATGAAAATGCCTGTTTACGTCGACCCGCACGTCCTACTCGCTGTTGGTAGTTGAATCGTTGTGGAGGCATGTTTGCTTGATACACAGCTTGTAAAGCTCCGATATCAATCCCCACTTCCATAGTTGTCGTTACAGAAAGTACATCAATTTCTTCTGCTTTTCTTTTCAGGCTATTATTTTCTGAATCAATCAGAATTCCCCTAAACCTACGAAGACGTTCAGCAGGTGAGCCAGTTTGCCCTGTTAATTCTTCACAACGTAATCTAAAAGTTGGTTGTTCTTCAGCAAGTGCTTTATCAAGACGTTTAGAAATATAATTACGTTGTCGCAGGTCTGCTGCGGTAGTATTAGACATCTGCGGCAAGGGTGTATGACAGCGCGTACAAATGCCTGTACCACGATGCAAGTGAGCCCGACCACAAGTGACACATTCATAAGCTGGGGCATCTGGCTTAACTAGCTGAATATAGAGCCGCTCAATGCGGATTATTCCTCCTTGATGTTTTAATTCAGCAAGCTCTTGCAAAATTTTGGTCATAGCATTCGCATCAATACCAGATGCTTTCATAAAACTTTTAACTCTACGACTGCTTACAGCATGCCCATCCATCCACTCTTTAATGTTACCTTCTCTAACCCACTTATTTGCCAGTACTCTATAATTATCAGCAAGTACGCGTAAAATGGCATCAAGTGTATCCGTATTGCTTGATTTACTTGGCGTAAAACAAGGATAACCAATACCTGTTTCCTCTAAAGCAAAGTAATTACGGGCAAATAATACATCTTCAACTAATGACCTTTGAGCTTCTGCTACTTCTTTTTTTGCATCAGTGATCTTTAAACTATCAATATCATCATTCCAATAGATAACATCTTGTCGAACTTTGAACAGATCTGGCCATTCATAATCTAGAATACGTTTAACCCCTGTCTCATCTGTAGGATGAACACCAATATCAATCATACCTGCAAGAAGACGCTCAGCTTTAAAACCTCTCTTGACCCCTTTCTCATCAGATTCCAAAATAGTTTCTAATGCGATTCGATCTGAACCAACTTTTTTTCTTCTAATTTTTTTTATGTGATCATCGAGTTCATCAGAAAGTTCATACTCTCCATTTCTTTCAGCTTCTTGCTGACGTTTTATTAACGTTTCTAAATCCTCAGTTGGCTGATTATTTTTTAAAGCATCAACTAAAATTCTACGACGAGTATCGTTATGATGATGGCGCTCTATATCTATAGCTGTTTTAGCTGCATCCTGTCGACTGTCAGAGAATGAAACAGCTTTAGGAGCATTACCCGCACGCTTGAGAAGTTCAAGAACCTCTGTAGCTAACAACTGGGATGTTTTTGCAAATCCGGTACGGAAGCTACGAATTGGAGATCGTCGATATTGTTCACTACGATGAGAATAATCCGCACCACACGCTGGGCAACAATTAGGAGCTGCTGTACGCGTGTGTCTTTTCTCCTTTTCAGAACTGTTTATAAGTGAAAATACTCGTCCAGGAATTAACTCATGAGTACTCCCTTTTGAACTCCCTGGTCGTAATTGCCCATTATGTGGGTCAAGCCACATAGGATTCCAACTTTCTTTATCATTGTCTCCCTGCCTTGGTTCTTGAGCAGATGGCCAAAAAAGAACAAACTCCTCATGACTTAAATCTTCAATTCCTGCTCCAGTACCAAATTCTGGAAGGCGCTCCAAATCCTGGGTTTGGGGAAGAATTTCTAGAGCGGGATTGGGACTGTTCTGGAAACTTCGGCCACGCAGACCACCAATAAACTCCGAATGACACCCTTCGCACAAGAAGAGCTCAAATATCCTTTGTGTACCATTAGAAGTCTGCACATGACTTGTACCACTTTCGACAGATACTCCTTCATAAATAAGTTTTCCTTCTTGTATCAAAGGACTAGCAAATAAACCTTCAAGACTTCTCAAAAACAAGTGTTCTCTAAAGGCAATCGCATCCGAGCCAACACCATCACCTAAACCACGAATAATTGTCAAACCTCTTACAGCATTTGCTGCTGAAGGATCACCGAAAACTTTTTTCGCTATTGTCGATACTGATCTTGCTTTAATACTTCCATCATCGGTAGTACAACCAAAAGTAAGCCTTGCTGAAGCTTCATCGACTAGATCACTCAGTTTAAAATCATGAACTAGACCTAAGGCTGTAGCGCAAAAAGATAACCGAATATCCAATTCACTATTTTGACCTAATTGATAATCTAAGCATCCGAGATAACGCCCATCAGGTACAAGATAGTCAACCAAAGTTACAAATGGATTTGGATCAACATAATCATTGGTAGCAGGCTGTGGTACCTTCGCTTGCCCGCATACTACACCTGAAGCCCAATCTTCCGGTTGCTTTGCCCCTTTACTCTCAGTGTTACCATATGTGCCAAAAGGACCAAAAAAGTCATACAGATAATTCAAACTATGTAAACGTTCTGGACCCTCGAGCGGTAATGAAGCACTTGATGCCAAAATACGAAGTTTATGACGATATTCAGAACGATCTAGACCAAGTTTATTGATCAGAGTTCGGATCAGAGCTGCCATTTCTGTTCCTGTGGAACCCCGTATTAAATGAAGCTCATCCAATACAAGGAAGAAATAAGCATCAGGATCAGTTTCGAGCCATTCTCTCGTTTGATCAAAAATTCTAGCATCTACTTCACGGGACAACATCGCATTCAACATAGAAATGTTTGTAATAAGAAGATCAGGAGGCGTTTCCTGCATATCCCAGCGAGTGATTAACTCAGCACCATCAGGTGATGGAAATAGATAACGAGTCGGATCTGAATGCTGATTCTGCTGATCATAAATGCGAGCTTTTTCTTGGTCTTCTGCAATAGTACGCAGTGCCACTTTAGTTCTGTCTAGACGACTTTTTGCTCGAGTTTTTTCTTGCTGATCCGAACGCCGTGGATGAACCAGATAACCTGGAACTGGACTTGCACTAGTATAGCGACCAAAGAAAATTCGATTTCCATTAGCACGCTGATCAAGTATATTGAGCGCTTCAGGTGAATCCAACATCTTACGTAAACGTACCATTTGGTCTTCGACGAGTGCGTTCATTGGGTAAAGTAGAAGTGCACGTACTGCTTTAGGCCGATCAGATGCTTCTCCTTTACGATGTAAAGTAAAGCCACCATCTTCACGCCACCACTGTGATTTCAAATAATCGGCAGATGGAGCAGACCATCGTGTCGCTTCTGCTGTAATCTCTGCCAAAATTGGAAGTAAGAAAGATTCAGTTTTACCTGAGCCAGTTCCTGAAGTAACAATCCCTGGTTTTCCTGAAGTAATACCATGCTGAAGCATTTCAATTTGGTGAGAATATGGAACAAAAAGCCCTTTTCGTGACAGCTCACCATCAGCAGGTTTCCCTGGGAACAAACCAGAAAATATCATTTCAATAATGGCTCGTCGCTCTGCACGTTTGAATTTGCTAAGAGGGTTGTCCTCTTGATCTTCAAGGCACTCTTCTAATCTGATTTTGGCTGGTTGGTAACGTAAAATTGGCTCAATAAAAGGCTCGGGCATTAAGTTTCCCGGCTGTCGTAATAAGTTCTGCCGTTCTTTACTTAGATCGTCACGACGCAACCGATATACAGTATCCAAGTAAGAAAGATATAGATCTAAAATATCGTTATATGCACCGATTGGATCTAACATACTATTGTTATCCTTGTAATTATTTCTCTAATAAGCCTCTAAGCCATTTTTGACCACTTTCACGTAAGGTCGAATATTTTTTCAACCTATCACTTATTGAAGTTTTTTCATCAACAATTAAACTCTCAGCAAGATATAACCTGATTTCTGTTTCCAAAGCATGTGGGGCAAGCTTCCGTTCTTCCATTTCATATCTGTATTCATCTAGATCTATGCAAGATTCTGATTCTTGTCTATGTAATCGCGTTAATTGTTCATCATTTTTAGACATTTGTTGTACTAAATTTTTAGAACGAATGCTCTCAATCTCAGAAGCGATAGGCATACTAAAGTTAGGTAGATCTCGCCATAAACGATCAACATCTAAAAAGTTGTCCGCAATAGTTGCAACAATTAAAAGATTTTTAGGTCTATTAGAGCCATATAAAATACCTACCAAGCTAGGTAACCATAAATCCACGGCTGTGCGCTGAATACCATCTAGCCAGATAAGGTGATATTGTTCTGGATTTTGAAGTGCTGTAGACCAAGCTCTCGAAAAACCTGTACTCATACCTCGAGATGGCTGAACCCACAAGTCATCAAGATTAAGAATGTTTGGACCAAGTGGTTCTCTGAAAAATACGCCCCCTGCTATTACTTGGGCATATTTAGGTATCATAATTTCTGCTGATTGCTGCGGTAATATCGTTAAAACACCAGAGCGCAGAGATGCATCTAAGAACTTCATCTCTTCAGTTGGAATACCTGTTTTTCTAGCTTGATTCTCAAGTTTCGTACGAAATTCAAGATTATCAATCAATGATATATTTTTAGCTTCAATACCTCGAGACCAAGGGGGTATACTCGAGTCGACAGGTGAAATTAATTTACCTGAGTCTTGAAGTGCTTTTTTAAACCGTTTTAAAAGTTCTGAAGACTCTTGGGAGTCCAAATCCTGAATATCACCTAGAGTTTGATTAAGTTGTTTAATTTCATAAACTAATTGGCTATTTAGATTGGAAATACGATCCTGAAAATCGTTAACAATTGCTTTTAAATCCGTTAGATTTTCTTCATTTTTCTTGATTTCAACATTAAGTGTCTCACGCTGATCATTTAAGTCCTTTAGTTCACTCTCAATTTTCTGTCTGATGACAGGTTTCTCTTCATTAAGATATTTTTCACGATCTTGTAATTTTAATCTCTCCAACTCTTCACGTACTGAACTCATCCCTAAAAGAGTATTAGCTATCAGCTCAGGTGTTTCTAATGAAAGTGTGACTCGCTGACTGTAATCTACAATCCATTCATTTATAGAATCCCAATCTTCATTTTCGTCTATTATCTCTAGAGCACGGTGAAGGATAAATATTATTTTTTCTCTATCACGTTTAGATAAGTCAATTTCATCAAATTGTTTTATTTTTTTTAAAACATCACCTAGTAATTCTTGATCTAATTTCCAAGTTATCTCACGAACAAAATCACCAACCGTATCTTCAGGAATTTCTAGGAATTGCCCATTAAAAGTATCACCTTCAAAAATAGCTTTATTAAATGAATAAATATCTATTGTTCCAGGAGACGTAACGTAACGACCATGGCTAGGATGTGGCTTAACCTTTACTACTAAGCATTC
This sequence comes from Acinetobacter sp. YH12200, assembly GCF_013418175.1. NCBI lineage: Bacteria > Pseudomonadati > Pseudomonadota > Gammaproteobacteria > Moraxellales > Moraxellaceae > Acinetobacter > Acinetobacter sp. YH12200. The sequence goes on from NZ_VPCO01000004.1 coordinate 9,976, forward strand.
TGTATCAGATAAGGCAACAATAATTTCATCAGTATGAGGAGAGATATTAGTTAGCCCTGATTCAATTAATGTGTAACGAATTTGCTCCATACTCCTTGATCTATAATCAAGGACTATGTTTGGACTAAAAGCATCTTTAACAATATAATGATCTTGACCATCATCAACCTGCTTTGGATTTGCTTGAATTGTAATTGCAATCAGTTGGTTCTCTTCAACCCATGCAAGTGATGGAGCAAATACTTTACCTACAGCAGGTAATTCATCGATTAAGCTTTGTTTCTTCCATGCACCATTTATAGCCTTAGCAATACAGTTGATCCGGGTATAAGGTTTAGGTTTGTAATCTGTGTGCCCCAAATAAAATGTTTCTGACATAGTTAATTAATTCCCGTATATAAAATGGCTTAATCTCATACCACGATGACGTTGTTTTGCCATTCTCATGACTTGATTATTTGATGTGATTTTTTCGCACCCTTGAATCGCGCAACCAAAGGCTTCCTTTAAAACTGCAAGCTGTTGCTCATTAACACCATAGTGATAGGAATAAGATTGATCAGAAGTAAGATGAGGGCCAGATTGAATTCTGGTGGAACGCCGTAACCATTGTGCAATTGGTAAAGGAAGATGTCCTCCAACTCCTTGACGCTCTAAAAATCCATTACGATAAACAAAAAGAGGAGTATTGGTTCTTCTGGCATATTCAAGTAATGCCACAGTCCGTTGAGTTGAAATAAAAGTAGTACTTTTATCTTTGATTAGAAAAACATCTCGGTCATCTTCTCGTACTAATCTGGAAAGAATCGGCCCATTTAGTTGTTGTTGAGGTTCAGATGCAAATAAACCAGGATCAGCTTTCCATACTCCAGCTAGTTTACGTCCCATATCCGTTCTATTTTCTAGCGGCCAACAAATAGGTGCTGTTTCCATTACTGGCATTCTGGCTATTACAAATGACCAACCGAGTTTTTCAGCAAGTGCTTGTAATTCAGTACCAATCAAACTAACAGCAGGTGCAGCAAATGGTGACGTTGCATTAACATAAACATTAATGCCTATTTTTTCTGCTTCGACCTTTAATAAATCAAATTCAGCTGTCGCAATAGCGCCTTCCACTAAAGCTATATTTTCACCTGTAGCTACTAGACGTGGAGGTAATACACGCCAAACTCGACCTCGCCAACTTCGTTTAATATCTTGTTCTAACCAGCCTGCTTCTTCTAAGGACCGTATCACATCCCACACCAAGTATTTCAACTTTGGGGCATCTGGTAGTACTGTTTTTAGAATCTTTATAATTTCAGTTTCTGATCGTGGTGCACCTGCACGTGCATAAATAGCTTCAAGAGCATCACATAAACGGTTAGGAAAATTAGCTGATGAAGATAAAGCTATTTCACTATTGTTTAATGGAATTCCATCCTCGTAGGAAAGTTCTACCGCAGCTTCATATCGGTCTGATCTCTCAGACCATTTCATGATCAATGGTGCACTTTTTAAGAACCGAACTAATTTAAAAGCCACCTGGTTATTTTTTTGTTTTTGCCCTATTCGCCATTCACCCTCTGTTATAGGCTCTATTATTTTAGCTATATTCCCCATCATTTCGAGTTTAAGCTGTGGTGATGTCGTTAGCTCTGTATCTGACTCAAGATGTATATTAGGGAGATATCCAGGTCGAGAAAGCCACTTCCCTCTCCCAATAGGAATACCACCTTCGATTCTTAAATCAGTATTTTTATGATTCGACTCAGAAACACCCTTTCCAGCAGTAATACGTAATGCTGAATTAAATGACATTCGTTCTGAACAATACCATCTATGACCTAGCTTTAATGGCTTTTTGAATTCTCTTACGATTTTTTCAGAAGAACTTAAAATAATAGTGCTTTGATTTTTTTGAGGCCTTCTATCATCTTGTGTCCATAAACCTCCATAACTTTCACACAAAATAAGACAGCCTGAATCTAAAAGCTTTTTAATTTGAGGAGGTATTCCATACTCTTTCAGTAATTGGCTAAAAGTCCCATGCCAAAAAGAGTTTTCTAAATCTGATCGTCTGTTACCTTTTGATATAAATACTTCATCTAGTTCATCACCATCCCACCCGCTAAAACTCACTGAAATAGACCACAACAATGTGAAGTGTCTAGGTGATTCTCTAGAAATTTCAACGAGAATAGTTTCAATTAAGTGCCAAAAATGATGTGTTTCTAAAGATTGATTATTACGATAACATCGTAATAAATCAGCTAAGTCTTCGCTCATGCGCTCAGGAAGACAATAAGACCAACTCTTTAAATAATTCAATAAAATATTTTGATTATCCAATGCCTTATCGGGTAATTCTTTGAGAATTTTTTTTAGATCAGCTCGATCCTTTCTAGAAGGATATGCTAATTTTGCTGCATAGCCAATTAAAGTCCAGCTACCTGGTTCAGGAAGAACTATTTCTCGATATAAATCATCTTTTTTATTAATCCAAATAGCTAAAGCTTTCCATAGGTTATTTACACCATCGACTTTTTGCTCTGCTCCTTTACCATCATCTAGCAATGTACCTAAGCGTTCCCTATATTGTTTACTATCACCTGCGTTGGTCGTAGTAGCAGCAACCACACAAGAAAGAACAAGGTAATGAAAATTGTTATATGCATAAAGGCCACTATATTCATGATTTTTTTGCCCCAATACTATTTGTACAGAATTTCTGGTAAATAATGACATGAAGGCTTGAAGCACTGTCTCATCTGAAAAATTCTCAACACCAACTGCCGCAGCAAGACCAGCGGGAGTGACATCCAATGAAGTCAGTTTTGTAGTCCCATATGGCCCATCTGTTCTAAGGTAGTAATTCTGAAGACTTTCCAACCAATCATTAATTTTTAAATTATGGAGTATTGACTCCTCAGTTTTCTGCACAAATCTACCTATTTATAAAGACCATTTAGTAAAATGAATTTTTTAATTTAATGATCTTAAAGGAAATAAAAAATATTTAAAACTCTACTTTTATACCAAAAAACCGATTCGCCCTACCATCCAATTGCTTCTTGATTTTTTCCCAATCTGGTATGACCTGAGCCATTAACTGATAAAAGCGTTCACTGTTGTTATTATCAGCTAAGGGTATTTTACATATATACCTATTACAGAGATGGTGGCAGTTGAACCAAGAATATAATATTTTGATTTATAACAGTTCATTCTAAATTTTTTATATTTATAGACCCTATTATGATCCAATCTAAATTTTCAATTTAGGGAACTAGTGCCCACCTTTGCTTAGAGCTCTTAGGCTTATCAGAAAGGGTATGTTCAATCACACCTGCGTCTAAAGCTGGGTTAAGATAATTTTTTTGAAACGTTGCTGGATAAATCCAATAAAGCCATCAGCTCAGTTAAGCTATATTCCGTCTGCTCCATATTCTGGATGAGACGTTTAACTTGACCGCTAGCTTGAGCGGTGTCTTGATCGGTCACTTTAATACTTTCCTACATCAACTAGGGTTCAGGGAATTTTATTGGTTAAATATCTAGCCATCTGCTCAATATCATCCTTACGATATAATTTTGCAAGCCATTCAACGGGTATATGCTCTACACCATAATATGCACCGGCCAATTGACCACATATTGCGGCTGTTGTATCAGCATCATCACCTAGGTTTGCAGCTGCCAATACTGCGTCTTTGAAATTATCAGTGTGCCAAAATGCCCATAGAGCAGCTTCTAGGCTTTCTAGAACAAATCCACTGCCTTTAATTTCACCTATAGATTTGTTGAAAAAATCACAACTTACAATCGACGTTAAGCAAGATAATTCGGAAACATCCTGAATATCGAAAAGCAGTCGTTTGTCTTTTCCGACTAAAGCATTCAGAAGCACATAACAAAAATATTGGCATGCTTGTATACATTCAGGTGAGGCATGGGTTGTCTTCGAACTTAAGCTTGCATACTTCCATGCTTGTAATGGATTGTTTCGGTAATAAATTGCTATGGGTGCCAGACGCATTAATGAACCATTGCCGGAATAACGTGATTCGGCACGGCCACTATAAGGATTCCCGGTTTTTCGATAACGGAATAAAGCATTGATCACCGTTTTACCAAGACCAAATGCATGGTCTTTACTTGAATAGTAGCCCTCATCGATCCAACGAAGATAACGCCGCATCTGGTCATCAGCATCAAATCCTTTGCATATCAGCAAACTCTCTGCCAGACACAATGCCATTGAGGTGTCATCTGTCCACATACCTGCTTTAAGCTGAAATTTACCACCACCCACCATATCAGTGAGCGGTTTAAATCGACTTCTTGGCAAAAACTCTACAGATGTTCCCACCGCATCTCCACACGCTAAACCGAGTAAACATCCCTGTACTTTATTCTCAAGCGTACTCAAGTTTTTACTTCGGATTTAATTAGAGTTCTAAAAGGATTTGGATTTTAAAATCGGAAACAGTAGTTGAATATTTTTCATCTTCTTGTTCTGTATCTATATCTGATTCTAGGTAGTTAATTGGCAAATTCACACGTTGCTGAAATTCATTTAATTTCTGATTAATAAAATCTTTAATCTCATCTTCATACTGCTTTTTTATAGAAACAACTTCATTAATACTTTGTTGTAATGTATTCGCCATATCATTCTCCTGACTCATTGAATTGATCACTTGATCGTTTAACTCTGCAACACTTTGCTGTATTGCTTCACTGTACTCTGACGCAAAAATTAGCTCTCCGAACGAGTAGTCATCATCTGGATAGATGACCCTTCTAATTGGATAATCTTTACGGTCTTGGTCATTAAGGACATAACGTCTTTTGTGTCTTGGAATAGCCTCATAGGCTTGACGCAATGCTAAGCATTTTTCTTCAGTAGGTTCCAGCTGGTAATTTTCCCACGCTGCTCTGCACAATTTAGAACTATCAGGCAAACCATTGAGTTCATTTAAGATATCTTGAACTTCGGCAATTAAGTCTGCATTACTTTTATAATTTTGATAAGTATATCCTGGAGATACCTCACCAAGGTCATGAATCGAAATCTCTAGATTATCTGATTCTGGTAATTCAACAGTGACCCATCCCTGTTCTACTTTCTGTAGAAATTCTTCAAAACTGACGATACCCCAACAGTCAATATCACCATCTTCATAGATAGTTAAATCAGTTAAAAAATAGCTGCCATTGCAAATAAATGCAGGAAGCGTTGCACGTTTTAAGTTTTCTTTAGGTTTGATAATTTTTTCAATTACTTTTATTGATGCCATCAAAAACTCCTTTAGTTATTTTAATGGTCAGTATAAGTATCATCTGTTTTATCGACAAGACACATGCGACATTAACTGTCGCATGTGAATTTAAGCAGATTGATGTGCATAGTTATTTATCGTTAAAACTTGAATGCAAGATTGCTAATTTAAAAGTGGCTAGTTCATCAAAAAAATTAAGTAAAAAAAGGAGTTATCAAAGACTACTATTAAGTTAGCATATCGATACTATTTCACAAAAAAGCCAAAATATGCTGTTTGATTAAAAAAGTGATAATAGATTTGACTGACTATTATGCTGCTCCTTCTACAGCATTTGTTACTTTAACCAAACTCAAGATCACATTTTGAACGTTCTTGAAAAGACTGAATGGATCAATATCTTGGTTCAGTTCCAGCAACTGTTCATTGCCATGCTGATCCAGGCCATAAAACTCAGCTAAAAATTGACCTTGGGAAAATTTAATTTTTAATGTTCCATTGTTCCAATTTTTGACTAAAACAGCTGGTTTATCGATACTGTTTGCAACATATTCATAATCGAGAATCGCATTCGCATTCGCATCATTTATTTTATTATCTATACCTTGTTGCTTTAGCAGCTCTAAATACAAGACATAAGTTCTGAGCTCGGCATGTGCACCATTCATCTGTCTAGAACTCAGTAAATAAATTTCATCATGGCTGATAAAACGGATTTGATATTTTTGACAGTAGCGAATCGCTTCAGGATGCTTGATAAAATAAATTCGCCAGTCATTAACTTGAGATCCGTAGGTTTCGATGATGCCATCTAAACTGTTAGCATTAAAATCTGCTGGAAGCTCATCCAGTAATCGCTGAAGTGTCTGTAGTGCATTGATATTATCGAAAGTATTTAAATTCTCAAAGACTTTACGCCAATTTTCATTCCTATGACGTACTGTTCTATACACTTCTCGACAGAAAGTTCTGTTTGCTCCATCTTTGACCAGATAATTGTCAAAACTCAATAAACTTCGGTGCAGGCGGTATTGATCATCATCTAAAAACTCTTTAGAAAATAGCTTAAACGCTTTATCCGCATAGTTTTTAAATGTTTCTGGACAGACTTTTTTTCTGTCTTCATTCTTACTGAGCTCAATTAGGAAATTAATTTGTCCATAGAAGTAATCATGTTGCTCGTAAGGCTTAAATAATGACTTCCATTGTCCATCTTGCAAAATTAATTGTGCTTTTTCTATTTCATGCAGAAGATGATGGTCCTCAAAAGCTATTTCAAATGTTTTAAATTCTTGCGAATCTTTTTGTAAAACAGCTAGTTTTTCCAGCACTTCCTCCTTACCAATATATGCCGCTAAACTATTTAAAACATGAATTACTTTGACCAAATTGCTTTCAGCATTGTAGTAACCCTTCGCATTATTTACGAGTCTTGTACTGATGTTAAACCAGTCACTAAATTGTTCGGGTTGATCAATGTGATGAACATAAAAGTATAGAATAGCAAAGTGGGCCTGATCTAAATATGAACTTGTACCAGACTTGAACACTTGCCTGAGTATCGTTTCAATCTCTAATTCTTCGTTATGATGAATTAGCAAATTAAATAATCGTGAAATATTCTTTAGGATTTCTTTTAGACTTCCATCAGAACCTTTTAAGATTCTTTTATATTCTTCACTTGATACAAATAAGTTCTTTCTTAATCGACTTAACAATGATTTTTCATCAGCTTCAGGTGTAGGATCTGATGATTGTTCAGGCTGCTGTTTATTCTTATGGTCAATGTCTTCATTTCTGTAAAAATGACACAGCAATACTGATTTAAAAACTTGCATAAACATGAAATCGAAATCAAATGCTTCATTCTTTTCCTTAGAATCACCAAATTTGCATTTCAAATTCCATAAAAAATCAGTCCATTCCCGATCCAGTTTAGAGAAAAAATCTTTTCTGACCTGGGCATCAATTTCATCTTCGGTATAGCCTTGTAGCCAAGCTTTAAAGTTTTCAAACTCTGTTAATTGCACACCACGAGCATTCATTTTAATATAGAGCTCATCTGTTAATGCAAAGTCATCCATACGCAAAAAGTAAAATGTCAGTACTTGATGTGTGACCAAGTTGTCCCACATTTGTGCTGCATTATAGGGTTGCGAATCCTGCTCTTTAGCGCGGAATTGCAAATCTATTTCGTCCAGCATTTCCAATATAGATTGTACAGTCGGGTCTTTTTTCCAAATCGAAAAATACCACGCTTCATTCTCAATCCGTTCCGACAGTTTCTTCGTGTGGTCATGATCCCAAATACACTTTAAATTGGGTGCCTGTTCAATCAAACTTTTTATAAAGTCTCTTGAACTTGTACGAGTCTCATAGCTAAATCGCAGTAGTTTTTCTTGTATTGTTTTATCCAGAATCACATCAGATTTCCAGGCTAAATACCAATGCAGCAAAAACAAGGTTGTTAATCGCTGCTGACCGTCTAGAAGTTTTAACTGCTCATCGACAACAGAACCGTAAACGAAGTCCAAATCAGATTTATGACTATTTTGATTTATCTTTTCCAATAAATGCTGGATAAAAGTTTTTCTGATTTGTTCAATCTTAAGATCATCCTTGCGGCCTTGCGCATAATCTCGCTGAATGATCGGTACGATAATTTTAAATTCTTCTACTAAACGCCAGAATGTATATTGACTGCTCATGCTTTGCCCCCAAAATCTAAACCATATCCTTTAAAACATTCCAACCATTGGGCTTTATAATTGCTGCGGTCGATCTCATCCCATTGGTACATTTGGCTGACATCATCACTAAAATATTTTGAAAAGACCTGTTGCGTAGCTAAAGGAATAAATTTTCCCTGATGTTCTTTCTCAAACTTGCCTTTATTTTCGAAATCCACAATACGTTGCCGTTTAGTCAGGAAGATCTGATTTCCGATAGATCGGTTCACTGATGCTGGCAATAGGCACAAATTGTCGAGTGTTTGAATTGCTTCTTTAACGTCACCGACAATTTTGGACAGCTCGTCAAGATATTCTTTTTTAAGTGATTCTGTATCGGATGGCTCTACCGCTAAAGCTTGCTGATAAGCAGTCAGTTTGGTATCCAACAATCCTTTATAAGACTCCGGTACAGCATCGAGAATGGCTTTTTGCTCATTCAGCCAGATTTCCCTTTGTGCATCACTTGGTAGATCCAAGCTTTGTTGTGCATGAATATGCTCAATATCCCACTGACAATTGTTATAAGCTCTAAAAGAAAACCGGGTTTTATGTTTCTCATTAATATAAATATTAAATAGCATCAGCAAACCAATGATTTTTGGTCTTTGACTAGGTGAAAGATAATCCACTTTGGTAAAATCTAACCGTGTACTATCTTTATCAACCTTAAATAATCGTTCCAGATAATCTCTCTGAATATGTGATTTTAAGATTTGAACAAATTGATCTCGTTTCGCATCTTTGGACTCCTGCCAGAGTACGTTAATGGTTTTAATTTTCTGCCCAATGATAAAGCCAATCAAATGATACAGTTGATCCTCTTTAAACCACTCCGCTAAACGATGAAAACCCTGCAGCACTTTTGTCCACTGCTCTTCTATTTGGTAACTCGATGCATTTTTGAGTTGATTCGCAAAATAGAGAAATGTCTTATGATTTAATTGCTGTTTGTCTTTACTTTCTCCAGCCAGCAAATCAAAAATTAGCTCAATACGGGTATGTTTATTGGTTCCTTTATGCGGGCTTAAAAATGCCCAAAATTCATCATCCTGCAGTGTCTGTTCAATTAAGTCCCATTGGCTAGCCATTTCAAATTGTTTTTGTTTGGCAATCCCTGGATGATGATAAGCTTTTATTACACTCTGTAAAAAAAGCGCTTTTATTAGCTCTGCATCCGTAAGGGCAATTTTGCCCTGATTGAGTCGAGTAAAGATTTCAATCGAATGCTGTTGGCTGTCCTTGTTGTGATCACTGCGTACCATGTACCAAATGACTTTTGTTTTGTGGAGCAGCTTATCACGCCATATATCTTTTTTTTCTTGTGATTTAGTTGCGAACCAATCATGAACAGTTTTATAAGCTTGATAGAAATAGTGGTTGTCAATATGACTAAACTTGGGTGCTTGTTCAGTATAGTTGAGTTGAACCAAGTCATTTAAGAATTGAGAACTCTCTTGTCGAGTTTCATAACGCAAAGTGAAATAGGGTTTATTTAATAAATGACTAAGAATGATGAAAATAGTGGTCATGCGTTGCTGACCATCAATTAATTCCCAAAAAACAGTTTCTTTGCCTTCATGCTGTATAGGTTTGCGTTTAACCACGACAGGCTGTAAGCAATAGAATTCATTCTCGTCTTTTGGCTCAAATTCATCAATGTCATTCAGTAGGGCTTCGACTTGTTGCGGTTTCCACTTATAACCACGCTGATAACTATCGACAAAAAAATTACGTCCCTCCAGTTCTGCAATAGCTTTAAGTTCCAGGCTATTTTCTCTTGTCTTTAGATTCTCGATAATACCGCTTAGTGAATTTTCAGCGATCTCGGTTAAATCCGGATTTTCATGGAGTAAATTTTTAATTTGTATAAGTAACTGTTCTGTATTCATCATTTGCCCTCCTCGTAGATATTCTAAAAGATTAATTTCTCATAGCTTATTGATAGGACTTACCGTAACCACACGTGCCTCATATATAAAGAAGTATTAGATGCTCTACAGTAGATCTGATTGAAATTCTATTTTCTATAACTTTACGTTGAATGTCTGCATGGAAAACTATGCTCGAAGCATTTGAGGCAGCTTCAAAATGAAGTTATCTCATGTCTAGGTTACTGGGAGCAGTCCATTCTTCATACTTTAAAGAATATAGACTTAAATCAGAAAAGACCTTCAAATAAAGCTGCCTCTTCTTTCTTATACTTTTCAACACAATGATGTAGTTGAGAAAATTGACTATCATCTAATTTTAAATATTGTGAGTTTTGCTTAACACTCGAATATTTCTCCCAAATATTCAGTTTATTGATTAGTTGCTCATGGTCATTAAATTTCATCCGGGCAACAACGCCATGATCCAAAGGTAATTCAATGTGTGTCTCATCCATCTTCCAAACCTGCTCAATATCATTGATCGAGAAAGGTATTAAATCTTCCACAAAGTGAATAAAATTGATTGGAAATTTAATATTTATAGGTGAGTCTTTAAATAAAGGAGCGATTTGCGACGATGAGTAGTTTGCAAATCCACAGCCTATTTCAGTCATATAGAATATTAAGTTCTTGTGGTTCTTTGCATAAACTTTGAAGTTCTCAATATAGTTTTGAATTTCTGAAATACTTAAAACCTCACCATCACTTCCGATTGTTGGAATCCCATATGACTGACCTTGTCTACCCTCACCTTGACCAATTTTAGCTCCAAAACTGTGTAAGGCAATCTGTGCGTACCCCGAACGATGCTTCCCTAACTCATGGCAGCCAAAAACCAGAATTTCATTTTCTGCAAAATTGTAGTCTTTAATTTCTTCGTAATACTGATAAAACATACATCACCCTAATTAAAATTTTATCGAGGAATATCTTTTGCTTGGTTCTTTCAACAACGTTATAGGATGTTTAATCGATAGAACAAATAACTGACTTAAAGTTAAATTAACGGTTTTTTAATTTTAAAGTTATTTAAAATCAAATCTCTGATCTTAAATAAATTTTAACATAAATTAAAAAGAACCCATTTCCTGAAAATGCTTTTTTAAAGCATAAGCGACAATATATGTCGTTTTATTCAAAATATAGATTGTTGATTGATTCTCTTAATCGGCTTTGATTGCTAAGTGATGAAGGCAGATTGTTTAACAAATGCTATATTGGGACTGTAGGCTCTTATCCAATATTTGGGTTGCTTTAAATAGAGAAATAACTTTTTAAACCTAATAAGAAATAGTTCATGAACTTTTAGAGTTCAATCTGGAATGTGAAAAATTATGAATACTGAGCAATTATCAAAAACATCTTTTAGTTCTGATTTTTTAAATAAATCTCTCTTACGCCCTACAGCTGAGAAAAATTGTTCTTGGTATGTTCTTCCAGGATTTACGCAGTCAGAAAATGCTGTGAGAAATGATCGAGCGATAATCGTTGATATTGCTGCAGCCTTATTTGGTATGAAATACCCCTTCGAGCAGCTTATTCTTCAATTTTCAAAAAGTAATACTGACGATCAAACTGAAATGGATAAATTTTTCTTTTTAGTTAAACAACCCGAGCATACGTTAGATACAACTTTCCATCAGGATATTCAAAAAATTTGTCATTATTTTCAAATTAAACCGAACTGTTTTATTGAATTCACAGACAACCAAACCACTCTCTCTATTTCAGATCTCAATGTAGTTAAAAAAGTGAATGACGAAACGCAAAAGGTTACAGATTTACTCATGACTGAGTTTTGGCCATTGTTTAAAGATCAGCATCAACAGATTCTAGATATTCGTTCTGCTAACGAAACTGAGGCCGTAAGTAAGCCACAAACCAACTTCGGTAGGCTGGCACGCCAACTCAAAGCCAATCAGATTTTAGAGCAGTTAAAAACCAAAAATAATTCATACGAAACCAAGCGACCTTAATTGTCGCTTGGCAGTGAAAAACCATAGATCATAATTTACTAATTAGTTAATATATCAGGAGAAAGTATAAAGAAAACAAACTGAGGACACTGTTATTTCCACTTTAGAAAAAGCAATTATTTTTGCCACTGAACAGCACCAGGGACAGTTAGATAAAGCAGGTAAGGACTATATTCTTCATCCATTACGGATCATGCATAAAGTACAAGATACCGATGCAAAAATCGTAGCGGTACTACATGATGTTTTGGAAGATACACCGACTTCTGCTGAAGATCTACTTGCACTTGGCTTTAGTACCAATATTGTTAATGCCGTTCTAGCAGTTACTAAAAAAGACGGTGAAAACCGCTTTCAAGCAGTACAGCGTACTGTAAAAAATCCAATTTCTTGCACGGTAAAGCTGGCTGATTTAAGTGACAATATGGACTTATCTCGATTGGCGACTATTTCAGTAAAAGATCTTGCACGACTACGCCAATATTCAAAAGTTAAAGATATTTTATTAAGCGCACAAAGTATTCATAAACATATTGATTGCTTAGATATCAATCATGATTATCCAAAATTTGATTATCAAAATGCTGTGCAAAATTTTCAATACTTACTTAATGTGATGTTCGACTATCAACATAAAATTGGCGGCGTAAATATCGGCAGCCCACAAGAGTGGTGGATCTTATTTGAAGATGCCAGTGCATATTTTGCCTACTGTAAACGCAAAGGTTTTTCACCTCTAAAGAGTGTTTATTTGCGTTTAGTGAATGAAACTGATCTGAATTATTTTTCAGGTGTTTTTCAAGATGATACCAGTCAAAAACTCTTCCAAGAGATGTTTAAATCTTTTCTACACTTTCATTTCAAAAAGGATTCAGAATGATCATTAAAGAGGATCTATATATAGAGGACTTACACTATATCCTTAGATTCAATCATCACGATTTTTCCTTTTATTTAGACCGCCCTCCCCGTACTCGATTAAACATTAATTTTAAGAAACATCCAGAAATGGCCCTATTTCGGGATGACCCTATTTATGAAGATGTAAATTTAAAACTCCCCGCTTTAAAAATTTTCAACCTCGTTAGCCGACGTATCGAACAACTCATTTATAAATACAAAATCCAATATTGGACTTTTAGTGCGACTTCAATGAAAAAAGCAGATGTTTATGAAAAGCTTTTGGAGCGCTGGATGGCACGTACCTCTATGCCCTTTCGGTATGACCGTTTAGGGCAAAATTTTTATGTTTATTTACAGAATAATTTTTAGCATAAAGCTTAGAGGTACGTTCTGACAATTAGAACTCTTTAAAAAAACTTCACTCTGAAATCATATCACTTTATTAAATGTGAGAGCTGATCACCTTATTTCAGAGCTAAGATAGTGAAACATTTCTATTTCTCTTAAAGTTTTCAGCCTGCTCAAATATCTCTTTATAGACTTCACGTCGATCAATAGGTGGATAGCCCCACTCATCTAGCAACACCATTAGATCAAACTGTAATTCAGCTTTGATATCTTCTCGCTTGTTCCAGTCGGTGTATTTTGCCTTGTCATCGATGATCTCTTTCACTTCTTTAGAAAGCTCCAATAATTTATCTTCTGGATAAGTGAAATCATATTTATGAGCTAATGATATCAAGATATCGTAAAAGGCTTTTTCTTCGAAATCTATCCCCATCTTGCCGAATGATGCCATCTCTTCACGAAGCTCGTTATACAGCTTGATAATCTCATCAGAAAAGTCTCCGATTACCTTAGCCTGAAGTACATCTTGCTCATCACGCTCGTTATATTTCTCAACAAGAGCATTCATTTTTTTACTGAAATCGATACCCTTAATCTTATTGGTCTTTTTGAGTTCACCAATCGCCTTAGCGAGTAATTGCTGAAGCAATTGCAGCTTAGTGTTTGGCTGTTTAATTACCTCCAGCTTAGCGAGATAATCTTCATCAAAGATATCGATCTCACCATCCGTACTATCACCAAGCTTAAATATTTCTTCTACTCCATCACTAATCAGAGCATTTTTCACTAGGTCACGTACTTTTTGATTCATCTGTTCAACGTCAGGTGCACCACCAGTAGTAATTTTAAAGATGATGGTACGTACGGCTAAGTAGTAATGAATTTTGTCTTTATGTGCTTTGGTTAAATCTTCGCTACCTACACAAATATCATAAGCAGATTTAAGACGCTTGGTTAAATCCATAAAGGTTTTTTCAAATTTCTTGGTCCGCAAAGCATAGTCAGCTGAAGCATTTAAACAATGCAGCTGCTCAAGTGGTGTACCACTGTAATAAAGTTTGGAATCGAATTTATAATATAAATTATCGAGTAAGCTCAAGTGGTCTTTCACAACAACGACAGACTTTTGAATATCTTCTAAGTCCTGAATTTGACTACCCGTGTAATGTGAGAGGGCAAGGTTCATCTGCTTCTTAATACCGATATAATCGACTACTAAGCCGCTTTCTTTGCCTTCAAATTTTCGGTTTACCCGAGAGATAGTTTGAATCAGATTGTGCTTTTGTAGTGGCTTATCAATATAGATGGTATCAAGAAACGGTACATCAAAGCCTGTTAACCACATATCCACCACGATAGCGATTTTGAAGTTTGATTTGCCATTTTTAAACTGACGATCCAGCTCTTTTCGGTATTCTTTATTACCAAGCCTATCCCACATGCCTTTTTCATCATCCTTGTTCCGAGTCATGACCATTTTGACTCGTTCCATTGGCATGACCTTTTTCTGCTCGCTTTCAGATAAAGTTGAGCCTTCTTCACATGCTCTTACCTCATTCCATTCAGGACGCAGCTCAATGATGTCTTTATACAACTGATAGGCAGCTTCACGGCTACTACAGACAAACATCGCCTTGCCTTTTTGAGTCGTGCCCTCACTAACACGGGCTTCATAATGCTCAACAAAGTCTTCTGCTATGGCTTTAATACGGTCTGGGTCACCCAATATGGTAGACATACTCGCCATGGTCTTTTTGCTTTTTTCAATCTGGTATTCGTTTGCACCAGCTTCTGCACTTTCTTTGTAGTATTTTTCTACCTCATCAAGCTGGCGGCCATCTAGTAAAACTTTGGCAGCTCGACCTTCATAAACAATCCGTACAGTGATTTCATCAAATACTGACTCAACCATGGTGTAGCTATCGACCACTGCACCAAACACTTCCAGGGTGGCGTCAATTGGTGTGCCTGTGAAGCCCACGTAAGTAGCATTGGGTAAAGAATCATGCAAATATTTAGCAAAGCCGTAGGTCTTTTTGACACTGTCTTCTGTAACGGTAATCTTTTGTTCTAGGTTCACTTGACTACGGTGCGCCTCATCCGAGATACAAATGACGTTAGAACGTTCGGTCAGTAATGCTAAATCTTCAGTAAACTTGTGAATAGTTGTCAGGAACACACCGCCACTTTTACGACCTTTAAGCTGTTCACGCAGCTCAACACGACTTTCCACACTAATGATGCTTTCGTCGCCCACGTAGGTTTTAGCGTTTGTAAAAATTCCAGCAAGCTGATCATCTAAATCTGTTCGGTCAGTGATTAAGATAATAGTTGGACTACCCAGCTCGACATCTTTCATCAACAGGCGTGCCAGAAACAGCATGGTAAAACTCTTACCACAACCTGTAGCACCAAAGTATGTACCACCCTTACCATCTCGCAATTTATCTACATCAACCAATCTGCCCTGATCATCAACCAGCTTCATATGTTGCTTAATATTGGCGTATAGCTTGGTTGCGGCATAATACTGCGGATAACGACAGACGATCTTCTCATCTTTGCTTGAGGTATCAGGTATATAGATATAGTTACGGATGACATCGACCAAGCGCTCTTTATTGAATAAGCCGCTGATCATGGTCAGTAGTGAATTGATACCATCTTTTTCAAGCTTCTCTTCACCTGTCACTTTGCGCCAAGAATAGTAGAATTCATACGGAGCAAAGAAAGATCCCATCTTCGAGTTGACCCCGTCACTAATAACGCATAGGGCGTTATATTTAAATAGCTCTGGAATATCCCGTTTATAACGGGTGGTCAGTTGTTTGTAGGCATCAAACATGGTGGCATCTTCACGAATGGTGCTCTTAAACTCAAACACCACCAGTGGTAGGCCGTTGATATAGAGAATGCCATCAGGAATACGCAGCTCATAGCCTTGTATCTCCATTTGGCTGACGATGCGATAACAATTACTATCAATTGAGCTGTCACCAATCACATCATAGTCGATCAACTGGATGTATAAATCTTTCTGCGTGTGATCTTCACGCTTTAATAAAAAGCCATCAGCGATAAACTTCATGATGGCTTTATTGGTATCGTAGAGGTCGGAAGCAGGAAGGTATTCGAGCTTATGAATAATCGACTCAATCTCATACTCAGTGATTGAGTCGGCTTGGTAACGGGTCGTTAGAAACTCACGAAGATCGGACTTAATCAGCACATCTTCAGGGGTACGATCAATGGTGTCACCACACGTATGTGGGTAGCCTTCAGCCGCTAACAGCTCAATAATAGCTTGTTCAAGCCTATCTTCAGTGAATTTCAACTATACGTCCTCCACTAATGCAAGAGCATCTGGAATACGTATTTCACCTGACATTAACTTTGGTAAAAGTGTGTCGCGGAGTTTGGTTAATTCTCTTGAGGAGCATAAATTTTGATACCATCTTTCAAAAATTGAATTTGAATGAAGTCCAAAAACCTCTAAAATTAAATCAGATGGCTTTATAGTATAAATTCGCTTCATATCTTTTACAGTTATATGACCAAGTCCTGTAGTCTGTTTATCTCTAGCTATTTCTGTGAAGATTGGCTTTAAGTATTTCAATAAATAATATACGAAGGTTTTATCACTAGCTTTGTGCAACACAACATTAAAAATATGTTGGTTTAACCACCCTTTTCCGCCAGTCCAAATAAATGTATCAATGGAAGTATCCGGATTACCTGACCATGAAAATAAGATTGCACCGTCATTAATTAAGTATTTTTCCGGCATTTCCTGAGTAGTGAATTTAGTTTGTTCCGAAATACCATTTTTTATTTCTGCAATTTTGACTATTGGTAAGCCCTCATTTTCATCTGAGAAATATTGGCTTTTAAAAGATGATCCATTAATAAAGTCTGCAACTTCATAGGCTGGTGTAACTTCCCATCCTCTTGGAATCCATCCCATCTCCTCTGTAAATTCAAACTCATCAGGAAATAAAGAATGAGGCCCTTGATCATCTTGGCTTTTATTTTTCTGAACTACTCTACGTTTCTCGACCTGTTCAAAAAGTTCATCAGGAATTGAATTTCCAGCAGCTAAGGCATTGTCAATCACAGGGTCAAAATCCACAAACCAACTTTTAAACAATGCCTGCGCCATAGCTTCTAGCGTCTCATTCATTTTTCGGTTGAGCTCGATTTTATCGTCTAAAGAACCAAGAACATAGGCGATGGCTTTTTGAGTATCTAAACTTGGTAACGATATAACCTCTTTACTTAAGTCATTAATAGTTATTTGACTTTGAGCCGAGCCACTATCAAGATGTCTAAGTCCGCTATTAAGAAATAGATAATAAAAGTAACTACTAACTACTTCCGAGTTGTCTAAATCTATTTTGATTGAAAGATTGGTTAAGTAACACCTTTCCTTCACAATTTTTACATCACCTGTTCCACCAACACCACGAGCAACTACAATAATCTCGCCTTTGTCACAATTATATTCAGGGTATGTGTATTGGTATTTATACCCAGAGAATGTTGGATATTCACCAGTATTTAAAATTTCCTGTTTAGGCATTTTTCCATAAGAAAAATTTGCTATATCAGATAAACGATAGTCCTTCCAATCACTCGCCATAACCCAACACCTCCAAGTTCTTACGGATGACTGAATCTAGCTTTTCGGACTCTTGCATTTGTACATATAGCGTTTGGCTGAGTTCAAGCATTTTTGTCTCAAATGGTATACCATCATCTTCTATAGTGACAGCACCGACATAGCGCCCAGGGGTGAGTACATAATCATTGGCTTTTATCTCATCAAGGGTTGCAGATTTGCAGTAGCCTGCCTTGTCGGCATAAGCTTCGTATCCACCAGCATCTTGCTCACCACGCCATGCGTGATAAGTTTTGGCAATCGCTTCAATGTCTTCATTGGTGAGTTCTTTATGAGTGCGGTCAACCATGCTGCCAATGTTGCGGGCATCAATAAATAAAGTCTCGCCTTGACGGTCTCGAAGCCCACGCGCTTGACTATTGGCTGATTTGGCTTGTTTATCTTTACTGATAAACCATAAACACACAGGAATTTGAGTGGTATAGAACAACTGACCTGGTAGAGCAATCATACAATCTACCAAATCATTTTCTATAATCTGCTGACGTATTTCACCCTCACCACTGGTAGTGGTAGACATCGAACCATTTGCCAGTACAAAGCCAGCTGTGCCGTGCTCAGAGAGCTTGGATATCATGTGCAATATCCATGCATAGTTGGCATTCCCTGTAGGCGGTGTGGGATAACCTGCCCAACGTGGATCATCTACTAACTCATCAGACGCACGCCAATCTTTTTGGTTAAAGGGTGGGTTTGCCATGATGAAATCAGCTTTAAGTGTTTCGTGCTGATCCTTAAAGAAGGTATCGGCTGCAACATCACCCAAGTTGCTAGAGATACCCCGAATGGCAAGGTTCATTTTGGCAAGTTTGTAGGTCGTGCTGGTATATTCTTGCCCATAAATAGATACGTCTTTGGTATTGCCGTGGTGACTTTTAATAAACTTGATAGACTGTACAAACATACCACCCGAGCCACAACACGGGTCATAGATTTTACCTTGATACGGCTCCAGCATTTCTGCAATAAGATTGACCACTGATTTAGGTGTATAGAACTCACCGCCGCCTTTACCTTCAGTCGCAGCGAACTTACCCAAGAAGTATTCATACACACGACCTACGGTGTCTTCTTCCGGGTTCTCTAAAGTATCGATGTTGTTGACCACATCAATCAATGCCGCAAGTTTACTCGCGGTTAAACCAAGACGAGAGAAGTAGTTATCAGGTAATGCACCCTTCAGGGACTTGTTCGTCTTTTCAATCGTACTTAAAGCCGTGTCAATTTTAAGAGCGATATCTTCTTGCTTTGCATTTTGTTGAATGAAGCTCCAACGGCTATCAACTGGCAAGTAGAACACATTATCTTTAGTGTAAGCTTGCACCAGGTCGATGTGCTTTTCATAGCCTGTATCAATGAGTTTCTGTTTTTGTTTTTCGAAAGTATCGCTGATGAATTTTAAGAAAATCAGGCTTAAAACAATATGCTTGTACTCTGATGATTCAACACTGCCACGCAATTTATTAGCTGCATCCCAAAGTGCTTCTTCAAATGATTTATCATTCTTTTTTTCAGGTGTTTTAGCCATAACTTTCAATTCTCAACTATTCATTCGTTACTTAGGGGAGAGTAAATTACTTACTATCTGAAGGTAAAATATATGTTTTTCGAACTATAGCCCATTTAAAACATCCTATTAAACACTTAACACTTACACTTCAAATAACAATATATTTCTTTCACTTTTATACCCCTAATACGATACTGGATACATATCCTATAATGCTACATGATTGTTCTTCGTAAAACATTCCGACCTTAAAAAAATTATTCAAAATAAGAACATATTTGAACTATTGAGTATAAGGATAATTTTTCCTTCAACTTACTCAGAAGTAAACATTTGGTGAAGCTCTATTTCTCATCAAAAAAAAAATAAGGGAGCCGAAGCTCCCAATTTTATGCACGGTTCGCCAACTTATTTTCAATCCATTGATGGATCTCATAAGCAGACCAACCAATACGGTTCTGTGTGATTTTCACTTTCTTTGGAAAAGTTGGATCGTAGTAGGGCGAGTTCTCATCCATCATCTCATAGACAGTTGAGCGCCCAACCCCTGTAAACAATACAACTTGCTTGATATTGATAAGTTGATTCATTTGAAATGTTTGACCTACAAAGGCATTCATGACGAGTTCTCCTTAGATTATTTAAGCGAGCTGTCTTCAGCTCAAATAATCAGGAAGTTCTGTAAAAATTTATTCCATAACGATCCAATAGCATCTAATTGACTGCTCTCACACTGCGTTGTAGCCCCTGTTGAATATCTTGAACAAACCCATCAGGCTTGTTTAAGCCTGATGATTGTTGAACTTCCGCTTGATCAGGCTCTGCATAAAACTCATCCAAAACATCAAACCCCTCTTCACCATTCACTTCAAACTGCGCATTAGCAAAACCCTGCTTTGCTACGAAATCTACGGCCTCCTGATAAAATCCTGCTTCTTTACTCTGCTTATCAATTTCCTTGGCTGTCCGAATCGCATCATTCAAACTCACCCCATCCTTTAGGGTTAGATCCACGTAATACACCGGCTGGCGATAACTTTGCGTTGTCGATTTCCCACGTAAGGTCAGTTGCAACGGTAAACAAGACAACAGTCCACCTGACGCTGCACTGTAGTAAGACAAGCGAGCTGCAAGCGTTCGAATACTATTAAAGCCTGTAGTTCTAAAGATAAACGTACCCAGCTCATCGGAGTCATCTAAATTGACATGTAAACGTCCATAAGGTTTGCAATGTCCTCCTTGAGCCAAAGAACATAAATCCGGTGATGGGCATGGATGTTGCTCGACACCCTGATTGGTCAATCTGCGACAGGTTTGACCATCTCCTACACAGACAGGCCGCCCGGTCTGCCGATCGAATAAGCTGTACTCGGCACGCAGGTTTAGCTCTGGATCGTTAAAGATCATCCGTACTGGAATAGTGCGCAACTTTTGATTAGGGGTTTGACTGCGTAATTGTTCATCTAAAGGATGTTTTACCCAGCCACTCTCCTTACTTTGGATTTGTGATGTAATGGTAAATTGATCATCTTTTTCAGGCAGGCGTTTGCCATTCTTTTCCACCACTCGACCAATGCTGATCCGTCCTAAAATAGGTGGGGCGATTGCTAGACCTTTAATCATGCTGATTTCCTTTATAAATTGATTTTTGACTTTCAGTTTTTTAAATTTGAAAATAAAAATCCCATGCACGGAGCCATGGGATTTTTGATGGATAGTCAAGTTAAGTACTTAGGCTAAAGTGAAATGGCTTAATCGGTATAGATTTGAAAACGTCGACTCCCCACTCTGCTTTGTGGAAATTGTTCTAGCATTTCAGGGTGTAGCTTGAGCAACGCTTTACTGTCTAAGCTGACCGAGTCCTTGCTTTTCTTCCACGTCACCGAGCCTGCCTGAAAGGTGGCTCGTTCTGCTTCTTTCATCAGGGCTTGGATTTGATGCTTGATCTGATCGAAGCTTTGTTGCTGCTGTTCTATCTGCGTTTTGGTCTCAATCAACTGATCAAAGAGTTGATTAGCCATTTCGTCCTGGCTTAAATCCTCTACAGTTAAAGGGGTGTGTTGCGGATAAAGTTGTTGTAGGGCCTTAGCGGCTGATTCAGAGGCATCAACATCAGGCGGTACGTCCTTTTCTACACATTCCCAGAAGTAGCGTTCAGCTTTGATGAGATGTTCAATCACCGATTCACTACGGGTGACTTTGAATATCTTGGTTTCATGCCCACAGAGTAAGACACAAATATGCGCTGCCTGTTTACCTGTAACGGCCAATTGATGTTGCACCTGACACAGCACATAAAGCGGTACGCCATCACGCCAAAGTTTTGCGCCATATTCTCCTGCGGTTTTGCATTCAAGAACTTGCACTTCATCACTACCGATCACTGAGTAATCTAGGTTGGCCAACATAAAGGATTTATCCGGGTCGGGATGCTGAAGCACGGCATTGACACGTCTGACCTTGTTGTTGGTATGCATGCTGTAGTATTCAGCAACGAGTGGCTCTAGCTGCTTCCCCCAATATAAAGGTGCAACGCCCGAGCTATCATCATCAATGTTCTGCTGAGTTCGACCGGTTTTAATCATCCACAGTTCCAGCATCGACATATAGGGATTCAATCCACATGCAGTTGCGGCATCACTGCTGCCAATGCCTTGTTTACGCACTTCAAGCCATTCTTGGTATTGCATGTTTTTGGTATTGGCTAAGCGTTTCGCTACAGCAGGCTTTATCGATTTAGATGGTTTGCTTGTTGGGATCGGCAAGTTAAAAGGTTGTGAAGTCGGTGGGTTGGGTAACTTTGCGAGTTGATTCATAGTTTTATTCCTGATCAATATTGTTTACTGTTCTAAATTTGCGGCATAAAAAAGCCACATCCCGAAGGACATGGCTTATATTCATGTTTAAGCTATATTGGGTTTTCTTGATGTTTAATCTGGTTAGGCGATTAAACGTAATGCCTGCTCTAGGCCACGCTGCTTTAACGCAGCACCTGCACCAAACCAAGCTGAATCGAGACGATGATCTGTACTCATGGCGCGACGTTCATGATCGGCAAACTCGGTGATTGAACAGAGTAAGCCATAGGCAGTATCTTTCGCTGAGCTGAGTTCTGCACCACGGCCTTGCCCATTAAACATATTCATGGCTTTGCTCATGGCACGTCCATTCGGCTCAGACTTTTCTTTCGCTGGATTTGGAGTAGCCACATTGCGATAGAACTGAATGATGTTCTCCTCCTGATCTGCCACGCTCATCGTTGTATTGTTGAACACGGCATCAAAGAAAGCTGCTGCCTCACCTTGCGTCACTTTACGCTGACTCAGCTGTTTCATTTCATACATGTGCTCATCCCATGCACGGACTGAGATACCCAGCTGCTGTTTTACCTTTTCCGCATCAAACTTGGTGCTGTGCGGTACTTTGACCACACCGGCACTAATGTTTTGTCCACGTAAGGCAATCGCTAAGGTGTTATTACAGACCACACGAATATTGGTAAATTGTGCGGTGGTGGCTAAGGTTCCATCACAAGCGGTTGCCAGTAAAATATAACCATTACTGACATCCTTGCCTTTTAAAGCGGTGCTTTGTCCAGTACGTGCCAATGCCCAGAACTTCTTCCCCCCTTTCAGTACGCCTGCGGTTTCCAGTTCAAAGCCAGACTGCTCTGTCAGGTCACGGTAAAACTCTAAAATTTCTTTAGGCTGAACTTCCTGATAACGCTGACTCACCACAGACAAAGGTGCATGTGTATCTGAGCGATACAGCACCCGTTGTTCTTCATAAGGCATGATGATGCTTTGACCACGTTCATTCTTTGCCATGTAGCTGACATCGGATGATTCAATCCGCCAATCCATACCCGCCTGCTTCGCCCAGACGTCAATCGGTTGTTGTTGCGTCAATTGATTCCCTAGACCATGCCAAGGGGTTTGACCGACATAGGCCATGTTTTCGATTAAATGTGCCATAGTAAATATTCCTTAATTTAAAAAAGTAAAATGTGTGAAATGAATCAAGTGATGAAAAATGTGAGATGGTGAAATCAAAGCTGGATAGTGTTTAAAAGTACATGTATCTACTGAACAGGCCATTTAATTTGGTTTGGCCCAGGCAAAATGCTGCTGGCAGTCCTGGCAGATAAAATTCATGGCATTACCATAGTGCCGTTCAAAGCAATACTGACTCACCATCACCAGCACACCACCGATGACGACACCAACCATCGCACCGGCTAAAGGGGGAGCACCGGTCTGCTTTGCGATCTTGATTCCGAACAGCGCCATCTGAGCGGGGGAAATAAAATGCCGCAGCTGTTCGAAATACTGTTCATGAGGGTGTCCAGATTCGGTCTGCTTGATATTGGCAGACTGGCAATACGGACAGTGGATAAAGGACATTGATCAATTCCTTATAAAAATACGGTATGGTGCAGACATAAAAAAACCGCCCCCCCGAAGGATGCGGTTTGGTCTTTAGGTCAGCCGTGACTGGTTTTTTAGATCATTTATTGAAAACTATAACTGGCTGTACCCTGTTCAGTTTCAACATCCACTTTCACTACATTGTTATATCCGCATCCTGTAAGCTGCAATTTCAATACCTGTCCCATCTTAAATATTTGTGGATACTGAATTTCTCTTCGGTAACCTTCATAACTGCATTGACCATTATTGATCGACACATTGGTCGCATCAATATGGTCAGGAGAGTTGGAGCGAATCGTCAGTACCGTAGCGGTTTGATTTTGAGCATACCAGTTACTGGTATCTTCAACACTCAGTTCAACGGTGAAAGTATTCGGGTCTAAACTTGAGCTGCATCCTGATAGCATCCATCCAGAAGCAGCAAAAAAAGTGGTGAGCAGTATGGTTTTTATTAAAATGTTCATCATGAATTTCTCTTTTTATAGGTACGCCTAGGATGGTTCCCCCTAAATCCCCAGTGCCCCATGCAGTAAATGTTGTAATGAATATCGGAGTGTTTGAATTTTTCTAGGCGATAAAGTGCATTGATCCACTTCGCTCAAACAGCTTTAGAGATTCATCTTCATATCGGTAATATGTATTTGAAAATTTTTTATTGTTAGAAAGTCATCAACACAGCTATGCCTTACAGCACAGCATCGTCTTTATCAAACTTAAGGGCATAAAGATATAAAAAGTGAAGAGTAAGAGGCGGGTATGTACAGATAAGACGCATGGCATAATCTTTGTGCTAAAAGAGCTCTACCCAATAACTGTCAATCTACCGCAACAAAGGGGGTACAAACAGATTCTCCACCAAAAAAAATTCTTTTTTGATGTGCTTGTGTGAGAGTCTGTCAAAACCCACTGAAGATGTAGGTCAGCGTTGAAAATTCCTAATATTCGAGATCAAAATCATCAAGCTAACATCTTGATTGATGATATTTTTTATTGCGGAGATTTCAATTACAAGTCATTGTTTGTCTGTGTTTTATCGCATGAATTGATTTCTTAAATTGATAACTCTATCACCAAGTGTCACATTGGATGCAATCAACCTGCAAGGAATCAAAACAACTTTAAGCCCTAAAGTTTAAATCCTTTCATGATCGTAGCTTGAGCCAGCTTAAACCCTTTAGGTCGAACCACCAATTCGTCAATCTTCCCTCCCATGAGACTGAAGTTGCGTTGAATCATATCCTCCATTTCTAAGTTTTGAACTTGCTGGAGGAGTAGACAGACAGGATCAATCAGACGATCCTCCCATGTATGGATCAATTCAACTGTCATCCATTGGCCATCCCCTTGACTACTCTGTTGCCATAACTGGTTCATTAAATTGATGAATTGAGCCTTCGCTAATCCATTCATGAGTTTAGCGTTAAAGGCTAAACTATACACCGCTACATATTGTTGCTGCTCACAATCTCGCAAGACGGATCGATATTGGTAAATAAGACCATATTGTATTGTTAACGTTTTCAATTGCCGTTCAAAGGTCCTCAGATGCTGAGCCATTGCTAAAATTGAGATTTGAGGTACTACATCAGGATGATAACGACAAAAGAACTGTATCAGCGTCTGATCATGCATGTATTGCGTGACTTGATGGTATTTCTCGAGTTCACCTTCTCTTTTCTTTGCCGCTATATCCCCACGCTTCTTTAGTTGTTCAATGAAATTAACGCTGCAGAACTGCTGTTGCAATTTATGCATCAATAATTGAATGCATTGTTGAAACTCTAGCTCGGTTTTCACTGGCAAGTACCGAAGCTTCAATTCCAGTAAGGTATGATTATAACAAAGCATAAAACAGCTTAGCCAAATATCAAATTCAAACTCGTACTGAGAATAAAGAACGCCTTTGAACTGTGGAATCAATTCTGCAAATCGTTCGTACCAAAGTTCTGGATCTAACGAACCTTGGTCAAATCGTACGGCCTTATAATAGCGTTGTAGGGTCTGTTCCAACTCAACTGCCACGACATGTTCTAGATGCTGTATCATGTTGGGTACTCCATGAAGATTATTGTTCATAGAAGTACCCACCCCATATTTTTTTATTTTCTGTGATGACTACAGGCAAAAGCATCCATTCCTTTTGGCCGAATCCTTAGGTATTGATGTTGATTACTTTCCGTGCCTATTTTAGCTAAGTAGTAGGCTGACTCAAATAAACTGTCCAACAACACAGAATCGGTGTTTTGGATCACACGATTACTAATATTTTGTCGACCATAACTGGTTTCACCTTGGTAATCACTCAAATACCCTTTTCCTCCAGTAATACGCATCCAAAGTGCTTCTGCTCCTGTTCTGAAGCGATGTACATTTGGATGATGCTTCCCATCTAATATCACTAAAAAATGTACATGAAAATGTCCTTCCCTTGCCCCTTGTTCTGCTACACGGGCAAAGAATAATATTTCGACATCCTGTTTACCTGGTTGAGCAAAATTAGTCGTATTATGGATTTCTTGAGTAAATTCTTTCAGCTGCTGATAAAATTCAACACTACTGATTTCATTTATAAACTTTTCTCGATAATACAGTTCGAATCGATAAGGTAATATTCGACAACGCCGCGGCAAAACATCTTCAATTTTCTTTTTGAGTTCAGCTTTACGTACTTTAACCTGATAGGTATTATCATGACACCTACGCTTGTATTGGCTACTATTTAAGGCTAATGCTAACTCCATTAGAATAGAAGGGAGATCACCATAAGCATGACACTTGATTACCTTTATTCGTTCCTCGTCGCTATACTCTGCAAAACAGGCATGGACGCAGTCTGAGAATATTTGGATACGGTGACAGTATCTCCGGTCTGGGAGATTGAGTAACCAATACCAGCCTCGAAATGTAGTACCAAAATTAATTACCCAAGGTTTGATCCAAGAAGACAGCTTATAATCTAATTCAGGATCTTGCTCCCATCTAAACGAAGCTCTTTTCAAGGCACGTTCAAAACTTTGAATCAAAATATCGAGTTGTAAAGAATCAATTGATTCTGATCTTTCTTCAACTGACATGTCAGACTTCCTATGACTACTAAAATCATAGGAAGCTGTTTTGTATATTTTTTTATGTTAGTACTTAGATTTAGCCTAATGCTGTACTATGCTTTGTATACATAAAGATATGAATAATAGATACCAAGTCATTAGTAGTAATACTTTTCTTCATAGAGTAGTCTATATATCTTATTGTTTATATATCTTATTGTTTATATATCATAAATATATGCACCACACATATAACCCAAAAAAACAATTTTAGATAGGTTCTCCTACCATATTTATATATAAATCAGAATAACACCTTATTTTTTTAGCTGTGATTTTTAGATAAAACTAGGAAATAAATTAAAAAAATCTCTTGCACATAATAACCCACGATCGCCATCATTAAAAATAATTTTCACACCCAATTAGCTTATCTATTCAAATTCAATATATCCACTTATTAACCCAAACAGTGATCTTTTTAAAATAATTTGAATATCTTATAAATATAAATATAAGCGTTAAAGTTTATCATCAGAAATACCAAAGCCATCTTACCTGAAGATTACTCTAAAAATACAAGTCTTGTCTCCCGCTCCCTTCTCTAGTTCCATTTTGCATGTTGAAAAAAATTACGTTTATGCATCCCAATCTCAACAAGAATTATTCTGAAAAATTATCACTCAAAGTGCGAGGCAAAAATCATACATTACTTATACCCAGAAACAGCAGCAACATTGGGAAAATTTTCAGAACTGGTACTGATATAGCATATCCATAAACACAAAAGCGCGGGTATTTTCTATAAAAATTTTCCACGCAACTACAAGAAATCACGATCTTTAAGAAACACCTATAAACCACCAACAATCAAAGGACAATTATATTGATTTATAATAATTTTTTCATAAATCAATAATTATAAACTCTACAGAATATCTACATAAATTATTCATAAATTCTACTTTATTAAATAAATAATCTTTATGAAATTAAATCAAAATATCTGTATAATTTGTTAAAATTTTAACAACGGTACTTAAGAATGCTTAATGAAGATTTTGAAAAACAGTACAAAGAATATTTTAATGATTTTGGAGAAAGAGGCTTTACACTTGCTTGGGTCTATTTTCCTTGCAATCCAACTAACCTACAACAAGATGTATTTCAGGAAAATCCACCTGTCAGTCTCCCTAACAATGATATGATTAAAAATGATGTTATTGAGCAAATCAAAAAGCAAAATAATCCCAAAGAGATGCTTGAGTTTACTCACCTATTTATTAAAAATATGATAATTGAAGAAGATTTCCTGAATTCAATCGATAAGAAAGACAATATACTTATTTCATATTTAATTATAAATCTTTTAAGGCCTTCTACAAATATCAATTATCAAGAACTATCAGATACTTATTTCCCTAAACCCCTTTTAGATTCAAACACCCAAATAATTTTTATTCCAGAAACAAATAAATATGAAAACTTAATTAAAAAAAATAATTTTATAACATTAAATGAAAAGAACATTATAATTCCAAAAATTAATCATTTAAACAATATCAAACATTCTGACAATCTTTTTGATATTTTTATATTCCTACTAGATAAATATGAAATAAATTTAAAGCATAAGAAAGAATACTTATCAAACTTACTAAACTATTATGAAACAGTTAAAACCAAGAAAAAAAATTATAAATGGATAGATAAAGAAAATCATGAACAAATTCAATGGATACTATATTATTTCCAAGACACTTTGAAGTTTGAAATCTGTTTAAATCAAATCCATTATATAAATACTATCAAGAGAAAATGTAATAATTATGAATTCATTTTTTTACTCATAGCTTCAATTCCATTATCAAATCAAGAGCTATTAATTCTAAAATTAAAAAAAGCATGGTCCCAACAGAAATTTAGAATGAGTGGAAAAGCTAAGAAAGCTTACCACCTCCCTTTGACAAAAGAGACAAACAGAAAACTCAAAGCTCTTAGTGAAGTACTGAACAAGACAGAAAGCCAGATTTTAGAAAATCTGATTGAAGAAAAATATCGAATAACCATTTTAGATGAAAATGGAAGATCAAAATATTAAGCATAATTCTCATACCAAGGAGCTCAATCCTTGGTATATTTACTCATTTTAATTCAACCAAATCCTGACCATTTCTCCATACCACTCCATCAATCTCACCCGCTCATCCCAATATTGCGCTCGGTTATATGCCGAGCGAATTCTATTTTGAGGCACATGAGCAAGCTGACGTTCAATTGCATCTGGATTAAACAAATTCGATTCGTTTATGACTGTACTGAATAGTGATCTAAAACCATGTGTGGTCATCCGACCTGCATAGCCCGAACGTTTGATCACGGCCAAAATAGACTCGCTACGCATAGGTTCTTTGTTATTTAAACGATGTGGAAAGAGGAGTTCCTGATTATGAGTAAGTCTCAAAGCCTGAAGCTCAGTAATCATCATGTCCGTCAACGGCACACGATGTGGAAGTCGATTCTTCATACGCTCTTCAGGGATATCCCACTTACGTCCTTCTAGATCAAATTCCTCCCAGCGTGCTTGCAGCAACTCACTAACCCGAACGCCTGTCAGCATAATCAGAATAATGGCATGATGTGTTTGAGCATCACTTGGGTATGCTCTAACCTTCCTTAAAAACTCAGGCATCTCAGCAGCAGTAAGCGAAGCTAAGTTTTTGACTCTTTTGTTCTTGAGAGCATAAACCAGATCACCTGCCGGATTATCATAACGATAGCCATGCGCAATTGCGTACTTCATGACCATGCCACAACGAGACAAGGTACGTTTTGCAATTTCAAGCGAGCCTCTGGCCTCAATTTTCTTAATGATTTGCAAAATCTCAGGTGCTTGAATTTGGTTAATACGCTTATTAGCAAGAGCAATATAAAGCTCATCCAATGAAGCTCGAACATTACTGATATGTTTGGATGACCAGGTTTCTTTTTGATTATTGAACCAATCCTCTGCGACTTCCTTAAAATAAGGCTGCTCCTGCTCGACCTCAGTCGTATTTTTGAGTTTATACCTAAGATCAAGCGCTATCTCTCTAGCACGCTTTAGACTCAGCTCAGGATAGATGCCTAATGCTTTTGACTTCCTTTGTCCATTTTCTGTATATCGGATAGACCAATATTTTTTCCCATTCGGATCGATTCGTAAAGACAGACCATTAATATCAGAAAGGCGGTACTGTTTTTCCTGCGGCAGTGCTTTTTTACACATCACATCAGTAAGTGACATATCTTTGTCCCACGTAATTAAACTTATTTAGTGGGTCAAATTGTCCCAATATTGACCCACAAACAGCAAATATAGGGTCAAATCATATCGGATAAACTCGGACAAACAGGCATAAAAAAAAGCCTTTAAACATTGAGTTTAAAGGCTTTTTTAGATTCCGATGGATTACTTCGGAAAGAATTTTGGTGGAGGTGGCGGGAGTTGAACCCGCGTCCGCCAGCACTACGCTCGAGAATACTACATGCTTAGATATCGTCTATTGTTTTAACTCTTTGTGACCCGACGAACAGGATACAAATCGCGATCCTCTTAGTTTAGTACAAAGCCCCGAGGCTTGGCTTTATACGGACTTGTGTGCGTGCGCTTCAGTCGGACTCTCTAACCACAAGTATTCGGAGAGGCGGACAAGCTGCCCTTAGGCAGCTAGAGCGTATGATTCGTCGTTTGCGACTAAAAAATGCAAATTTGATTTACGAGAGAAAATGCGCTCTCGGCATGCATCTATGAGTTTCATCACCAGCGTCGAAGCCAGAAACACCCCCAAAGTACAAGGCAATCATAGCATAGATGTCAAAAATTACGATGCATTTTCTAAACATTTACACAACTTGATGCGCTTAATTACATTATTGCGCTAATATTTTACTTTTCAAGCCGAATAACAGAAAAATTATGAGCTATTTACTGGCCCTAGATCAAGGAACCACATCGAGTCGGGCTATTATTTTTAATGAACATGGACAAATTCAGGCAACGGCTCAACGTGAAACCCATATTCAGACGCCACATTCAGGTTGGGTCGAACAGGATGCTCAGGAAATCTGGAGCACGCAGATTGCGGTGGTACAGCAAGCGCTTGCTACGGCGCGTATTCTCGCCAAAGATATTAAAGCCATTGGTCTGACCAATCAGCGCGAAACCACGGTGGTTTGGGATCGAAGAAATGGTAAACCGCTCGCGCCGGCCATCGTCTGGCAAGACCGTCGAACGTCTGACTGGTGTAACCAGCTGATTGAACAGGGCTGGATGACCAAAATTCAGCAAAAAACCGGTCTACGGATTGATCCTTATTTTAGTGCAGGAAAATTGGTCTGGTTTCTGGAGCATGTAGAAGGCGTACGTGAACTGGCTGAACAGGGTCATGTCGCTTTTGGTACTATCGATAGCTGGCTGATCTGGAACCTGACTCAAGGCGCAGAACATGTGATTGAAGCCAGCAATGCTTCCCGTACCATGCTGATGAATCTGCATCAACAAACTTGGGACGAAGAACTACTGGAGCTGTTTCATATTCCTGCTTCGGTCTTACCAAAAATTATTTCCTCGGATAATTATATCGCTGACACCGCTTCAGGTTTACTCGGTGCCAATATCCCCATTACCGGTATTCTAGGTGATCAGCAATCTGCACTGTTTGGTCAATCCTGTTTTGAAGTGGGGAGCGCAAAAAATACCTATGGCACCGGCTGTTTTATGCTGTTCAATACCGGTCAAGACATCCAGCTCAGTCAGAATAAACTGCTTTCTACCCTTGCCTGGCAAGCGCAGGGTCAAACCACCTATGCACTGGAAGGCAGCGTGTTTATGGCGGGTGCGGTAGTGCAATGGCTACGTGATGGTCTCGGGATTATTCAAAAAAGCAATGATATCGAAAAACTGGCCTGTAAAGTTGAGGATACCGACGGCGTGGTTTTGGTTCCGGCCTTTACCGGACTTGGCGCACCGCATTGGGACAGTGAAGCGCGTGCCCTGCTCTGTGGCATGTCTCGTGGTACGACTCAAGCGCATATCGCCCGAGCAGCCTTAGAATCAATCGCTTTTCAGGTATCGGATGTCCTCAGTGCAATGCAATCCGATATTGCCCACCCTTTAAAAGAATTACGGGTCGATGGCGGTGCCAGTAGCAATGACATGCTGATGCAGTTTCAGGCAGATATTCTCAATGTGCCGGTGCTGCGTCCGAAAATGCTGGAGTCTACCGCTTGGGGGGCAGCCGCCATGGCCGGATTAAAATCCGGAATATTTTCCAGTCTGGAGGAAATTTCGCAGTCTTGGCAACTTGAACGTGCCTTTGAACCAAAAATGCAAAATGATGAGCGTGAAGCTCATTTAGCCAAATGGCAGAAGGCCTTAAATCGGGCCAAATAAGATCTATAACCTGTATCAATCTGAAGGTCGAAAGCTAAAAAAGCACTGTTCAACAGTGCTTTTTATTTTCTATCTCTTACCCTCAATAAGCATAAGATGCAATCGCTGTAGCAATTGGCTTATCTTCATCATTGATCATGGTCATACGCATGGTGCAGCCCTTACGCCCCAAACGTAAGGTTTCTGCCCGCGCGATAAAATATTTACCGCGCCCGGGTGCCAGATAATCCACCCGCATATCCACTGTCGCCAAACGCGAGACTTTTTTAATGGTATCGGCAATGGTTTCAGGTTCGGCTTTTTTATATAGCTCCCCCATCGCTACAATTCCACCGACACTATCGAGTACCGTGGCCGCAAGACCGCCATGCAAAATTTGAAACGCGACATTACCAATCATAAAATCCTGCATTTCGACATAGGCTTCGATCTGGCCTTCCACCACCCGCATGCTCATACCATTATGCTTAAAAAAAGGAGAGCTATTAAAAGCATGTACCAACTGATTTAAGACCACATCAATATCCACCTTTGCCCCCAAGTGTATATTACCTGTCCAGCTTTTCTCTGTCTTAGTCATCACTCTGCTCAAATCCACCGCAATAAAAAACCGCTAATTTATGCCCAAAAATTTCAGTTAGGGCTACAATAGGTGCCTAGTTTAATACTGATTGCTGAGATTTTTATGACCTATACGTTCAATCGTCCCGCGTTTCCTGCAACTCGCATGCGTCGTATTCGTAAAAATGAGCATTTACGTTCTATGGTACGTGAAACGCATATCAGTGCAGATCACCTGATTTATCCAGTATTTGTACTGCCGGGACAAAACCAGAGTCAAGATATTCCCAGTATGCCGAATATCCAGCGCCTGTCAGCAGACTTGCTGTTAAAAAAATCAGAGCGTCTGCTGGAACTGGGTGTCAATAAACTGGCACTGTTTCCAGTCACACCACAAGAAGATAAAAGCCTGACCGCCGAAGCGGCTTGGCGCGAAGATGGTCTGGTCCAACGCACTTTGCGTTTATTAAAAAAAGAACTGCCAGAAATGGTGCTGATTACTGATGGTGCACTCGACCCATATACCACGCATGGTCAGGATGGCATTATTGATGAGACCGGTTATGTCTTAAATGATGAAACGGTCGAATGTCTGATTAAACAGGGTCTCAGCCATGCCGAAGCAGGCGCAGATGTATTTGCCCCAAGTGACATGATGGATGGCCGGATCGGTGCAATTCGTCAGGCCTTTGAACAAAATGGGCATATCTATACCTCAATCATGGCTTATTCAGCCAAATATGCATCCAGCTTCTATGGTCCATTCCGTGATGCAGTCGGTTCTGCCAGCAATTTAAAAGGTGGCAATAAATACAATTACCAGATGGATGTCGGTAACCGTGCCGAAGCACTGCATGAAATTGCGCTGGATATTCAGGAAGGCGCAGACATGGTGATTGTCAAACCGGGCATGCCTTATCTGGATATCGTCCGTGAAGTTAAAGACACTTTTGGTGTACCAACCTTTGTCTATCAGGTCAGTGGTGAATATGCGATGCTGGCCGCTGCCATTCAAAATGGCTGGTTATCTGACAGCGTGATTATTGAATCGCTGATGAGCTGCCGCCGCGCCGGTGCCGATGGCATCTGGACTTACTTTGCCGAAGAAGCTGCGCTTAAACTGAAAGACATGAAGTAAAAGGATTTCGGCGCAATGCATATCGCCATTATCGGCGCTGGCATCACCGGGTTGATGTCGGCGCTGGAACTGCTTGAACAGGGATGTTCTGTCACGATTTTTGATCAGCAAGTTGCCGGGAAGGCTGCGTCCTGGGCCGGAGGCGGGATTCTTTCTCCGATGTATCCCTGGCGCTACCCCGCTGCAGTCAATACGTTGGCCCGGCATGCCAAACCGCTCTATCAGGACTGGAATCAAAAACTGCAGCCAGTGACCGGTATCGATTTCCAGATTCATGAAAGTGGTATGCTGATTTTTGATGAAGCTGATTTTGAGATTGGCTTGTGCTATGCAGGAAAATATCAGGATCCTCAGCAACAGGCCGAATTGCTTGATCAGACTCAGCTACAACAAATCAATCCCCGAATTGATCAGCGCAAGTTCAAACAGGCGATTTACTTTCCGGAACTGGCCAATATCCGCAATCCGCGACTATTACAGTCGGTCATCAGCTATTTAAAACAGCATCCGCATGTCACCTGGCAAGAGCACTGTAAAATCACTCAGCTCAATATTCAGCAAGGCTGGGTAACGAGTGTGTCCAGTGAAAGTGGTCAACACTTTCAGGCAGATCAGTTTGTAATCGCCACAGGCGCATGGTCTGCAGGCTGGTCAGAACAGCTTGGCTGTGAAATTCCGGTGCAACCGGTGCAAGGACAAATGCTGCTGTTTAAAACCCCAGAAAACTGGCTACCGAGCATGTGCATGAACAAGGTCATGTATCTGATTCCACGGCGCGACGGACATGTTGTATGTGGTTCCAGTATGCGTCAGGTCGGTTTTGACACCTCGCCTTCTGCTGAAATCCGGCAAGATATTCTACAGGCTTGTCTGGAGATGGTGCCGGAACTGGCGGATTTTCCGCTGGTCAAGCAATGGGCCGGATTAAGACCCAGCTCACCCGATGGTATTCCCTATATTGGCAAAATCCCCGAATTGCAAAATGCCTGGGCCAATTTTGGCCATTTCCGCAATGGCTTATGCATGGCCCCAGCCTCAGGCAAGCTACTTGCTCAATTGATGCTTGAACAAACGCCGACCATTGTAGATCCACAGCCCTATGCTCCGGCCCATCTATTGGAGCCAGGTCGCTTAGTGCTTTAGGATATTATGCAGCGCTTCTTTCAAGGTTGGATAATCAAACTGAAATCCCGCATCCTGTAAAGCTTGAGGCTGTACATACTGACCGTTTAAAACCAGTTGCGATTGTTCTCCCAGCATCATTTTCAAGCTGCATGCTGGCAGTGGCAGTAAAGGTTTGCGTTTCAGTAGCTGTGCAGCAGTCCGGGCAAACTGTGCCTGACTGACTTTTTCCGGAGCAACCACATTAAAAATCTGCCCGGTCGTCGTTTCAAGCATCAAGAATTCAATCGCACGCAATACATCTTCTAAATGCACCCAAGTGACTGGCTGACGCCCATGACCAATCCGCCCGAACAGATTCAGTTTAATCGGCAATAACATCTGCGGCAGAATTCCACCACCTTTGCCGAAGACCACAGCAAAGCGAACAATTTTGGTGTTCTGACTGCTATAGGACAAAGCCAGTTGTTCCCACTTCGCACAGAGCTCAGACATAAAAATATCTTGTGGCGGGCTTTGTTCCGTACAGACCTGCTCCCAGCACTCACTCGGGTCAATACCATAATAACCAACGGCTGAGGTTGAAATAATCCGTTTCGGTTTGATCTGGTATTTTTCTAAATAGTCAAATAACTGTTTGGTGGTGTCTAAACGGCTATCCAGCAATTGCTTTTTACGCGCTGCTGTCCAGCGTCCCTGACCGATGCTTTCGCCAGCCAGATTAATCACATAATCAATCTGAGGCTGTTTTAATTCATCCAGCTGGTTAATCCAGTGAAAATCTGGATGCGGTTCAGATTGATTCTTGCGGCGGGTCAGCCCAATCACCCGATAATCACGTTCCAATAAAAAACGCACCAGATGACTGCCAATAAAACCACTCGCTCCGGTCACCAACACTACAGGTTTATCCATAAGTCATTCTTAGCCCTGTTATTTTTTCTATTTAAATTATACGCAACTTATTCTGGGGTTTTTCAATCAATGCCCTCTTTGTCGTGGTGAATTTGTATCCTGCCTGATGCGATCAATCTATCAAGATCAATCGTCATAAAGCCACCTACCTATCAGGCCTGCGGCGAATTGCCAAACATTTGATCTGCCATACGCTGTGCCTGCTTGCCATAGAACCAGTAAGTCAATAGATATAACGGAATCGCGATCAGCAAGAACATGATCAGCACAATACTTATAAATTGTGGCTGCTGTAGATATAGCAAAAAGTCCTGCCAAGCATTTGGATTAGAGCGCGTAGCAATCAGAATACCAAGTAACAGAAATAGCAGGTTATAGCCCCAATAAATCAGACTAAACCCCAAAGTGAATTTTTTACGTTCCGACTGCGTTGGGGCACGTTTTTGCTGTTTTAAAAACTTAAATAAGATCCAGATCATGGCTACCAGATAAGGAACAACCGTCAGTACGGCGCCCATCCCCGTTGGCATCAGTGCTGCCAGCACCCCGCAAATGCAGGTAAAAATAAAGCAGATAATAAAAAACCAGATAAAATAACGGGTTAAAGGCAACATAGGAATCACTCGGTGACATTCATCAAGCTAGTATAAAAAAAAACAGGTTTTTTTTCATTTTATTGTCAACCATCGGCCAGAAGGTGACGTTATATAGGGTACAAGGTACAAAAATTTGGACTGGCATCCACGAATTTTTGCTGACCTTAGAGCTAAAGCAATAAGTCCAGTGTACAGGGAAATTTTGAATAGCAGCCAAAATCTTCATGTAACACAAATTTGACCGACGATTTCACATCACTCGAATCGTCGGTTTTTATTTTTTAAAATTCCGATTTTTCAGCCTGATGAATTGCATGACTGTTCAAGACTGGGTGATTTAGACATGACTATCCTGCCATTTTGCCTACTGATTAAAATAAATTCAGCCTGACATCAGCAACAATTCGCTGAAATATCTTTTTTAAGTAGATTTTCCCCTCAGCTTTTTCCTATAGTAGCAAGGCAGACATTTCAGGGTTCATCTACATGGCAGTTCATTTTCTTCACACTTCCGATTGGCATCTGGGGCAATTTTTCCATAACCATGACCGTGAATTTGAACATGCCCAGTTTTTGACTTGGTTGCTCGATCAAATTAAAACAAAACAGCCGCATGCCTTGTTGATTGCCGGTGATATTTTTGATGTGATCAATCCAGCCTCAAGTGCGCAAAAGCAACTGTATCAGTTTCTGGCCGATGCACATGATCTGGCCCCGCATATGCAGACTTTGATGATTGCCGGCAACCATGATTCCGGTTACCGGATTGAGCAGGTTGAACCTTTTCTGTCTAAATTCAATGCCAAAGCTGTGGGAATTGTGGGCCGAACCGCAGAAAACACCCTGAATCTAGATCGCTTGCTGATTCCGATTTATGATCAGGATAAAAATATTATCGCCTGGTGTCTGACCCTGCCCTATTTACGCAGTGCCGAAATTACCGGGCTGAATGAACATACCAGCAATAGCCAGAATGCGATTAGCTATCTGCATCAACAACTGATTGCCGAAGCCAAGGCCCGTAAA
Source organism: Acinetobacter sp. YH12200 (assembly GCF_013418175.1). Classification (NCBI taxonomy): domain Bacteria; kingdom Pseudomonadati; phylum Pseudomonadota; class Gammaproteobacteria; order Moraxellales; family Moraxellaceae; genus Acinetobacter; species Acinetobacter sp. YH12200. The sequence continues at coordinate 47,590 of NZ_VPCO01000004.1, forward strand.
CAGCCGCATCAAGCTCTGATTCTAATGTCGCATGCACATATGCAAGGTGGCGAAACTTCCGACTCGGAACGGCCAATTATTGTCGGTAATGAAGAAGCGCTCTCGACGGCGCTGTTTGATGAAGTGATTGATTATGTCGCACTCGGTCATCTGCATAAACCACAAAAAGTTGGTCAGCCGCATATCCGTTATAGTGGCTCACCGATTCCGCTGTCATTTAGTGAAATCAACTATCAACATCAGGTGGTTGAGGTCAGAATTGATCCTGAGCAAAGCCCGGAACAGCGCTTTCAATACGATGTTCTAAAAGTGCCACGCACCGTCGAGCTGTTCCGGATTCGGGAAAAGCTGGAAGATTTAATTGCTAAACTTCAGGCCTTGCCTGCCGGAGAAATCGAACAACTGTCGGCACGACATTTTCTGGAAATAGAATACACCACCGATGCGCCGCCACCAGTCGATTTACGCCAGCAAATTGAACTGGCTTTACCCACCAACCGTTACCGCTTGCTGCGCATCAGCCGGATTTATCAGCAACAGGCCGAACATACGCAAGGAGATTCGAAAATTGATCTGGCACCACCGACGCCGGAATCGCTGTTTTTGAATATCTGGAAAAAAATGGGCTATGAACATGATCATTCTGTACAACAGGATTTTCAGCAACTTCTGGTTGAAGCCCAGCACGAACTTGCTCAGAAACAACAAGCCTAGGATCGGCCATGAAAATTTTACGTTTGAGTCTCAACAATCTGGCCTCCCTCACCGGCACCCATCATATTGATTTTGAATCCAGTCCTTTAACACATGCCGGCCTGATTGCGATCACTGGAAAAACCGGGGCTGGAAAATCGACCCTGCTCGATGCCATGTGTCTGGCGCTCTATAACGAAATTCCACGTCTAAAAGGTGCGACTGGCAGCCTGAAAGATGCCGGCGGTCAGGATGTTTCGATTAAAGACTCCAAGAATATTCTACGCCGTGGCTGCGTGCATGGTTTTGCCGAGCTGGAGTTTATTGCACTGGATAGCAAACGCTATACAGCACGCTGGGAGATTCGCCGGGCACGTCAGAAAGTCGATGGCAATCTAAAAGTAGATCGTTATATCAAGTGCATCGATGATGATACGACGCTAACGCAAAAAATATCTGAAGTTACTCCCTTAATTGAAAAACTGCTGGGCCTGAGCTTTGAACAGTTTACCCGCGCGGTACTGCTGGCGCAGTCGGAAGTTGGCGCATTTTTAAAAGCCAAAGATCATGAACGTGCAGACTTGCTGGAATATCTGACCAATTCGCAGATTTTCAGTGAGGTCAGTAAAAAAGCAGCGGAAAAGCATAGTCAGGTTCGACAAAAGCGCCATGAACTGGAAAACTGGCTCGGTCATCTGGAATTATTATCCGAAGACGATATTGCCCAGCTGCAACAGCAACATACTGCCTTCAACCAGATACTTGAGCATTTTAACCAAAGTGAAAAATTACTAGAAAATGACCTAAAATGGCATCGGCAGAAACATGCTTTATATACTGAAATTCAGGCCAAAAAAGAAATTTACGATGTACAGCTGGATGCCAATCAGAAGCTGACCGCACAAAAGCAGTTGCTGGTTCATTTGGATCAGTTTCAGGGCATTCGCGAACAGTTTATCCAGCAGAATCAAATGCTCACGCAGCAACGGCAGCTTACGATACAACAACAATCATTCGAACAGCAGCTGCAACAGGTACAACAGCAACGTGATACTGAATTTGCACAACTTGCTCAGATCCAGCAACAACAGCAGGCCCAGGTTCAACATATGCATGCCATGCAGCCGCATCTGGAACAAGGTCTAAAACTGGATCATGAGATGCATCTGGTCGGCAATGACTATAAGAAAAAATCAGCAGATTTATTGGACTATGCACAGCAGTATATCCAACCCTTGCAACAACAGATTGAATCATCGAAACAGCAACTCGCATCTGCTGCCGAGCAGCAACAGCAACGCCTGACGCAACTTGAACAGCAGGCTGATCTTGCCGTGTTTGATCTGGAACCACAAAGTACACTGCAACGACTGCAAGACTATCAAAAGCTGTATCAACAGATGCAGCAACAGGCGCCGGCAGTACTCTCTCAATCGCGTACTGAACTGGAACATTCCCGGCAGCAGCTGGCTCAACAAATCGAAAGTTTGCAGCAACAATTTGGCAATCAAGCCCAATTGGAACAACAGCTTCAGCAGCAGCAGACTGTACAGCAACAGAGCACGACTCAACTGCTTAAACTGGAAGGCTTGATCCAGCACGTGGCACGTCTAGCGGAACAGGAAGCCGAACAACAGCAACTCAAACAAGACGTAGCGCATGCACAGACAGAATTAACCCAGCTTGAACATACGGAAATTCAACTGCAGCAAATAGTCAGCAACACCGAACAGGAATTTGAACAACTACAAAATATGCTGCAGCAACAGCGCCTGCTGCAAACCCAAAGCGTGCAGGAACTGCGCGCGCAGCTCAAACCTGATGAAGCCTGTATGGTCTGTGGCAGCCAACAGCATCCGTTTGTCCAACATCAAGCATTATTAGACACAGCGCTAAACCAGCTGCAAGATCAACAGCTGCAACAGGCACAACAACAACTGAATCAGCTTAAAGATGATTTAAAAGCAACCCAGATTCAACAATCCAAAATCAAGATGCTCCTTGAGCAAAAACAACAGCGTTTAATCCACATTGAACGGATACTGAATGAACAGCACCAGACATTACAACAAAACTTAAAAGAGTTAGGACTTGAGCCAGCCAATCCTGATCATTCAGCTCAGTTGCTCCATCCCCTGCAAACACAGCTTGGCCAATGGCAACAGCAACACACTCAGGCAAACGAACAGTTCAAAATCCTGCAACAGACTTGGCAAAACTGGCGACAACAGCAACAGCAACTCGACAGCTTACAACTGAGTCTGCAAAAAATGCTGCAACTGGATCAACTGATTGAGCCAGTTCTTACAGTACTGCCCGAAGCACAGCAGCTCGCTTGGCATAAGAATGCGCCTGCTGCCTGTACCCAGCTGCAACAACATTTGCAGCAGCGATTACATCTTGTCAATCAAGTCAAAACTGCGGAACAGGAGCTACAAGGTTTCAAGCAGCAACTGAATCAGGCTCAACAGCAACTTCAGCTACATGAGCAGCGGCATACGCAAATACAGGCCGAGACCCATTATTTGCTTGAACAAGGCAAAGACTTACGTCAGCAACTCAATCAGCTGACCGAACAACATGCCGGTCAGACCTATAAGCTGGCAGCAGAATGGCGACTGCAACTGGATACCCAGTTAAAAGCGCTTGATAGCCAGCTTCAAGCACAACGTCAGGTATATGAACAGCATGAGCAAGCTCTGCATCAGGCTTTGCTTAAACAGCAGGCTTTGCTGACCCAAATGCAACAGCTAACTCAACAGCAGGCACAATCTGATCAGGCCATCCGTACATGGCAAAATCTGCATCGACATTTTAATGCGGAACTGATCCAACAATGTCTGACCATTGGTCTGAGTGAACATCAGCAAATCCGGCAGCAATTACAGGCACAACATCAAGCACTGGAAAATGCCAAAATTGCCTGGCAAACGCTGGAAGATCAATACCAGAAGCATCTCCAGCAACAGCCTGAACTTGCTTTTGAGGAAGTGGAAGCACATTTAAATAGTTTGGCACAGGAAAAAACCGAGCAACAAAACAGCTTCAATGAGATTGATACCAAACTGCGTATGAATGCCAATAATCAAAATACCTATGCCAAATATCAGCAACAGATTGAACAGGTCAAAGCCGAAGAATATCGCTGGGGCCGTATCTACGATTTAATCGGACATAAGGAAGGTACCAAGTTCCAGAAAATTGCTCAGGAACATCATCTGGATATCTTGGTGGAATACGCCAACCAACAACTGCAACCGCTGGCACCGCGCTATCAGTTGCACCGTATTCCAGACAGCCTGAGTCTGGCGATTATTGATCTGGACATGAACAGCGAAGTACGTCCGGTCTTGTCTTTATCTGGCGGAGAAACCTTTCTGGTTTCTCTGGCCTTGGCACTGGCGATTGCCAATATGGCTTCCGGTTCGATGAAACTGGAATCGCTATTTATTGATGAAGGCTTTGGTACTTTAGATCCAGCCTCATTACATATGGTGATGAATGCACTGGATCATTTACAAAGTCAGGGTCGTAAAGTGGTCTTAATCTCGCATGTGCAGGAAATGCATGAACGGATTCCAGTACAGATTCAGGTCAAGCCAGTCGGTGCTGGCGCCAGTACCATTCAGATTATAGGTTGACAATGATGCACCCTGCCCCAGACAAGCTCTCGCCCTATTTCAGCTTACAGCTCGAGAGCCTACGGGGCATCAGTGCCATTGTTGTACTGTTCACGCATTGCTTTCAGGCCTTTATCGCCCCTTTTGACCTCAGCCTGTATTCATGGGTGCGCCTGCTTGGTCAGGCCGCGGTCATGATTTTCTTTGTTCTGAGTGGTTATCTGATTGGCTATTCGATCCAGCACAATATTCATCAGCATGGTCAGTTCAATCTGCGCCGTTATACCCAACAGCGTTATCGCAGGATTTTGCCACCCTTTCTGTTTGCCATGGCTCTGAGCCTGTTGTTGTATCTGTTGGCACCACTACTCTTTGCCACTCAAAGCCATGCCTTTCAAAACAGTTTTGGCATGATGATCCGGACTGACTATGGTCTCGATTCAGGTGATTTTATTGGCGCTCTGCTGTTTTTGAATGGCTTCATCACGCCTACAGTTTCAGCCAATGCCCCGCTCTGGAGCCTGAGTTATGAAGTCTGGTTCTATGTCTTGGCCGGATTTCTGCCTTTTTTCAAAGATTCAGAAATAGCCAAAATCGGCTTTCTTAGTGTTTTAATCGTTTTATCCATCCTGAATATTCAGTTTTTTATTTATTTTCTGGTCTGGCTGATGGCCTTTGCCTGTTCATTTCGTCATATCCAGCGACATTTTCTAAACCGGTTACAAGTGCTTAAACTGGGGTTATTTGGCTTGGCATTTCTAATCGCCTGCATTGATGCTTACCAGTTTCATATCGTCGATCAAGCCCGACAATATCGCGCTGCAAATTTTACTCTCTTTAATTTCTGTATCGGCCTAGCATTTAGCTGCTGGCTGGTACAACTCCAGCAGCAGCGCAGTCACTACAATCCGGTCTGGGTACAATCCGCTGATTTTTCCTATACCTTGTATGTAACCCATTTCCCTTTGCTGCTGTTTATTCTGGGCTGTGTTCCGGCAACCTTGGCTTATGGTCTGGGCGGCGCTGTTTTAGCCTTGCTCGGCAGTATGGGCAGCCTGATTGTCTTTGCCTGGCTCATGGCAAAATGGCTGGAGCCACAAAGAAAAAAAGCGTTATCGAATAACGCTTAATCATACTTTTTCAAAATAACCCGACAACGCCTGTTAATCCTTTTGAGGACGTGCACCAAATAATGCCGTGCCGACACGCACCATGCTGGAACCGGCAGCAATTGCAGCCTGCATATCGGCCGACATGCCCATACTTAAAGTATCCCAATCTTCAGGATGCGCATGCTGAGCTTTCACCCTATCAAATAAAGCTTTAGCCTCGATGAAAGCTTGAGGATTGCCCGGCGCTGGAATCACCATCAAGCCACGTAAGCGCACATTTGGCAGTTGGCTGATTTGTCTAACTAAATCAGTAACTTCTTCCGGTTGGCAACCATCTTTCGTATCCTGAGCATCAATATTGACCTGAAGACAGATATTCAGCGCGAGCTGATCTTCTCTACGCTGATTGGATAAACGCTCGGCAATAATCAGACGATCCACCCCATGCACCCAGGCAAAATTTTCTGCCAGATGTTTGGTCTTGTTACGCTGTACATGGCCAATAAAATGCCATTCAATTTCCAAGTCTTTTAGAGCCGTAATTTTTTCCAGCGCTTCCTGCAAATAGTTTTCGCCAAAGGCACGTTGTCCCGCCTGATACATATCAGCCAGTACTGCACTCGGCTGGGTCTTGGAAACGGCCAGCAGTTGCACCGAATCTGGCTCACGACCGGCCTGAGCACAGGCTGTTTCAATTTGCGCTAAAACCCGATTTCGTGACTGTTGCAACATATTCATTGATGGGGTTCTCATTTCATTCATCTTTTTTTCCCTTGCCCATAAACTAAGGGTTGGTTAAGCTGTGGGAAAGCCTTATTATTCTATCAAAATAATTAACATTTTAATGAACTCGGGGACCTTATGGATATCACAGAATTGTTGGCATTTTCTGCTAAAAATGGTGCGTCGGATTTACACTTGTCTGCAGGCTTACCGCCAATGATTCGTGTCGATGGGGAAGTTCGTCGTATCAACCTGCCAGCATTAGAACATAAAGAAGTACATAAACTTGTTTATGACATCATGAACGATAAACAGCGCCGTGATTTTGAAGAAAATCTGGAAACTGACTTTTCTTTTGAAGTACCCGGTGTGGCCCGTTTCCGTGTCAACGCATTTAACCAGAACCGTGGTGCCGGTGCAGTATTCCGTACCATTCCATCCAAAGTTCTGACCCTTGAAGATCTGGGCATGGGACAGATTTTTAAAGACATCTGTGAATATCCGCGTGGTCTGGTACTGGTCACAGGGCCAACCGGGTCGGGTAAATCAACCACCTTGGCGGCGATGCTGGATTATATTAACGACAACCGTTATGACCATATTCTGACCGTCGAAGATCCAATCGAATTTGTGCATCAATCCAAGAAATGCCTGATCAACCAGCGTGAAGTGCATCGTGATACGCATGGCTTTAATGAAGCCCTGCGTTCCGCACTGCGTGAAGACCCTGATATTATTCTGGTCGGTGAGATGCGTGACCTTGAAACCATCCGTCTGGCCTTAACTGCGGCAGAAACTGGTCACCTGGTGTTTGGCACCCTGCATACCACCTCTGCGGCCAAAACCATTGACCGTGTGATTGACGTATTCCCTGCCGAAGAAAAAGATATGGTTCGTGCCATGTTATCGGAATCATTGCAGGCTGTGGTTTCACAGGCCCTATTAAAGAAAAATGGCGGCGGACGTGTTGCAGCGCATGAAATCATGATTGGTATTCCTGCAATCCGTAACCTGATTCGTGAAAATAAAGTCGCACAAATGTATTCTGCGATTCAGACCGGTGCCAACTATGGCATGACCACACTGGATCAGACTCTGAAAACCCTGGTATCTAAAGGTCTCATCAGCCCGCAAGTGGCACGTACTGCAGCCAAACAGCCAGAAGCATTCTTATAAGAAAAATTAATTGTATTGGGGTTTTTATACATGGATTTTAACGGCTTACTCGATTATATGGTGGAGAAAAAAGCATCGGATCTGTTCATTACAGCCGATGTCGAACCTTCAATCAAGATTAACGGGCAGATTTTACCGATTGGTTCGATAAAATTACCCGGCGCGGCAGTAGGACAACTGCTCCATTCCATCATGAGTGACAAGCAGCGTAAAGAATTTGCAGACACGCGTGAATGTAACTTTGCCATCAGTACACCGGATAAAAGTGCCCGCTTCCGTGTCAGTGCCTTTCAGCAGCGTGATCAGCCGGGTATGGTGTTACGTCGGATTGAAACCGTGATTCCAACCATGGATGAACTCAAATTACCGCCGATTCTAAAAGAACTGGCGATGACCAAACGCGGCATCATTATTTTTGTCGGGGCAACCGGTACCGGTAAATCAACTTCGCTGGCCTCGCTGGTCGGTTATCGCAATGAAAATTCCAAAGGTCATATCATTACCATTGAAGATCCGATCGAATTCGTTCACCAGCATAAAGGCTGTATCATCACCCAGCGTGAAGTCGGGATTGATACCGATTCCTTTGAAATTGCCCTGAAAAACACCTTACGTCAGGCACCGGACGTGATTCTGATTGGTGAGATTCGTTCGCGTGAAACCATGGATTATGCGATTGCCTTTGCCGAAACTGGTCATCTGGTCTTTGCGACCCTGCACGCTAACAACGCCAACCAGGCCATTGACCGGATCATTCATTTCTTTGAAGCAGACCGGCATAACCAGCTGTTCATGGACTTGTCACTGAACATGAAAGCCATTGTGGCACAGCAACTGATCCCAACCATCGATGGCAATGGTCGTCGTGCCGCGATTGAGATTCTGATTAACTCCCCCCTGATTGCTGACCTGATCCGTAAAGGTGATGTGCATGAGATCAAGGACCTGATGAAGCGTTCCCGTGAACTGGGCATGCAAACCTTCGACCAGGCACTGTATGACCTGTATAAGGCCAAGCAGATCAGCTATAAAGATGCGCTGAAACATGCGGATTCACCCAATGACTTACGTCTGCAAATCAAACTGGCAGAAGAAGGCGGCAGTCATTTATTACGTGCACATTCCAATATCACCTTTGATGGCCAGTCCTGATCAGATTGAACACATAAAAAAAACAGGCTTCAATCGAAGCCTGTTTTTTTTTGTTTCAACCGGAGCGCAAATTATTTTTTACGAAACACTTCCTGACAGGCCGGCGCATCGCAGTAGCCATACAGATTCAGAGAGTGACCGGTTAATTCAAAACCAAATTTTTCAGCAACATCATGCTGCTCTTTTTCAATCGTATCATTGATGAATTCAACGACTTTGCTGCAATTCAAACAGACTAGGTGATCGTGGTGATCTTCCTGCATGATCTCGAAAACGGAATGATTGTTTTCAAAATTATGACGCTCAATAATACCCGCGGCTTCAAACTGTGTTAACACACGATACACAGTTGCTAAACCTACATCTTCACCCTGATCGAGTAAAGTCTTGTAAATATCTTCCGCACTTAAATGATGTTGTCTTGAATTTTCTAGTAATTCTAATATTTTAATTCGTGGAAGGGTAACTTTCAGTCCAGCTTTTCGTAAATCTTGGTTTGAAATAGTCATGTAAAAAGGTCTCTCAACAAAATCAAAGTTGGAATATGCAACAAACTTTAGATGCAGTATGATCTATCCTTGGATCAAATGCATCATAATTAATTTGGGATAGTTTAGCAAAATGCAAAAAATCATGTTGACGTTATTCGTCACTTCCTTGCTCGTCGGCTGTTCGACATTAGGTGTTTATAAAGTAGATATTCCACAAGGAACCCCTTTAACCCAAGCTCAAGCCGCTAAAATTCAAGTGGGAATGAGTCATCAACAGGTGCGTTTCTTACTGGGCAGTCCAACGGTAAGCGATCCGCTGAATCCTTTACGCTGGGACTACATCTATAACTATACCCCAGGAACCTACGCTAAAAAAGCCAAGATCCCGGCAGCCCAAGGCCAGCATTTGAAAATTTACTTTAACCAGTCTGGTATCGTGGAACGTGTTGAAGGTCTGGAAACCATTCCAGAATCTCAACCCGGCTTACCAGGTTCAAAAGAAGCAATTTTAAATGCGCCTCCACTATAGTCGCTTTCTCATGAAAAAGCCCCTGAATCATCAGGGGCTTTTTTGATTAAGTCGATTGATTGAGCAGATCATTGAAACTAATGCTCATTCAAGCCGCTTTCTATTCGGAAGATGGTTTCAGCTTTCTTAAAAGATTGCCTCTGGCATAACGACCCACCGGATTTTTCTCGGCACGTTTACGTCGGATATCTTTAGGATTGATAGTCAGTGCTCGGTAAATTTCGACTCGATCACCTGCTGCCAGTGGCTGCTGATGATCTTGCAAGCGTACACCGAAGATACCCAAAGACAAAGGTTCAGGTAGGGTAACCTGCTCTACTATGCCACTTTGCTGGATGGCATCCAATGCTGTCATGCCGGGCTGAAATGGTACAGCCAGATGAAACTGTTGCTCCGGAGTCGCATAGGCCACCCAGATCAGTGCATTATTCATCAGAACAGTTGTCCTAGAACAGCGACCATCGCCACGATAATCGAAACAGGCAATACCACACGGACAGCAATACGCCACAGGTTATAGAACCCTTCAGAGCTAAAATTCATTGATTTACGTAAATGGCTGATCTTCATGATCCAGCCCGCAAAGAGCGCGTAAATCAAACAAATCAATAAGCCCCAAAGCAGTAAGACTACGTTGAACATTGGTGTCACATTTGGAATGGCCCAGATCAGGGTGACGACAGCCATAATCGCCCATTGAATCGCAGGGTGAAGCTGACGTTGCTGTAACTGCTCTCGTGCCATCTGCAGGATGAATGCAGCAGTCGCTACAATCGCGGCCACCAACGTAAATGCAGGGATTTGTGCTGGTACAGCAAAGAAGGCAAATACAATCACAGCAAGCAATTGTGCGATCCAGATCGGCAAGACCGTCTTGCTGGCGACATCCTGCTGTTGTACAGCACTCAGGCTAGACTGCCAGTACAAGCCCATGCCTAGGCCACTTGCAACCAGTGCCAATACGGTGGCATTGCCCCATTCCGAGAATTCAACTGGCGTGACTTGCCATGCAGGTAGCGCAGTTCCCATCACATTTGCCAAGATCAGAGATGCCAGTACGCCAATCGCCGTAATAACTAACAAAATTTGACGCGGCAGCAGTGACAAGACCAGAGCGGCAATTACCAGACCTATAAACAAAAGATTCGGTGCAAGATCAAGAGCAGCAAGCGCCAGAACATTGCTGGCATTGTTCAGCATGGCACCGGCCAGAAAAGGAATAAAGATCACACTGAGCCAGCCGACTATACGCCATTTTTGTGAGGCATCTGCTTCACGGGTCAGCGTTGACAGTGCCTGTAATGCCGTTGTTTTAGAGCGCTTGGCCAAAGCAATTTCCAAGTAGCAGATGGGAAGCGCCAGAATCAGCATAGTGGCTAACCAGAGCATCCAGAAATCCAGCTGACGATCAATCTGTATACCCGTTATCGGTGCGAGCGTCGCGATGATAATAAACGATAAACAGAAAGCCATCAGCGGTGATAACCATTTTGACATAGCATTGTCCTGCATGATGCATTCCTATAAAAATCTAGCGCTATTTTGCCTTGTGAAGCGGTGAAAATCAAAAACAAAAAGCAAACCACCATGACAGTGATTTGCTGCGCAAAATTTATTATTAAATTGTAATTTTTGTTATCTCGTTACGTCTTTTATTATGAGAAGAAACGAGCGAACCAGTTTTTACCTTTTTTCTGTTCTTTTTCTTTGATAATGCCCATCATATTTTCTTTGACTGCGCCGACATAATCAGCGTCATCGTGCTGAATATGGTTGATTAACCATTTAGATAATACTTCATGCAGCTCTGATTCAATCGACTGCCCCAGTTCAAAACGATCACGATAAGACTCGATTTTCTTGATAAACAGGTCATGTACACGTTTATGTGGAACTCGGTATTTATAACCCGCTTCTTCCTGAAGAGATTCTTCAAAAGTAAAATGCGACTGGGTATAATCGATAATATTTTCGAGGATCTGTTTAATACGGGCACGGTCGGTATTTACATTGATCTCATCAATTTCATTGATATAATCGAGAATTCGTTTGTGCTGATCGTCAATCACATCGATACCAGTATTATAGTCTGGAACCCATTTCATTTTCATTACGACCACCTATAAAATATTAAGGACTTATCACATAAAAATCATCATATAACGTATTGATTTGAATAAAAATGAAGTAAATTAGTCGGCTTTCGGCTTAATTTAAGAGAAACCTTGCAATTAACTGTTTTCATTAGGAATATATTTTAAACCCGAGTATAAGAATCAGATATTTTTTAATCAATCTACTATTTCTAATAATATGGTTTCTCTTTAATTTAAATAAAAAAGATATTAAAAAATAGGAATTAAATCCCATCTTTAAAATAAAAAAATCTATTTTTAATATAAATCTGCTTTGGTCACACGTTTTAAGGACGGATCTAGACGTTCCCGTTCCAACCGATCTACCCGAGTCAGTTGCGAACGGAACTTGGTACCCTCTTTAAACAGAATCATTTCACCCGGCTGAAAAGCGGTCCATTCCTCATTTTGTGTCAATGGCTCGGTGGTAATAACCGCAACCCTGTCCTTAGGCGTAGTGACCTGACTAAAGTCCACCTCGACATCAATATCAATCAGCTGTGCCGGTCTAAACGGGTATTCACGCACCAGCCAGTGCAATTTGGTAATGGCATAGCTAAACAGCGCCTGCCCATTGGAAAGACAGAAATTAAAAGTGCCGTGTTCTGCAATCGTAGGTGAAACCTCAGCAAGTAGTTCAAAGACCTGATCCAGACTCGGTTCATCATAACCAAAGCGTTTGACCAGCTGATCGAGCAAATAGCAAAAAGCGCGCTCACTATCAGTATTGCCGACTGGGGTAAAACGGCCACTCAGCACCGGAAAATACTCATGCAAATCGCCATTATGGGCAAAAATCCACTGCCGGCCCCACAGTTCGCGGCTAAATGGATGCGAATTTTCCAGATTGATTTTGCCTTGGGTGGCTTTACGGATGTGCGCAATCACATTACGGGATTTGATCGGATAGTTACGCACCAGCTCGGCAATCGGAGATTCAACCGCAGACTGGTTATCGACAAATAGGCGACAGGCTTTATCCTCAAAAAAAGCAATTCCAAAACCGTCGGCATGATCCGAGGTAATTCCGGCCCGCTGGGAAAACCCACGAAATGAAAAGGTAATATCCGTCGGGGTGGCACAATTCATTCCGAGCAGTTGGCACATGGTCTGGTTTCAGCTTTCTATTTTCTTAGATGCTTATTGTGCATGACTACCCGAGTCATTTCAAATAGCTATCAGTTATAAATAGAGATAAAAAAGAGCCTCAATTGAGGCTCTTTTCCGCAAAAAAACAACTTATGGACGAGGTGGATGGGCACGGTTGGTAATCAGTGTACCAACGCCATGATCGGTAAAAATTTCCAATAAGCTGGCATGTGGCACACGACCATCTACAATATGCGCGCTCACTACGCCACCTTTGACCGCATCCAGTGCACAGCCGACTTTAGGAATCATGCCACCATAGATCACACCTGTTTCAATCAGACGGTCAACTTCCTGAGTGCTTAAACCCGTCAGCAGGTTTTTATTTTCATCCAGAACACCTGTAATATTGGTCAGCAGAATCAGCTTCTCTGCACCTAGGGCTTCTGCGACTTTACCTGCCACCAAGTCTGCATTGATGTTATAGGTATTGCCTTCTTCATCCACACCCAGCGGTGCAATCACGGGAATGAAATCGCTGTTGGTGAACATTTCCAGCACATCGGTTTTTACGCCAACGACTTCACCGACCAGACCCAAATCAATTTGCTGAACCGAACCATCTTCAGCCACTTTTTCCATCAGCAGTTTTTGTGCACGAATCAGGTTGCCGTCTTTACCGGTCAAGCCAATGGCACGACCACCATGCTGGTTGATCAGGTTCACAATCGATTTATTGACACTACCGCCAAGTACCATTTCCACGACTTCCATCGTGGCAGGATCAGTCACGCGCATCCCGTCGATACGGTCTGATTCACGGCCCAACTGTTTCAGCATGGAATCGACTTGTGGCCCCCCACCATGCACCACAATCGGATTAATACCAACCGTTTTTAATAATACGATATCACGTGCAAATGAACTTTCCAGCTCAGGATCGGTCATCGCATTACCGCCGTATTTTACTACCAGGGTTTTACCCGCAAAGCGTTGAATATACGGCAAAGCTTCTGTCAAAATCTGTGCTTTGTCGATGCCTGTTTGTTGATTTGGCATTCGCCTCTCCTTATTGAGCATCTAAAATATCTTGAGCGATCTGTGGATAACGGTCACGCAACATGGCTACAAACAGCTGACGAATTTCATTCAGGCCCTGAGCATCATTGGCATCAAAGCGCACTGTGAAATACTCACCTGTATTGGATGCTCGAATGATGCCAAAACCATCCTCAAAATCAAGACGTATCCCATCAATTTTACTGATTTGCGCACGAATTCTTTCAGATTGCTGTTCAACAAAGTCTAAAAGTTCAACCGGATGCACATGATGCGTTGCAATATAAAGATCTTCGGTCCCATGCCGTTTCGGATAAGCCGCTAAAGCTTGTGCAAGACTTTGACCAGTTTGATCCAGATATTCCATGACTCTGAGCGCTGCATAGAGTCCATCATCATAGCCCCAGCCACGGCCATCATTAAAGACATAATGCCCGGCATATTCTCCACCAAAAATCGCCTGCTGCTGAGATTGTGCCAGATAAGTTCTCAGAAATGAGCTTCCGGTACGAATCATCACCGGCTCACCGCCCAAACGTTGCACGGTGTCTCGCACCAGGGTTGAACATTTGACATCATAAACAAACTTGCGTGGTGCTGAGTCAGTGAGGCAAATTTCGGCAAACAGGCACAGTAACTGATCCGCCGTGATAATCTGGCCCTGTGCATCAATCAAGACCACGCGATCGCCATCGCCATCCAGGGCAATGCCCAGATCAGCCTGCTGTTGCATGATGCTTTGGCGTAAAGTCTCCAGATGTTTGTCTTGCGAAGGATCTGGTGCATGGTCTGGAAAATGCCCATTGGCATCACAACGCAAAGCCATCACCGCACAACCCATTTTTTGAAGCACCAGATTGGCACAGCGCCCGGCTGAACCATTCAGACCATCCAGAACCACTTTAAATGAGCGCTTCAACTGGATATCTTTTAATATACCATGCTGATATTTTAGACAAAATTCTGGAATAACTTGATGAGTCTGTTCGTCTAGGCAAAGCTGCTGATTGCTATAATGTGGTTTGGCCAGATGAGCCACCTGCTGGATCATCTCTGGGCAAGGCGGCTCACCAGAGACAATCCATTTAATACCATTATCTTCTTTGGGATTGTGACTGGCCGTGACCATGATGCCATTGCCATCAAATTGCCGTGCGGTGAAATACAGCATCGGACTGGAACAACAACCGACAATGGTGGCTTCAATCGAATAAGCTTGAAAAATACGGCGAATGGTTTCTGCAAAAGCCGGACTGCTAAGCCGTGCATCATAGCCAATTGCGACACGTGTCTGTCCCGCAGCCTGATATTGCTGTGCTAAACCGTGAGCAATTGCATCGATAATCCCAGCACCCAGTACACTGACTTTACCGCGTATGTCATAGGCTCGAAAAATGTGCATGGGGAATAGATGATTCATAGATCCCATAAAACTGTTCTTTTCACTAAATATAAGGAGATATAAAATGACTTATTTCATCATCATGACTTTAAACATTTGTTTTTGTTTTAAGACCCGCTACTTTTAAACCATTTCAATGTAACAATCAATTATAAAAATATTACCGTTAACTGAATAATCAGAAAATTTCTGTGATGAAATAGTCCTTATTTAATTATATTTATTTTTAATTTCCCCGGCTAAAATTAAAATAAAGATATAAATTTCAATTTTGAATAACTCTATTTATATAGAAAATAAATTTTTATTTTTAACTCCATTTTAAGCGTCATATTATGTTTAGGATTTACTTTGTTGTATTTAAGAAATGACCTACATCCATTCATTGTTTGCAGGTCATCTTCTCTTTAGTTTTTACCGGTATGGCCAAAGCCACCAGCACCACGCTCAGTGGCTTCAAATTCACTGACCAGATCAAATTCAGCTTGTACTACCGGCACCAGCACATATTGCGCCAAACGTTCACCCGGCTCCAGACTGAAAGCAGTCTGACTACGGTTCCAGACCGATACCATCAATTCACCCTGATAATCTGAATCGATGAGACCTACCAGATTACCCAGCACAATCCCGTGCTTATGACCTAAACCTGAACGTGGCAAGATCAAACCTGCAAAAGCAGGATCTTCGATATAAATCGCCAAGCCTGTTTTCACTAAAACGGTTTGACCCGGTTCAATCACTGTCGTTTCATGGACGCAGGCACGTAAGTCCAATCCTGCTGAACCTGTCGTGGCATAAGTTGGTAATGGCCATTCCTGACCGAGACGCGAGTCAAGGACTTTCACCTGAACTTTCATGTGTTCATTCCTGTTGTTGCATTTAAAATATGTATAAGCGTTGAACTTTATCGTTTGATAAGATTGCGCAAATTATCCAGATAATGCTGCGCCTGTAATTTCGGATCGATATTACCCGCCAGCTTTTTCTTGCGACCTAACCATTCCAGTTCATCTTCCGGTAATTCATCCAGAAAACGGCTTGGAGTCATTTGCTTCATCTGTCCGCCAGCCTTGCGCTGTTCGGCCAAGGTAATGGTCAGACCCTGACGTGCACGGGTAATCCCGACATACATCAGGCGACGTTCCTCTTCAACCGTCTCCGCAGCAATCGAGTTCTTATGCGGCAGAATTTCTTCTTCCAGCCCGATCAGATAGACATAAGGGAACTCAAGCCCCTTAGAAGCATGTAAGGTTAACAAGTTGACTTTGTCAGTATCTTCTTCTTCCTGTTGCTGCTCCAGCATATCCAGCAGCACCATTTTACGAATCACGCTTTCAATATTTTTTTCATCGACATCTTCAGCGCGGTTAATCAGGCTTTGGATGCTGCTGTAAAGCACTTCAATATTGTCGAGCTTGGTTTTTTCCTGTGCCGGCGTGGCTGCAGTTTCCTTGATGTAATCGATATAACCTGCTTCAATCATCATCTGACGGATGATCGGTACCGGTTCATCATCATCAAGTAAATTGCGGGTAAAGCCCTCAATGAAGTCGGCAAACTCTGCCAATTGTGTGGTGGCCTTTTTCGGAATCGCCATGGTCAAACGCTGATCCGCTGCCGCAGCCAGCAGTGACAGGTTATTTTCCTGAGCAAAGAGACCCAGTTTTTCCAGTGTCACCGGCCCAATGGCACGTTTTGGCGTATTGATAATCCGTAGGAAAGCGCTGTCATCTTCAGGGTTAATGATCAGGCGTAAATAACTCATCATGTCCTTGATTTCGGCACGCGCGAAAAAAGATTGACCGCCAGACAATTTATACGGAATCTGCATCTGACGGAGATGGGTTTCTAAAATACGCGCCTGAAAATTGCCGCGATATAATACCGCATAATCTTTCCAGCTTTTCCCATTCATCAATTTATGCGTGATCAGGTCTTTGACCACGCGTTCTGCTTCATCATCATCATTACGGCAAGTAATCACCCGGATCACTTCACCATGGCCTTTGTCTGACCAGAGTTTTTTATCAAAAATATGCGGGTTATTGCCAATCACGGTGTTGGCTGCTTTAAGAATACGACTGGTCGAACGATAGTTCTGTTCCAGTTTAATCACTTTTAAATTCGGGAAATCTTGTTGCAGCAAGGCCATATTTTCCGGTTTAGCCCCACGCCAGGCATAGATGGACTGGTCATCGTCGCCTACGGCGGTGAACTGCCCCATTACGCCAACCAGCAATTTCACCAGAATATACTGTGCAGTGTTGGTGTCCTGATATTCATCGACCAGCAAATAACGCACCCGGTTTTGCCATTTATCCCGTACTTCGGCATTTTCCTGTAGCAGACGTGTCGGCATCACGATCAGGTCATCAAAATCTACGGCATTATAGGCACGCAGATTACGTTCATAAAGCTGATATAAATGCGCAAACTGGACATCTTCGGCAGTTTCACAAGTGGTATGCGCCTGCTCGGGTGGAATCAGATCATTTTTCCAGTCCGAGATCATTTTCATGGCTTTGGCAATCAGTTCTTTGCTTTCTGCACCGGATAAATTGTCACGATGCATCAAATCCATCAGAATACGTTTGCAGTCGTCAGCATCCAGAATCGAAAAATTATTTTTAAGGGGGGTATGTTTCAGCTCCAGACGCAGCATATTCAGGCCAAAGGTATGGAAAGTCGAAACTGAAACGCCTTTACTTTCTTCACGGGTTAACAATTTGCTGACACGCTCTTTCATCTCACGTGCCGCTTTGTTGGTAAAGGTCATTGCAGTAATACGATGCGCAGGAATCCCGCAATGCTTGACAAGATATGCGATTTTTCGCGTGATCACTGAAGTCTTGCCTGAACCCGCTCCTGCAAGTACTAACAAGGGTCCTTGAGTGTATTTCATGGCTTCAAGTTGCTTGTCATTTAACTGACTGGCGAGTGACATATGGCTTCCTCTTCTAGATTCGGCTCCGATTATAGTCATCTCTGCCTCAGTTGCCTAATTTAAAATACGATTAATCAGGTCAATGTTCAGATATAAAAAAACCACCCGAAGGTGGTTTTTTTATATGCGTTTAAAGATTATTGAACAGCATATACCGCGATTTCTACACGACGGTTTTGTTCTTTACCCGCCGCAGTTGTATTGTCTGCGATCGGGTTGGCTGAACCTAAACCTTGAGCATTAATACGTGTACGTGAAACACCTTGACCTGATAAATAAGTTGCTACAGAGTTAGCACGTGCTTGAGACAACGGGATGTTGATTGAGTCATTACCGGTACTGTCTGTATAGCCAGTGACCAAAATACCGCTCTGGTTATCTTCGGTTAATACTTGAGCCACTTTATTCAAAGTGCCATAGAAGTTTGGTTTGATGTTCGATTTGTTGGTATCAAATGTAATGCTACCTGGCATTACAAGGTTAATCGAACCATCTGCATTACGGTTAACATCTACGCCAGTTCCGGCTGTTGCTTGACGTAATTTTTTCTCTTTGTTATCAAGATAAACACCTGCTGCACCACCAACAACAGCACCAATCGCTGCTGCACGGTTGTTTTGACGGCTGGTATTCGCATTACTCTTAGAAACACCGTAACCTGCTGCAGCACCAATTAAAGTACCTAAAGCAGCTTTATCATATTCCACACCACCGAGGTTATTACCAGTTGATTGACAACCTGTAAGTGCTACGGCCCCTGCTACAGCTGCTGAAATTACTAGTGCACGCATCGCATGACTCCTTATTGTATGCTTTGTTGTATAAGCGAAATAATGATTTAAATTGAACGGGATAACCATTGAATTTTTGTTAATAATAAATCGTTTCGCAATATTTTGTAATGTTTATATGTAACTAAAACAATGGACTTCATCACAATATCTTCATAGTTAGGCCTTTAGGCTTTTTTATTTGCCTCACTCTCATTATATTATTCAAAATATGAAAAAATTTAAGCGATTAATCTCTGGGGACTGTTTTGATATGTCATCGAATAGCAATAAACAAGCAACTTTAAAAAAACTTACACGTGGCTTGGCTGTCACCTCAGTGATGACAGGCAGTACTTTTTTTCATGGCCCTCCGGTTCTGGCGCTGGGTTTTACCAAGTTTTTTAAAAAATCTGCAAAAGTTGATGAAACCAATATCAAGATTACCAACAGCTGGTTAGGCGTCAATAACTGGCTGATTGACAATGTGCTCAACAATACCGAATGGCAAATAACAGTAGATGAATCACTTGATTTAAATATGCAGGGCCGTTATTTGATGACCTGTAATCATCAAAGCTGGGTCGATACCACCGTCAATCAGTACTTCGGCTTGACCCGTATGCCGCTGACGCGTTTTTTTACAAAATGGGAACTTATTTTTATTCCTTTTGTCGGTCAAGCCTTTAAAATCTTAGGTTTTCCGATGATGAAACGGCATAGCAAGGAACAGATTGCTAAAAATCCTGCGCTAAAATACCGCGATATGGAAGAAGCACGTAAATCCTGTGAGCAGCTGATCAGTCAGCCCTTTACCCTGTTAAATTATCTGGAAGGCACGCGTTTTACCAAAGACAAACATGATCAGCAGCAGTCTCCTTACAAATACTTACTTAAACCTAAGGCCGGTGGTCTGGCTTTGGCGCTGAGTATTCTCGGCGATAAAATTGATGCGCTGGTCGATATGACCATCGTTTATCCGGACGGTATTCCGGGTTATGGTGAATTTTGGTTAGGTGAAGTGCCACGAATTGCGGTAAATTTAAGAAAAATTGAGATTCCTGACTGGGTACTCGGCGGCAATTATGAAGATGATGCTGAATACCGTGCACGTTTCCAGAAATGGATTGATCAAATCTGGACTGAAAAAGATCAACTAATAGCGCAAATGCAGCAGAACTTTGACCAAAGCGCTGTCTGATTTTTTGCCTGAGTAACTATGAAGAACGACAACCCCGACATCACCTCTAGCTCATTTAAGTTTATTCGTAAAGGCACCTGGGGCTGGAAAGTTGCACTGATTTACGACATTTTTATGATGGTCTTAATCATCATTAATCTATTTTGTCTCAGTGCCAATGCCATTTTAATGAGCGATTTTGGTCAATGGTTGTTTGACTTCATTCGTTTGCCGGAAATTTTGCAGTTTTATAAAAGTGATTTACGCCCTTGGGTCGTTATTACTGAGGGCTGGTTTACCACCTTCTTGATCTGTGAATTACTGGCACGTTGGGGCATTGCCATTGTTCAGCGCCATCATCGGCGCTGGTGGTTTTTTCCATTCGTACATTGGTATGAAATTCTCTCCATTATTCCACAACTGCGCTTTCTGCGTCTGTTACGTGCGGTCGCGATTGGCTATAACTTGCATAGTCACGGTTATAAAGTCATTCCCGAGCGCTGGTATCGTCAAGGCAATTTTTATTACAACATGCTGATGGAAGAGCTTTCCAGCCGTGTGGTGCTGACTGTACTGGACGGTATTAAGCGTGAACTCAGCACCAGTACATCACATAAAAAATTGATTGATGATTTGGTAGAACATCATCGTAAATTACTGGCAGTTGCCTTGGCAGACATCTTGCAGGAATCTTTGGGTAAAGAGTTGCAGGCACAACGTTCCATGATTGCTAAAAATGTCGGGCAAGTGGTCAATCAAGCCATTGAAGACACCCCGGAACTGACCCAGTTATTGCGATTAATTCCACTTGTCGGCAGCCGGATTGAACAACAAATTCAAAGTATTGGCCAACGTCTAGGGGAAAATATCACCCAAGGTCTGATTGATCCCTTTACTCATACCGGCCAAAAAGAAAATCCGACTTTTACCCTAATTTCAGATAAAATCAGCCAGATTCAGATTGAACATAATCCACATATTGATAAGTTGGTCGAATCGGCTGTTTTTGAAACACTTGAAGCGATCCAAAAACAGGTGAAAGTCAAACAGTGGCAACAGATTTTAGAAGAACATGAGCAAAATCAGCGCTCAATAGATAGATAACATTTAAAGTGCAGAACCAGATAAAATCATCCGGTTCTGTTGGCATAAAAAAATAACTGAGATCGCTAGAGAATTACGCCAATTTGTTCTAGGATTTGCACTATTTACAACATTGCTTCGACATAAAACCAGCAAGTCAGAAGTATTTAAGGAAGAATTATGGCTGATATACGGATAAAAGGCAGAATGGTCAATGCAATACGCATTAGCTTAGATACCAATGATCATGATGCCATCCGCCAGCAACTTAGCCCAAAATTACAAGCTGCATTCCCATCTGGCACTTTGGCCGTCATTGAAAGTTCAGTTGAACAGGAACTGATTGCCCTGATTCAGCTGTTAATCGACTTAGATGTACAGCCAATGGCCGTGACTGAGGGTTTACTGGGTGATCAGGCGCGTTCCATTCAGTTCCCGGTTCTGCCACCCGATCGCCAGTTAGAAGAAGTGAAAGCCACGAAAGAACAGGTGGTAGAAGTTAAGCCAGAAGCAGCGACAAGTGATGATCAGGCAGCTGCTGCCCCAATCGTTGCGCATGTGACCTCATATCATGATGAAATTCTGCGGACGGGCCAATGTATTGTGCAGCATAATGGCGACATTATTATCAATGCCGGCATCAACAGTGGTTCAGAACTGATTGCTTCAGGCAATATCCATGTGTATGGCAGCGCACGTGGTCGTGTCATTGCAGGTGTCGGGGGGAATACGGCAGCTCGTATTTTCTGTCACAGCCTTGAAGCAGAACTGATCTCGATTGCGGGAACCTATTGCGTAGCGGATGATATTCCCCCGCATGTCGTTAAGAAATCAGTGCATATTTACTTGAATGATCAACAAGAGCTTGTATTTGAAGCTCTACAATTTTAATGTATAAATAAATACCAAAAACCCCATTTTAAACAGGGGATTTGAACCATAACAGGAGTGGATTCGGTGGCGAAAATTGTTGTCGTAACGTCAGGCAAAGGTGGTGTAGGTAAAACTACAACAAGTGCATCTTTTGCAACAGGTTTAGCCCTACGCGGTCACAAAACTGTTGTGATCGATTTCGATGTAGGTTTACGTAACCTTGATTTGATTATGGGCTGTGAACGCCGTGTAGTTTATGATTTTGTGAATGTTTTAAATAACGAAGCACGATTACAGCAAGCACTGATTCGCGATAAAGATATTGAAAATTTATATATTTTACCTGCATCACAAACACGTGATAAAGATGCCTTAACAGATGAAGGTGTTGCTCGTGTAATGGATGAACTTTCGCAGGAATTTGATTACATTATCTGTGATTCACCTGCCGGTATTGAACGTGGTGCTATTTTGGCCATGTACCATGCTGATGAAGCCATCATTGTCACCAATCCTGAGATTTCATCAGTACGTGACTCTGACCGTATTATTGGCATGCTTGACAGTAAAACTAAAAAAGTAGAACAAAACGAAGGTCGCATTCGTAAGCATCTGTGTATTACCCGTTTCAACCCGGAACGTGCCGATAAACAGGAAATGCTGACGATTGACGATATTTCTAAAGATATTTTACGTGTACCGACCTTGGGCGTTATTCCTGAGTGTCCAAGTGTTTTACAGGCATCGAACGAAGGTAAGCCGGTGATTCTTTTTACTGAGGCTGCAGCAGGTCAGGCTTATGATGACCTCGTAGCACGTTTCCTTGGCGAAGAACGTCCTTACCGTCATATCGAGGTAAAACCTAAGGGCTGGTTAGCACGACTATTTGGAGCGTAGACATGGCAGGATTCTGGAGTAAACTTTTTAGTGGCGAGGATAAACCATCAAGCGCACGGACTGCTAAAGACCGTTTGAAGGTTATCGTTGCTTCCGAACAAGGCTTGGGTCGTCGCTTGAGCCAGGACAAAATTGATCAGATGAAGACAGAAATCATGCAAGTGGTCAATCGCTATGTACGTGGTGTCGATGAGCAGCATATTCAAATGTCGGTACGTTCTGAAGCCAATATTGAAATGCTTGAGATGAATATCAATTTACCTGAAGAACGATAATCTGATTTTTGATTGGTCAAGCAAATTGATTCAAGGCAAAATATGAGGCCGGATTAGTAAAGCACGGCTTTACCCGGCCGCAAGACGAGAAGCTAGGCTTCGAGTGGGCTGGTCGTAAATACTGCTTTACCCAGCCGCAAGACGAGAAGCTAAGCTTCGAGTGGGCTGGTCGTAAATACTGCTTTACCCGGCCGCAAGACGAGAAGCTATGCTTCGAGTGGGCTGGTCGTAAATACTGCTTTACCCGGCCGCAAGACGAGAAGCTAAGCTTTGAGTGGACTGGATCAGTAAATTAAAGCACGGCTTTTAAGGATTTACTCAATCCCAAGACTAGAAACAATGTTTCTAGTAGACAGAGTCAGCTCAAAAGACACTGTCTCTTGCTCATACAAATTTTGCCTTTTTTCATGCCGAAAAAACTACATTAGATCAAGGAAATTGCGATGGCATTATCTCAACCAGCGACCTTTAACGAAGAATGGTCAGATGAACGTGTATTTGCCTACCTGAATCAGCTTCCTCCTGCAGGTGTAAATGCTGACTTTCACGTGCTTTATCATGCTTTCAAGCATATGCGTCCATTTGATTATGAACGCCTGTTGACGAAATTTGTCGCTGATGGCCGTGATGTCAATGCAACCAATCCTGAAGGGCAACGCATTCATGACGTGATTGCCACCTTCCCGCGTCAAAGTGCCGAGTTCTTGGCGGTATTGGCAAAGTTTGCCTGATTTTAGCTACCGTATTAAAAAAGCCTGCAATTGCAGGCTTTTTTATGGTTCAGTATAAAGAAACTTAAACTAGAATCTCGCGTTTACCATTGGCCCCCATGCCACTGACAATACCATTCTCTTCCATCTGGTCAATGATCCGCGCAGCACGGTTATACCCCAGACTAAATTTACGCTGTAGCGAAGACGTTGAAGCCTTACGGGTTTCGAGTACAAATGCTACGCACTGATCATACAGTGCATCTCGATCTGGGCCACCCTCTCCACCCTCTTCAAAACCGCGATTTGATGGTTCCTCATCATACGGCGTCAGGATTTCATCGACATAATTGGGCGCACCACGTTCACGCCATGCATCACAAATCCGGTTCACTTCATCATCGGCAATAAAGGCACCATGCACACGCTCAGGCTCAATTTTACCAGGCCCCAGGAAGAGCATATCACCATGACCGAGCAAGTCTTCTGCACCGCCTGCATCCAGAATAGTACGTGAATCAATTTTTGAGTTGACACGCAGTGCTACACGGGTCGGAATATTGGCTTTGATTAAACCGGTGATCACATCCACCGATGGACGCTGAGTGGCAAGCAGCAAGTGAATACCGGCCGCACGGGATTTTTGTGCCAGACGCGTAATCATTTCTTCAGCTTTTTTACCGACCTGCATGATCATGTCAGCAAATTCATCCGCGACAATCACAATCGAAGGCAACGGCGTTAAACGCGGTGCACGCTCACCCACCACTGAATCGCTGGCCTTCCAGGTTGGATCGATCAGGTCTTCACCATTGGCAATCGCTTCTTCGACCTTGCGGTTATAGTCACTGAGTTTACGAATTTTCAGGAAAGACATCAGTTTATAGCGACGTTCCATTTCATTGACACACCAATTTAATGCGTTGACTGCATCTTTCATATCGGTGACGACTGGCGTCAATAAATGTGGAATATCATTATAGTTGGCCAGTTCCAGCTGCTTTGGATCGATCAGAATCAAACGCAACTGTTCAGGGCTGTATTTGAGCAACATCGATAGAATCATCGAGTTGACTGCCACCGACTTACCTGAACCCGTGGTACCCGCCACCAGCATATGCGGTGCCTTGCCCAAGTCAGCAATTACCGGATTACCGGAAATATCCTTACCCATTGCCATCGAAAGAATGCTGTTCGGATCAGTGAAGGCTGGAATGGTCAGAAGCTCGATCAAACGTACCATTTCACGGCTGCTATTTGGCACTTCAATCCCGATATACGGTTTACCGGGAATCACTTCAACCACACGTACCGATGCCATCGACATCGAGCGTGCCAAATCTCGGGAAATATTAGTGACTTTAGAGGCCTTCACACCCGGCGCCAGATCCAGTTCAAAACGTGTCACCACTGGGCCCGGCTGTGCTTCAACCACCTTGGCTTTGACATTGAATTCCTGCAGCTTGATTTCAAGCAGTTCAGATAAACGCGACAATTGTTCTTCAGTGAAATTCACTTTTTTATTCGGATCGACTTCATCCAGCAGGTCCAGACCCGGAAGAGGCGATAAATCTTTACGGCGCTCAGCCACCTGCATCGCACGTGACATCGGACGGCCTGAAGCATCAGTTAAAGGTGCATCAAAATCAAACTCGTCTTCATCTTGTGGTTTTCCAGCCGTTTCTTGCCAGGCTTCTACAAATTCTTCTTTAGATAAAGCCTCGCGTACTGCGGCATGAGTTGCAGAAGAATCAGATACCGGTTGTGCTATAACTTGATGCTGAATCGGGGCCTGTACAAAAGCAGAAGATTGCGCATAGCTAGAGGCACGTATAGTTTGTTTTGGCTCATCCTCTTCAATCAGCAAATCACCCAGGTCATCCAGATCGGCTTGCAATGCACTATTTTTGACTACATGTGCTGTTGCGACAGATGCCAGAACCGGCGCCGCGCTTGTAACTTCTTCGGCAAAGCTCTGGGGTTTTGCAGCAGGCGCAGCATTAAATGGACTATGCACATCTGTCGCCGTTTTTCCTTGTGGAACGGCAGCCAGAAGTTCATCAAAGATTTCATCATCATCCCAGTCCAGCCCAGTATGCGTAGCAGGCGCTGTTCTGGCTTGAACATGTTGAGACGGCGCAGCTTGAGAAACCGCCAAGTGTGAGGCTGGAGCACTATGCTGCTCTTCTTCGGCAGCTTTAAGTAATGCATCAATATCCTGTTTATGGCGCTGATCTTCACTGGAATGTAAGGCACGCCATACTTCGCCTGTTGCCACGACGCGGTCTGGCTGTTGCGGCACTTGCGGTGCTTGCTTCAATGTCTCGACTGGCTCAGAAGCCTGCTGTACAGCCTCAGGAATATCGTCATGTAACTGTGGCTGCTGCGATTCTTTATCAGCAAAATCATCAAATAAGCGTTCAGCAACCTGATCACGCACTACCGGATCGATGTCTACCAGTTCATGCTCAGGTGCAGGGGTTACTGCGACCATTTTCTTCGCAGCATTCACTGGCTCTTTTTTAATCACAGGCGCAGTCCGGTCAAAATCGGACATACCTTCAGGGATATTGCGATAGAACAGATCCTGTAAATAAGCCGGTGTTGCTTTGAGACTGCTCCAGGTCTTGTTCCACTTCACCCCAAAGGCCAGTGTAAATAACATCACCCAAAATACCAACAGGAAGAATGCAGCACCATATACCGTCAGCAACTGTTCTAAACTCTGGCCTAATTCATAGCCAATAATACCGCCGGAAGAGTTATCCAGCGTATCGGCAGGCACTTGCCAGAATAAAAACAGCAGTGCTGACGTGGTCAATAACAGGAAGAATTGCGCAGCATAGCGGAATGGCCGGTTCAGGAAGCTACGTGGCCACCAGACCTGAACCGCTTCCATAAACAGATAGACAGGAATCAGCAGGCTTGCCCAACCGAGAAAGCCAAACAAAAGGTCTGCAATCCAGGCACCCGCAACCCCACTGGCATTCGAAACGGTCTGCGTATCACTAGAGATATGCATCCATCCCGGATCAAATGGCGTATAGGTCACTGTTGCAAGAAACAGATAAATCCCAAATGAGACTAAAAATAATGTCATTACTAAGCGCTGTGCATAGGCACTCGACACCGCTGTCATATACTGTCCTGTAACCAATTCTTCATGAATATTCTTTTGCTTCAATGCTTGAAAAAAGCGACGCAATAAAAGGCATATTATGCACCTGTTCTGTGAAAAAAGATGCACTATTGTGCAAGCACACTGTGTACTTATTATATATAGCCCAAATCGATTTCAATGATCAATAATATCGACTTTAATCTCACCCCACTGTTATACAGTTTCACGTATAATTCAATAAATTTCTAAATAAAAAAGGATACAGCTGATGAGCGCACGTCACTCACGACTGATTATTTTAGGTTCTGGCCCCGCAGGCTACAGCGCAGCAGTCTATGCAGCGCGTGCAAACCTAAAACCAACCCTCATTGCCGGTTTGCAACTGGGCGGCCAATTGACCACGACCACGGACGTGGATAACTGGCCCGGTGATCCTGAAGGCTTAACCGGTCCAGCATTGATGGAGCGTATGCAGGCGCATGCAGAGCGCTTTGGCACTGAAATCGTGTATGACCATATCAATGAAGTAGATCTAAACCAGCGCCCTTTCGTATTGAAAGGCGATATGGACGAATTTACCTGTGATGCTTTAATCATCTGTACCGGTGCAACAGCTCAATATTTAGGTCTTGAATCTGAAGCTGCCTTTATGGGTCAAGGCGTCAGCGCTTGCGCCACTTGTGATGGTTTCTTCTACAAAAACCAGAAAGTCATGGTTGTGGGTGGTGGTAACACCGCTGTTGAAGAAGCCTTATACTTATCCAATATCGCTTCGCATGTGACTCTGGTTCATCGCCGTGATTCATTACGTTCTGAAAAAATCTTGCAAGATCATTTATTTGCTAAAGAAAAAGAAGGCAAGATCAGCATTATCTGGAACCATCAGGTGGATGAAGTTTTAGGGGATGCACAATCTGGTGTGACCTCGGTACGTATCAAGTCGACCCAGGATGACTCTACTCAAAACGTCGATGTAACGGGTATGTTTGTTGCCATTGGCCATAAGCCAAACAGTTCAATGTTTGACGGTCAGTTGCAGCTGCGCGACGGTTATATTCAGGTGCAAAGTGGTACTGCGGGTAATGCAACCCAAACTTCGGTACCGGGCGTATTTGCTGCGGGCGATATTGCTGACAGCATTTACCGTCAGGCCATTACTTCTGCGGGTTCAGGCTGTATGGCTGCACTCGATGCAGAAAAATATCTTGATGCGATGGGCAAACTAGACTAAGCAGCAAGAATAAAAATGCCGTCCATTATGGGCGGCTTTTTTATTGCTAGAATTAGCTTATGATTCATCTATAGTTTTATTTCAGGTTTGCCATGCATCTACTTCCTCCCTCACAATTTATCTTCCCTGACCCGATGCAGGTTGACCCTGAAGGCGAAGGACTGATTTGTATTGGTGCTGACCTCTCCCCTTCCACACTTTTTGAAGCCTATACCCATGGCTTATTTCCCTGGTTTTCTGAGGGAGAACCTATTTGCTGGTGGAGTCCGGAACCGCGCTGCATTATTCGGCCCCATGATTATCATCCAAGTAAATCCCTGATCCGCAATATGAAAAAATGGGATTATCAAATCACGGTCAATCATGCTTTTGAAAGGGTGATTCGTTCCTGCTCATTGCCGCGTGCTTATGCAGAAGATACCTGGATCAGTGAAGATATTATCGCAGGATACTGCGACATGTTCGATGCCGGATATGGCTATAGTATTGAGATCTGGGATGAAAATCGCATTGTAGGTGGGCTTTATGGTGTGACGATTGGACAGGGTTGTTTTGGTGAGTCCATGTTTAGTACACAGACCGATGTTTCTAAAATGGCTTTTTATACTTTAATGCTGATTGGACAGGAAAATAAGCTGCCCTGGATTGACTGCCAGTTGGTCAATGACCATCTTTTAAGCCTCGGCGCCTGTACACTTTCTCGCCAAGACTATCTTAATTCGTTACAAGATGTTGTAAAACAGCCTGCTATCGATTGGAAAAAGTATCAAGAGGGTGTATTTTCAAGTAAAACAATAGCGCAAAACGCGCGACTCAGTGAATGAAAATAACAGAGGGTACTTGTTATGAACTCTTATCAGCCAAAGTCCCTACTGAACGATTTACAGTATTATATTACGCCGCCGCACGATTGCAGCTACTTGCCCAACAAGTCGGCACGTATGGTTTTTCTGGATCCTGCGCATCGCATTGATGTGCTGACCCTGTCAGAACTGTCGCGCACCGGTTTCCGCCGCAGTGGCGATTTTGTTTATCGTCCGGAATGTCATCTGTGTCGTCAATGCTTATCTTCACGCGTGCCAGTGGCTGAATTTTCCATGAACAGTTCACAAAAAAAAGCCTGGAAACGCAATCAGGATCTTCGGGTGAAAATTACCAGTCCAGAGCAGGCCGGTGATACGCATTATGCGCTGTATGAACGCTATATCAATGAACGCCACGCAGATGGTGACATGTTCCCTCCGAGTCGCGATCAGTTCGAAAAGTTTTTATTGCAAAGTTGTACGGACAGCTTCTTTTTAGAATTATGGCTGGATGATCGCTTGATCAGTGTTTCCACCTGCGACTTGCTGGATGATGGCATCTCGGCTGTATATACCTTCTTCGATCCGGATGAAAATCGCCGCTCTCTCGGTGCATTTGCAATCTTGAAACAGATTGAACATGCGCAAAAACTTGGCTTGCAATTCATCTACCTCGGTTATTGGGTGCCACATTCCAACAAGATGAATTATAAATCTCAGTATCTGCCGCTAGAACTCTTGATTGATGGTCAATGGCGACGTTTAAACCGTGCGCTGAGTGAGCTGGAGATTCAGCACCTGGGAAACTCATTGATGACGACCTTACCCAGCGGATGGAATCACCAGATTATTAAATAAGGTCGTCAGTTTCTATTTGAACAGGCTAGCAAAGTCATCCGTACATGCCTTGACCATAATGATGGCATGTTCGCGTGTTCCGTTTGAACCCGGATAATAATTTTTGCGTAAATCAATCTGATGAAAGCCTGACTTCTCATAAAGCTTGATGGCAGCAATATTAGTTTCGCGCACTTCCAGGAAAATCTGCACCGGATTATTTTTCAGCATGGCGACTGAGGCATCCAATAATTGATAACCCAAGCCCTGACCTTGCTGGGCCGGATCAATTGCCATAAGCAGTAAATTGGCTTCATCCAGCACCGGTTGTAAAATACAAAATCCCAGCACCTGCCCTTGCTGCTCGATCACGGTACTTTGATAAGCAGTCACCGCATCTTCAAACTGTTTTAAAGTCCAGGGATGTGATTGAACAGATTTTTCAATCTTTGCAACGGCTGCTACATCCGCTGCTTGCATTAAACGAATCATCTTCGTTCATCTTATATAGAATTAACTTCCGCATTATAGAAACTTCATCCAAAAAATCGAGTAAAAAAAAGAGCAATTTCAATCGCTCTTTAATTTTCAGTCCTATTCAAGTCCGAGTTTGGCTTTCCAGACTGTTAACAGGCCATGTGTATCATGAGCATTTGGATGAAAGCCAGGTTTAAAGTACATTAACATTTCACGACCCATGCCCGTAATTACCCCTTTTGATGGGCTATACGCGTAGGTATATATCGATTTCAGCGATTCCAAATTCAATTGATTGTCCTGCTTGAGTAAACGTGCCAGAAAATAGCTTTGTACAACAGCTAAGGTTGCCATCGAAATGACCAAAGATGAGGTCCGTAGCGCATAGGCTTTTAAACCGTTACCAAAGACAGCTTCAAACACATCATAGGCCACCGCTTTATGTTCATTTTCTTCAATCGCATGCCACATCCACATATTTTTCATGGTTTTATCAGTCATCAGTTCCTGGATATGAGCGTTACTTAACAGCTGCGTTGCGATGGTCGCGGTAAAATGTTCCAGTGCTGTGGTTGCAGTCAAATCCACCATTTCTTGGCTAATACCAACTGGCTTCAGCAGTTTGGCCATGACTTTACGCGTGGTCTGAATCACCTGATCGGTATAATGATCCAGTGTCTCGACATCATGTCCATAGCGCTGTGCGGAGGCATTAAAACCGACATGTTCATGCGTGTGCATAGCTTCTTGACCAATAAAGGCAGAAATTTCTTTTTGCAATTCTGCATTATCTTTGATCGCTGGATGCTGACGCACGGCCCGAACGCTATCGATAAAGAACTTTTCACCTGCCGGAAACAGTGCAGATAAGGCGGTCATAAAATGCGTTAAACCGGCTGATCCATGCATCCAGTATTCCGGGACATGATCAAAATCAAAATTCATACGACGAACAGGAAAGCTTGCACCAGCACGCTCTGAAATTTTTACTTTTACGTTCATTGTAGGCTCCTTTCAAGCACAGCTGCCTGAATCTATTATTCGTTTTATTGAGCCTAGTTTTATTGATTTTTATCGTATAAATAAGTGCAGTTTAGGTCATCGCACTATCAGTTAAGGACACTCATGAGTGATTGTCTGACAAAAATCCAGACAAAAAAAACGCCTCAAAGAGGCGCTTTTTTTACACAATCAGCGATTATGCAGTTACTTTAGCAACTACACCAGCACCCACTGTACGACCACCTTCACGGATCGCAAAACGTAGACCTGGGTCCATTGCGATTGGGTGGATTAGCTCTACTGACATCTCAACGTTGTCACCAGGCATAACCATTTCCACGCCTTCTTTAAGCGCGATCGCACCAGTTACGTCCGTAGTACGGAAGTAGAACTGTGGACGGTAACCGTTAAGGAATGGAGTGTGACGACCACCTTCTTCTTTAGAAAGTACGTATACTTCCGCATCGAATTTAGTGTGTGGCTTGATCGCACCTGGTTTAGTCAATACTTGACCACGTTGTACGTCTTCACGCTTAGTACCACGTAGAAGAACACCACAGTTCTCGCCTGCACGACCTTCGTCAAGCAATTTACGGAACATTTCAACACCAGTAACTGTAGTTACTTGAGTATCACGGATACCAACGATTTCAACTGATTCGCCTACTTTAACAATACCAGTCTCTACACGGCCAGTTACTACTGTACCACGACCAGAGATTGAGAATACGTCTTCAATTGGCATAAGGAATGGAAGGTCGATAGCACGTTCTGGCTCTGGAATGTAAGAGTCAAGTGCTTCAACCAGTGCAACAACAGCGTCTTCGCCATACTGACCAGCTTCACCGTTAAGTGCAGCAAGTGCAGAACCGCGGATCACTGGAGTGTCATCGCCCGGGAAGTCATAAGTAGAAAGAAGTTCACGAACTTCCATTTCAACCAGTTCAAGAAGCTCTTCGTCATCTACAAGGTCGCATTTGTTCAAGAATACAACGATGTAAGGTACACCTACCTGACGAGAAAGCAGGATGTGTTCACGAGTCTGTGGCATAGGACCATCAGTCGCAGCACATACAAGGATCGCGCCGTCCATCTGAGCAGCACCAGTAATCATGTTTTTAACATAATCGGCGTGGCCCGGGCAGTCTACGTGAGCGTAGTGACGAGTTGGAGAATCGTATTCTACGTGTGAAGTATTAATTGTAATACCACGTGCTTTTTCTTCTGGTGCAGAGTCGATTGCAGCGTAATCACGCGCTTCGCCACCGAATTTTTTCGCACATACAGTTGCAATCGCAGCTGTTAAAGTTGTTTTACCATGGTCGACGTGACCAATTGTGCCCACGTTAACGTGTGGCTTATTACGTTCAAACTTAGCCTTAGCCATGAGATCTTCCTTTTTAAACTACTCATGCAGGATCACTGCATGAGCACTTGGGTTTAACTATGAATTAGTTTGGGCTTATAGTAATCGAAAGATTACTCGTCGTCACCTTTTTTACCGCCAGACTGGAACTTAGAAATGATGCCTTCAGCCACGTTACGTGGAGTTTCAGCATATTTAGCAAATTCCATAGAGTAAGTCGCACGACCTTGAGACATAGAACGCATATGAGTTGCGTAACCAAACATCTCAGCCAATGGAACTTCAGCACGAATGGCTTTAGTACCACCAGGTAAATCGTCCATACCCTGAACCATACCACGACGACGGTTTAAGTCACCCATGATATCGCCCATGTAGTCTTCTGGAGTTTCTACTTCAACTTTCATGATTGGTTCAAGCAAGATTGGATCTGCTTTCATGAAACCATCACGGAAGGCATAAGAACCCGCCATTTTGAACGATAATTCGTCAGAATCGACATCATGGTAAGAACCGTCGAACAATGTCGCTTTGATGCCCACTACTGGATAACCAGCAAGTACACCATTCTTCATACGTTCTTGGATACCCTTGTCAACCGCGCCGAAGAATTCTTTAGGTACTACACCACCTACAACTTCTTCAACGAATTCGTAGTCTTTACCAGCGTCTTCAGCAAGCGGTTCTAGACGTACGTATACGTGACCGAACTTACCTTTACCACCAGTTTGACGTACGAATTTACCTTCTTGTTCAACTGACTTTTTGATCGTTTCACGGTAAGAAACCATTGGTTTACCAATGTTGGCTTCAACACCGAATTCACGCTTCATACGGTCAACAATGATGTCAAGGTGAAGTTCACCCATACCAGCAATAATGGTTTGACCTGATTCTTCATCAGTACGTACGCGGAATGATGGATCTTCTTTCGCCAAACGACCTAAAGCAACTGACATTTTTTCTTGGTCAGCTTTAGTTTTAGGCTCAACTGCAAGTGCAATTACTGGCTCAGGGAATTCCATACGCTCTAGTGTAATTACGTGGTTTTCATCACATAATGTATCACCAGTCGTTGTGTCTTTAAGACCTACACATGCCGCGATGTCGCCCGCACGAATTTCTTCGATATCTTTACGGTCATTCGCATGCATCTGTACGATACGGCCAACACGCTCACGCTTCATTTTTACTGGGTTATAACACGGGCTACCCGCTTTAAGAACACCTGAGTAAACACGAACGAAAGTCAAGTTACCTACGAATTTGTCATTCATAATTTTGAATGCAAGTGCAGAGAACGGAGCTTCGTCAGACGCTTCACGAGAACCTTCAGATTCGTCTTTGTCGTCAAGGATACCCTTGATCGCTTCAACGTCAGTCGGTGCTGGCAAGAATTCAATTACAGCATCCAACATACGTTGAACACCTTTGTTTTTGAATGCCGAACCACAAAGCATTGGTTGAATTTCGTTTGCCAATGTACGCTTACGGATACCAGCAACGATTTCTTCTTTAGTTAGCTCTTCGCCTTCTAGGTACTTGTCCATGAGTTCTTCTGATGCTTCCGCAGCAGCTTCAACCATGTTAGTACGCCATTCTTCAGCAGTAGCAACTAAGTCAGCAGGGATGTCGCCATATTCGAATTGCATACCTTGAGATGCTTCATCCCAAATGATTGCTTTCATTTCGATTAGGTCAACAACACCCTGGAAGTTTTCTTCTGCGCCGATTGGAACAACGATTGGCACTGGATTACCGCCAAGACGTGTTTTAACTTGTTCAACAGCACGGAAGAAGTTCGCGCCAGTACGGTCCATTTTGTTAACAAACGCAATACGTGGAACTTTATATTTATTTGCTTGACGCCATACCGTTTCTGACTGAGGCTGAACACCACCTACAGCACAGTAAACCATGCACGCACCGTCAAGAACACGCATAGAACGCTCAACTTCAATCGTGAAGTCAACGTGTCCCGGG
Organism: Acinetobacter sp. YH12200; assembly: GCF_013418175.1. Taxonomy (NCBI): domain Bacteria; kingdom Pseudomonadati; phylum Pseudomonadota; class Gammaproteobacteria; order Moraxellales; family Moraxellaceae; genus Acinetobacter; species Acinetobacter sp. YH12200. The sequence continues at coordinate 82,326 of NZ_VPCO01000004.1, forward strand.
GTGTCAATTACGTTAATACGGTGTTGTTCGAACTGGTTCGCCATACCTTTCCAGAAGCATGTTACAGCTGCTGAGGTAATGGTAATACCGCGTTCTTGCTCTTGTTCCATCCAGTCCGTAGTTGCCGAACCTTCGTGAGTTTCACCAAGTTTATGGCTCTCACCTGTGTAGAACAAAATACGTTCAGAAGTGGTTGTCTTACCTGCGTCAATGTGCGCAGAAATACCAATGTTACGGTAACGAGAAATTGGGGTTTGACGTGCCATGATTTCTAGCATTCCTAAATTTTGTTGTTTAAAACAGGACGCTTTAAGCTGCATAGCAACTTAAAGCGCTTTGGTGACAAAACCATGACGGTTTTAGCACTTTCCTGAATAGGGCCTGTTTTATCTGCTTAGAAACGGTAGTGAGAGAATGCTTTGTTGGCTTCAGCCATACGGTGCACATCTTCACGTTTCTTAACCGCAGCGCCTTTGCCTTCAGATGCATCAAGCAACTCGCCAGCAAGACGTAAAGCCATAGTTTTTTCAGAACGCTTAGCAGCAGCATCTACTAACCAACGCATAGCTAGGGCAGTACGACGGGATGGGCGTACTTCCATAGGTACTTGGTATGTAGCACCACCAACACGGCGTGCTTTTACTTCGACCATAGGACGAACTTTTTCAAGAGTAGTCTCGAAAAATTCAACTGGGTCTACTTTAGATTTTTCTTGAACGCGGTCTAAAGCACCGTAAACGATACTTTCAGCAATAGATTTTTTACCATCTTGCATTACGTGGTTCATGAATTTAGCGATTGTTTGGCTGCTGAACTTAGGATCCGGAAGGATTTCACGAGCAGCGACTACGCGACGTCTTGGCATTTTAAACTACCTATAAAGATGACACTTCAGGTTTATCCAGCATGAGCACAAAGTGTCATGTGCATTCGCTGGCCTTACTACACGTCGCTTGAATTTCACAAAATTAAATGCAGAAATCAGACAAGCGAGACGATAAAGGATTGCGGTTCTACGTTCTTAAAATTTAATTCTCGACGAATTATTTCTTAGGACGTTTAGTACCGTATTTAGAACGAGACTGGTTACGATCTTTAACACCAGCACAGTCTAAAGAACCACGAACGGTATGGTAACGTACACCTGGTAAGTCTTTAACACGACCACCACGGATAAGAACAACACTGTGCTCTTGCAGGTTATGGCCTTCACCACCGATGTAGCTAGAAACTTCAAAACCTGAAGTTAAGCGAACACGGCAAACTTTACGCATTGCTGAGTTAGGTTTTTTAGGTGTAGTTGTGTAAACACGTGTACAAACACCACGGCGCTGTGGACAAGCCTTCAACGCAGGAACTTTAGATTTTTCAACTAAAGTCGTACGACCCTTACGGATCAACTGATTTGTTGTTGCCATTTGGCAATTCTCCCGTTAATAAAAAGCCCCAAAAACATACTGCTTTTTGAGGGCATGCAATTGTAATTCAAGATGTAAAATTGGTCAACCTGCTCAGGTCGACCAAATATAATAACAACTATACGCTATGCTGCTATTTTCTCTCAGAATTCATTTACTTTTTCGGATTCTTCGCAGTTTTTTTTGTAACATCTTGAGCTTTAGATGTTGTTGAGGCTGTTTCAGATGCAGAATCAGGATCCTCCTGCCCCTCTAGCCCCTCATTTTCCACGGTCTCCGATTCATTTTCAGCAGTATTATCTGCTTGTATCTCTGCTTCCACGTCAGGATCAAAAGAAGTTTTGGTTAAAGCAGGCTGTTGCGATTGTTTATCTGCCACAGGTTCAACCAATTCATCACTGAGGGCATCTAGACCTTCACTGACTTTTTCATCTTTTTTCACTTCAGCTTCTTCAGAACTGAGATCATTCTTTTCTTTCTTAACCAGTTTGACCTGAGTAATTGTATCATTGCCTTCAATTGTAATATCCTGATCCAGAATTGGCTCGTCTTTTGGCGCCTCGATCGACTGAGATGAACTGTCTAATAATTTAGGTGCAGCCTGTTGCAATAAATTGACTGCTTTTTCATAGGCCGCATAGGGAGACAATTGCGAATCTTGATGCTGAATCAGATATTGTCGAGCATGTGAGAAAGCTTCTTGAGCTTTCTGATTTACATCATCAACAAAACGGTGACTATAAACTGCTCCGATTCCAGCACTTGCCAATGGTGTCAATTTCGTTAATTTTTCTAAAATAGAAATTTTTGGCAGATTGTTCACCCATTCCCATTTTGCCTCGCCCTCATGGTTGTTTAACCATTGCTTGATGGCATTCATATCATTATCAGAACCTAGCATGGTCTGAAGCTGGGAAATATCGTGGGTTTTAATTGTATTACTCAGCGCTTTTAAGCCCAATAATAAGGTCTGCTTTTCAGCAATCAGGCCAAGGTCTAGCTGTCTAAAAATATGTTGTACGATTTCCTGATCATCATCTTTGCTCAGGTCAAAACCATAAGAACGACCGACCTGATAAATGGTACGTAGCGCCATTAACAAAGAAGCCGGAATATCAATCGCTGTACCAAGCACCCCAGAAGCACCGCTGATTGCACCCTGTACCGTTGCAATCCATTTGTTTTGCTCACCCAAAGCCTGTGAAATCCGCTTAGAACGATCGACATCCTGAGTCAACTCTTCCAAGTCTTTTGCCCCTGCTTCATTCAGAATGGTATCGACCGAACTGCTCTGGTTACTAAACTGGTTAAGGCGGTCATAAAAATAGTCTGATACTTTCTCCGTCAGTTCAGGAGAAACAAAATGTGCCACGTTATTGACGGTATTAAAACGGTGTCCTAGAAGCTGGCGAGATACATTTGGCAAATGTTCACGAAGCATTTGCTGTGGATTATCATATTTTTTAGCCGAAAAAACGCTTTTTGTCTTCGCCGAACCGTCAATCACCTGACCGGAATTTGACGGCTTAAGTGCTTTCGTCACCGAGTCTGGTGCAACATGATTCAATAAATCCAATCCGGTTGAACTGAACTTTTTCGCCACTCCAAAGGCATTCGAAATCAGACCATTAGATTGTTTATTATTAGCATTTACCATTTTTTACCTCAGCATTCACGTGCTTGTATTTGATATAAATACTAGGTGTAGTCAGCATTTATCTCAACTTTATTCTGTGTCATTTAGTAAAATCCCTACATGCCGACTCACAAACCCAACCGACTGTCACACGGCATAACATTTGCCATAAGATTTCAAAAGTCTTTCTGCTATCATGTTCTCCATCATGAAATAAGGCTAGAGGCCGGATTTGGAGATTTTATATAACCCATTTTCTGCCACTGGACGTAGAGCTAAACTATAAGGATCTGTAGATGAAACGTGTTGTCATCACTGGCATGGGTATTAACTCGTGTATTGGTAATACATTAGAGGATGTAAACCATTCTTTACAAAATGGGATTTCAGGAACACGTTTTAATCCGACTTATGCTGAACTCAATTTCAAAAGCCATGTGAGTGCTGCGGCCGAGCAGGATTTCGACGGTATTGACCGTAAACTCAAACGCTTTATGGGCGTATGCGCAATGTATGCCTACAACTCGGCACTTGCTGCAGTTGAACATGCCGGTTTAAAACAAGAAAATCTGGCAAATAATCCACGCTATGGTATTGCCGGTGGTTCAGGTGGTGGTTCAACTGCCTCAGTGGTTGAAATGAAAGAACTTCTAGATACCAAAGGTGCGCGTAAAATTGGTCCTTTCTTTGTACCACGCAATATGACCAACACCATTACTGCAAACGTCGGTGTCGCTTTTAAACTACAAGGCGTAGCACATACCATTACCAGTGCATGTGCAACCTCTGCCGATGCCATTGGTTATGCTTATAACCTGATCCAACTGGGCAAACAAGATTTGATGCTGGCTGGTGGCGGTGAAGAAGATCACTGGTCACAAAGCTTATTGTTTGATGCGATGGGTGCGCTTTGCTCTAAATACAACGACACGCCTGAAACTGCATCTCGTCCGTACTCTGCTGACCGTGACGGCTTCGTGATTGCCGGTGGTGGCGGTTTTGTGGTGCTTGAGTCACTTGAGCATGCACAAGCACGTGGTGCAAACATCTTGGCTGAAGTGGTGGGCTATGCGGCCAACTCGGATGGTGCAGATATGGTTGCACCAAGTGGTGAAGGGGCTACACGCTGTATCCTGATGGCACTTGAAGAAGCCAAACAACATGGTGTTGAATCGATTGATTATGTGAATACTCATGGTACATCTACACCTGCTGGTGACGTGACCGAGCTTCAAGCGATGGCACGTGCATTTGGTGAAGATAAAGTTCCACCACTGAGCTCAACCAAGTCTATGACTGGTCACAGCCTGGGTGCTGCTGGCGTCCAGGAAGCAATTTACTCGATCCTGATGATGCAAAATGACTTTATTGCTCCAAACATTAACGTGACCGAGCTGGATGAAGGCACAAAACCATTTGATATCGTGCTTGAAAAACGTGACGCAAAATTGAATACTGTGATGAGTAACAGTTTCGGTTTCGGCGGCGTAAATGCTTGTCTCATCTTCAAAAAATGGGAAGGCTAAGCCGCCCATTTTAGGGTGACTTGATGGATGCTCCTTCTGATGCTTTCCTTTGGGTAAAAGCATTACATATTATTGCGGTGGTTTGCTGGTTCGCTGCGTTGTTCTACTTGCCACGGTTATATGTTTACCATGCCATGAGCGAAGATGCCGTAAGCCACGCGCGTTTTCAGGTGATGGAACGCAAGCTGTATCGTGGCATCATGTGGCCTGCCATGCTGGCCACCCTCATTACAGCGCACTTTCTGGTCGATTGGGGTGATGCAACACGTCACTATCATGAAGCTTTATGGTTTTACCTGAAAGTGGGTCTGGTGGGTTTATTGGTGATTTATCATCTGGTATGTGGCCATTACCGCAAAAAACTGATGGAAAATGCCCATTACAAGTCACACAAGTTCTGGCGTTATTTTAATGAAATGCCAACCCTGATCTTATTTGCTGTGGTAATTTTGGTCGTGGTAAAACCGACCTTCTAACGCATAGAGCAAAAATAAAAAATCCCTGATTCGTCGGGGATTTTTTATTTTGGCCTTCTAGATTTTTACACAGCTATCCTGCTTCAGATTCAGTTCAGACAATTTCTGTTGAGAAAATGGCAGTGCTATACATAACTTTCCATCTTGCTGAAAATAACGTCGCCCTGCTGCATTTTGATTCAATAGCTCTATCTCTATACTGCCTGAATTGACTGCATTAAAAGTCATAATTTTATTGCTTAAGACATGATTCATCACAATATATTTTTCAAAGTTGGGCTTACTGATCTGCGCTAGAACATGTCCAATCGCATTTTTTAGTCGCCATTTAGACAGTGAAGAAGGCTCACTTGTCGTAAACCGCTCTTGCAGTTCAACATACGGTGTTTCCGAAAGCATCCAGTACACCTCATATTGTGCTGCAATTGCATTAAAGGTGGTATTGGGTAAATACAGCCATTTTAGCTGTACAGGGCTGATTTCAGAGGCATGTGCCAGATATTGGGTCAGCAAATAATGTCCCATTAATTCATTTTGCAGACTTGCTTTTAAACCCAATTGATCTGAATCCAGATTGTTAAGCATGACTGGATTGCTTTCATTTTTTTGCTCGATCCGAATCAGATCAATCATTTGACTGAGCCAATTCTGCAGCAGCATTTTTTCAACCAAAGACAAGCGGTTCCGGCTAAAGTCTAAAACCTGATGAAATTGCTGTGCATAATCCTGCACTTTAGAGTCTGAATTAAGCTGGATGTGAACCAGTTTCAGCAACTGTAAGTTTTGAATATAGCGATAATCAGGCCCGCCTGCCTGCGGCGGAATCACCAATGAAATATAATCCTGGTGTTCCAATAAATCTGAAAACCGTTGTAAAGGAATACGCTCACGTTCCAGTAAAGCGTGTAGCAATTTTTTATGTTCTACCACCAATACAGAAAACTGCTCAGCTGAATTAGCCAAACGCATTTGCAGATTTTCAAGAAGTTCTTTTTCCTGTTCAGAAAAACCAGCTCGGCTCAGCTGGCGGTTTAATCCTGAGTCACTCTGCAAATTTTCAGCAGCATTCTGATCTCGAATATAATTTACCCATTCCCGATGGTAACGATAACGACCCAGTGCCTGAGGGTGAACCTCATCTTTGGCAGCAATTCCCAATAAGTAAAAATATGAGTGTTGCTGAACATTCGCCCTATAGATTAAATCTGGCTGAATAAACTTTTTTGCCGTATCCGTTAAAGGCTGATCTGTACGCAGCCATTTTGCAGTGAATACCAACAGAATGGCTATTCCCACAAGAATGCCAAGCGACCATAACCCCAGCCTGTTTTTACTCCATCCCCTCATATAGATCCTTATTTTTAATTATAAATTTTTCTTCAATTCTAAGGGCACAGGACAAAGTTCACAAATGATTCATCACACCATAAAAAAATCCCCGATCAGGCGGGGATTTTTTAAGCTATTTTATTGTGTTTCTAATGCCGCTTTTCTCGCGGCTGCGACACGCGGCCGATACAGTACATAATAAGTCACTGCCAAAATAATCAACCATAATGGACTGATTTTTAATGCATTAAATGTATCTGGCTCCAAACTTAAAATGACCAGAGCGAAAGCCAGAAAAGTTAGTACGATATAGCTCATCCATACCCCGCCCGGCATTTTAAAGGTGGAGTTGGCATGCTGTTCAGGGCGTAATTTACGGTAGCGTAAATAACACACCATAATTAAGCTCCAAATACTAATAAACAAAATCACGCACAGCGACGTGGCTAAAGTAAAAGCTTCCAGGGTGTTTGGCACGAAGTACTGCAAAGCTGCACCAGCCATAATAAAGGCACATGAGAACATTAAACCCTTGGCTGGTACAGAACGTTTCGATAGATGCGCCAAAGCGGCAGGTGCCTGTTGGCCACGCGCCAATCCGAAAAGCATACGACTGGTTGAGAATACACCACTATTCATGGAAGACATGACGGATGACAAGACCACCAGATTCATGATGATCGCCGCCGCACCAATACCGGCATGCATGAATAAGCTGACAAAAGGACTTTGATCCGCAGGAATTTTAGCCCATGGAGTCACTGACATCACTACAAACAATGACAACACATAGAACAAGATAATACGCGTTGGAATTGCATTGACGGCTTTGGGTAAATTTTTCTCAGGATCTTTGGTTTCAGCTGCCATCGTACCGAGCAATTCCACACCGACAAAGGCGAATAAGGCAATCTGGAAGCCTGCCAGGAAGCCATCCGCACCTTTGGGGAACATACCACCCGACCAGACATGGCTAAAGCTTGCAGTACTGCCATCTGGTGCCTGAAACTGGTTCAACACCATAAAGCCGCCAATAAAGATCAGGCCTAAAATGGCTAAAATCTTAATCAGGGCAAACCAGAATTCAATTTCACCAAACAGTTTGACCGTCAGCAAGTTCAAACCCAGAACCAGCAACACACAGCCGACACTGATCAATGCCTGCCCGATGGGGGTAAAGGCCACACCCTCAGGCAACCAGAAACTTAGATAATTAATAATCGCTGCTAAATCGGCAATCCCGACCAGAACCCAACCGAGCCAATAAGACCAGCCAATATAATAGGCCGCGCCCGGACCTATGAGGTCGCGCGCCATATCAATAAATGATTTGTAATGTAAATTAGCCAACAATATCTCACCCAATGCGCGCATCAGGAAAAAAAACATAAAGCCAATAATCATATAAATAAATAAAATTGAAGGGCCGGCCAAAGAGATAGTTTTACCCGATCCCATAAATAAACCGGTACCAATTGCACCACCAATGGCAATTAACTGCAGATGCCGATTGGAGAGCTTGCGTTGTAGCTCATGTTGCGACGGCGCTGCGTCATCTTTAGCGGATGTTGTATTCATGTTTAGTTCCTTTTTTGCATCAGACCCTTGCCCATCTGATCGGATTTCTTCCTGAAATCCTGAATGCAGATGAAGTTCCATTTAAAAAGCTAAATGACCGGATCTAATGTCCTTACAAAATTAAGTTGGGAGATATAAAAATCAAAACAACTCAAGCCTGTGCTGCAATCACTGCAATTTCAATCAGCCAGTCAGGATTGACCAGATCTGCCTGAATGGTGGCACGTGCCGGAGTTCCCTGTCCTTGCAACCAGTGAATCCAGATCTGGTTCACGGTTTGAAAATCTTCCAGATTTTTCACAAATAGTTGTGCCGACAGCAGTCGGCTTTTGTCTGTTCCTGCCAGCTTGAGCAGCTGATCAATTTTCGTCAGCACTTCCTGCGTTTGACCGCTAATATCCTGACGGGTGCTATCCGGCACCTGCCCTGATAAATACACGGTCTGGTTGTGAATGGTGACAGCACTCATGACCTGATTGCTGTTAATACGCTGGATATCGGTGTGTTCCATCATCATATGTCCTCTCAATTTCTTCCGTTATTTGGTCAATATTTAGTTTTAGCTTTCGATCCGAACCGGTACACGAGCCGTAATCGCACACATCAATTCATAGCCTACGGTTCCTGAACCGGCCGCGACCTCATCAATTGATAAAATTTCACCTTGCGAAGATTTCCCCCAAAGCACCACTTCACTCCCCACAGTCGCCTGAGGGACAGCGGTCAGATCGACTGTAAGCATATCCATACTGACCCGACCAAGAACTTGAGTCTGCACTGAATCCACCAGAACTGGTGTACCTGTGGCTGAAATGCGCTGATACCCATCGGCATATCCACATGCCACTACACCAATGCGCATCGCCTGCTCCGCAACGAAGTTAGAACCATAACCCACACTTTCATCAGCCTGAATATACTGAATCGCAATGATTTCACTGCGCAGGCTCATGCCGGGCTGCAGATTCCAGTCATAAATAGTATGGTCAGGATAGTCAGGCGAACTGCCATACAGCATGATGCCACTACGCACAATGTCGGATTGAATGTGGTGATGATGGCGCAGGATGGCTGCACTATTACTGACAGAAGTTTTTCCGGCTAAAGACCCAGTGATTTGCGTGAACATTGAATATTGATAATCAATGCCGTTCTGGCCAAAGCGCTGACCATCTGCATCGGAAAAATGCGTCATATGGCTAACTGAGCGCACATTGCCCAGTGCCTGGACTTGCTTAAAAATATCCGTATATTCGTGGGCCTGAAAACCCAAACGGTTCATACCGCTGTTAAGTTTTAAGTACACATCAAATTTTGCGTCTGGATTGATCTGCTGAAACTGCGTTAACCAGGTGATTTGATGCTGGCTATGTAGACTAAAACTTAAATCTAATGCAGCACAGACGTCTAAATCGTCTACAGCAAAAATTCCTTCGAGCAGTAAAATTTTGCCCTGCCAACCGAGCGCACGCAGACGCTGCGCTTCAGCCAAATCCAGCAAGGCAAAACCATCGGCTGATTGAAATGCTGAATAGACTCGCTCAATACCATGACCATAGGCATTGGCTTTAACCACAGCATAGACTTCGGCATTTGGCGCTGCGGCTTTGGCGATCTTCAGGTTATGCTGCAATGCATCTAAGTGCACTACAGCTTGAATTGGGCGTGGCATAGCTTCTTCCTTGAAACAGCAATTTAGGCCGCGTGTGAATAACGTCCGAGTGAAAGTCCTTCAGTGCTGATTTCGGTTTTATGATTCAACACAATGTCACTGATTAACTTGCCCGAACCACAGGCCATGGTCCAACCCAGGGTGCCATGTCCAGTATTCAGGAACAGATTTTTAAAACGCGTTACACCAATAATCGGGGTACTGTCTGGGGTCATTGGACGTAAACCGGTCCAGAAACTCGCTTCTGCCAGATCCCCGCCTGGGAATAATTCCTGAGTGACCATTTCCAGAGTGGCACGGCGATTGTCTTTCAAATTGTGGTTAAATCCACTTAGTTCGGCCATACCGCCAACACGGATCCGCTGGTCAAAACGCGTGATGGCAATTTTATAGGTTTCATCCAGCACCGTAGATTGTGGTGCAAAGTTGGCATCAACAATTGGAATGGTCAGTGAATAGCCTTTGACTGGATAAACCGGCAAATCCAGATTCAAAGGTTTTAAGAAATCACGCGAATAACTACCGAATGCCAATACATATTTATCAGCCGTCAGCACTTCACCATTGACCACCACCCCCTTAATTTCATCGCCTTCAATCACCAAACGCTCAACATTTTGGTTAAATTTAAACTGCACGCCCAATTCTTTGGCAACATTGGCTAAGGCATTGGTAAATAAATAACAGTCGCCTGTCTCATCATTGGGTAAATGCAAGCCGCCCACCAGTTTATCCTGGACATGCGCCAGGGCTGGCTCAACTTTGGCCAGATCAGCGCCCAACAACAATTCATGCGGTACGCCGCATTCTCGCAATACCGCAATATCACGTTGCACCATCTCTAATTGCGCTTCGTTACGAAAGACTTGCAAAGTACCTTTAGAACGGTGTTCATAACTGATCCCGGTTTCTTTACGCAATTCACGTAAACAGTCACGGCTATATTCAGCCACACGGGTCATACGTTCTTTGTTAATCGCATAGCTGGCTGGATTACAGTTTTTCAGCATTTGTGCCATCCAGTTCAACTGCCACATACTGCCATCTAAATTAATGGCTAAAGGTGCATGATGCTGGAACATCCATTTCACTGCTTTAAATGGAATGCCCGGTGCTGCCCATGGCGTCGAATAGCCCGGAGAAATTTGCCCGGCATTGCCAAAACTGGTTTCTTCAGCCGGCCCGGTTTGACGGTCAAGCACTGTAACTTCTGCACCCTGCTGCGCCAGATAATAGGCACTCGCCACACCGATTACACCACTGCCTAAGACCAAAACGCGCATCTTACTACCCTCAAATTTTTCTAGTTGATTTAACTAGTATATTTTTGGATCAATAGTGAATTTAACTATATTGAGATGATATATTTAGTGAAATAAACATTTTTTTCGGGCAGAATTAAAAAAAAGAGGGAAATATTGATGCGTAAATTAGACCGCATTGATCGCATGATTCTGGATATCTTGCAACGCGATGGCCGGATTGCCATTAGTGAGCTGGCAGCACGTGTGAACCTGTCAACCACACCCTGTTCAGAACGGGTAAAACGGCTGGAGCGCGAAGGCATTATCATGGGTTATTACGCGCGCTTAAATCCGGAACTGCTAGAACGCAATTTGCTGGTCTTTCTGGAGATTAAGCTTTCTGCAAAATCGGGTGATGTATTTGATCAAGTGGCGCGGAATCTGACCGAAATTCCAGAAGTACTGGAATGTCATTTGATTTCCGGTGACTTTGATTATCTGGTCAAGGCACGTCTCAAAGAGATGAGTGCCTATCGGCGTCTGTTAGGCGATTTGCTAAAAAAATTACCTGCTTCTGCTTCCTCACATAGTTATGTGGTCATGGAGGAAGTAAAAGAAAGTCTCTATCTGGATCTTGGCGGGTAATTATTTTTATCTTTCAACATTCAGCGCTCAAACAGTTTCCAAAAAAATAATGCCCCAAATGGGGCATTATGGTGAACAATATATTTAGATATTTATTTTCGACTTAAAAATCAGGCTGGAATACGCAATACCTGTCCCGGGAAAATATCATCAGCATCTTTGAGCAATGGGCGATTGGCCTCAAAGATCTTATTGTACTGATTGGCATCACCATAAAATTCTTTCGAGATTTTTGACAAGCTATCCCCCGATTTTACCGTATAGAATTTGCTTTCCGGTTCAGGGCTGCTGACCGTAAGCTGATCATCCACTTTGGCCACATGATCAATATTCCCCACCGCCAGAATAATTTTTTCACGATCGGCCTGACTTTGCACCTGACCTCTGACCGTGGCCAGATCCGAGGTTGAATTATAACTGATGGATAAACCAGTGATCGGAAGACCCAGACCTTTTACATGACCAAGTAATTTATTTGCGACTTCTTGGGCAGAAGGCTCTGCGGGCTGTGCTGCTGCGGCTGGAGTAGTATTTGCTGGTGCGGCCTGCGGCTCTGCGGCAGCTGTATTTTTCTTACCGATACCTTTTACAAAATCAAAAAGACCCATATGGAACTCCATTCTTGTCGTTAATGTCATATCACTCTTATTTTTATAATGAAAATAGCCAAGGCATAGTTAGTCATTGGTGACAGAAAGGTAATCGATTGTAAAATTTCCATTTAGGTGAAAAGCAGACACAAAAAAACCACCGAGAGGGTGGTCTTTATGCTCAGCAAAGCTGAAATCGGCGATTAACCCAGTTTCTTAGAAACATAGTCAATTGCAGATTGAACAGTTGTGATTTCGTTAGAATCTTCATCAGGAATCGTGATGTCGAAATCATTTTCGAAAGACATAACCAGTTCAACTAGATCTAGAGAATCTGCACCTAAGTCATCCATGAAAGACGCTTCGTTTTTAATCTCTTCGATTTTGATACCAAGTTGTTCTGCAACTGCTTGCTTAACACGTTGTTCGATATCGCTCACAGGAATTCTCCTCATTGCTTGTGGCGTTTTTAATGCCGTTAGTTTAATTGAATCTAAAAAATTTGGAAAGTTTATACTTGAGCTTAGCTCATGTATAAGCCCCCATTTACATGCATAACTGTACCAGTAATGTAACTGGCTTTGTCTGAAGCCAGGAAACTTACAGCATTTGCGATATCTTGTGGGTCACCCAAACGGTTTAACGCCACTTGCTCAGTCATTTTTTTACGAATTTCTTCGCTTAACTGTTCCGTCATTTCAGTTGCAATAAAGCCTGGTGCGACCGAGTTAACCGTAATCTGACGGCTACCCATTTCTTTGGCCAAACTACGACTGAAGGCTTCAATTCCGGCTTTGGCAGCAGAATAGTTGGCCTGCCCCGGGTTGGCAAAGTGTGCCACCACAGAGCTGATGTTGATGATGCGTCCGAAACGTGCCTTGGTCATGCCTTTCAGCACACGTTTAGACAGACGGTAAACGGCTTTCAGGTGAATATTTAAAATATCATCCCAGTCATCTTCAGACATGCGAAGCAATAAGTTATCTTTGGTAATACCGGCATTATTAACCAACGCCAGCACTGGACCATAGTTCTGTTCGATCTCCGTCACCAGTGCATCAATCGCAGCACCATCACGTACATCTAAAACTTTGCCCACACCATTTTCAGCAAACTGTGCAGATAATTTTTCAGCGCCCGCTTCAGAGGTCGCAGTACCCACGACAAAATAACCATCCTGAATCAACTGTTGTGCGATCGCAGCACCAATACCACGACTTGCACCTGTTACCAAGGCAACTTTCGGTTCCTGTGTCATGCAATTTTCCCTTCTGCCGTCAATACGGTGTTCAATGCATCTTCCAGACGAGATTTGCTATCCAGTGGAAGTGCTTTTTCGATATTCGGTAGGCGTTTCGCCAAGTTACTCAATACATTACCCGGACCACATTCAACGATGTACTGAATGCCTTCATCTTGAAGGAATTGCAGGGTTTTGGTCCATTGTACTGATTCATAAAGTTGCGCTGTTAAGGCCTGACGCAATGCAGGGACATCAGCCGCAGCTTCAGCGCCTACATTTTGTAATACAGGAATGCATGGCAGCTCAATGGCGGTTTGTTCCAATGCAGGCGCAAACTGTTCTGCCGCAGGTTTCATCAGTGAACAATGCGATGGAACCGATACCGGCAATGCAATCGCCTTAGCGCTATTTTCTTTGGCCAGTGCCATCACTGCTTCAACGCGATCTTTATTGCCTGCAACCACAACCTGCCCTTGGGCATTGTAGTTTGCCGCTTCAACAGAACCTTCACCTGCTGCAGTTGCCTGTGCACACAGCTCAATCACTTTGGCATCATCCAGACCTAAAATAGCAGCCATTGCACCGACACCCTGAGGTACAGCCGTCTGCATCAGTTTACCGCGCAGGTTGACCAGTTTGACTGCATCACCCAGGCTTAGGCTACCCGCTGCCACCAGCGCGCTGTACTCACCCAGTGAATGGCCTGCCAGATATTTCGGTGCCACACCACCAGATTCCAGCCACACGCGCCACAAGGCAATACTTGCAGTCAGCAATACCGGCTGGGTAAATTCAGTTTGATTTAAGTTTTCGCCAGTTTGCGCAATCTGCCACAAATCGAAGCCGACAGCTTCAGAGGCTTCTGCAAATGTCTCGCGAATAGCAGAAAACTGCTCTGCAAGTTCAGCCAGCATGCCGGCTTTTTGTGAGCCTTGACCTGGAAATACAAATGCAGTTTTCGTTGCTTGTGCTGCTTGTTCGAGTTGTGTCGCAGACATAATAAAATCCTTTCATTCAAGAGGTGTCATCTTCAGTTGTAGCAAGAAGACTGGCCAATAAAGCCACCTAAATCATTGTGGAGCGCAATTTAGCATGTAATTTTGCTGGCGGTAATTGCCAAATACAACAAAAAACCGATGCAAGCAAAAATCAAGGACAAAAAAAAGGGAGCTAAATGCTCCCATTTTTTCTACTAAGCTTGACGCTTAATACATCATCAATTATTCAGCAGATGCTTTAGCGAATAATTGACGACCACGGTAGATACCATCTTTAGATACGTGGTGACGACGGTGAGTCTCGCCAGTAGCTTGGTCTACAGTTAATGCATTCTCGGTTAAAGCGTCATGTGAACGGCGCATGTCACGGCGAGAGCGACTTTTACGGTTTTGCTGAACGGCCATGATGGCTCCTTACAAAGATCGAAAAAATGGATCAGAACAAATTCGATTGTCTTATACACAAGAGTATAACACAAAAATTAGTTAAGTTTACCCTTCAGAGCTGCCAAAACATCAAACGGATTATCTCGTTTTTCTTCGACAACTTCTTCTATGGCAGGCTGATGCTTATGTTCGCAAAACTCATGTTTAGGCGACAACGGCACCAACAATAACAGTTCATCTTCTATCAGCGCGAGCAAATCAGCGGTCGCAGGTGCATCATAGTCACCTTTGGTCGTTGCTTCACTTTCACCTAGGACGATGAAATCAGCATCCTCATCCAAGCGCTCTATCAGTGACTCATCATCCACAAGTGCCAAATGGAACGATGAAACCAGTTCAATCTCTACAGTTTCCAGACAACGCTGGCATTCCATAGGAACTTTTGTTTCAACGTGACCATCTAGCCATGCAATACGATGATAGGCATCCATTGATAGCTTACAGTCTATGTTAATCAATTGATCATCAATTGATCCAACAGCTTCACGAGCGATACGAACAAAGCGGGATAAAGGCAGTTGACCTGACCATTTAAAGCCCTGTTCAGCCCATTTAAACGGCTCAATCTGTGCCGGAAAGGTATTTGCTGACATAATTAAGGCGGCAATTCTACAAATTCATCAGTACTCTGTCAAAGATTAAGATACAATTTTGTACTTATTTCGACAGACCATTTGGGTAACTCAAGTCATGCATCTGTTGCAGCCGCAAACAGAAGTGAATGTTTCATCACTCGTTAGCACAATTCCAAGCCTTGATTCTGACAGTTCAACACAACAAGTGCAACTCTCGCCATGGACGAATTTATCGTCAGAAGCGCAGCAGGTGGACTGGCTCATCTTACACTTTAATCACTGGTTTTCCCATTTAAATGTGACTTTAGTCCGTGGCGAATTTGAACCTGAATATTTTCCTGCCGATGCCGATACTCCTGCCCGGATTCAGTTTGCACATGGATTCTTTAATAGTGCCTTGCATGAAATCAGCCATTGGACAATTGCCGGGGATAAACGCCGGGAACTTCCGGATCTTGGTTACTGGTATGCCCCGGATGGGCGTACAGCCGAACAACAAGCGCTGTTTGAACAGGTAGAAATTAAACCGCAGGCAATCGAGTGGATGTTTGCCCAGGCCTTTGGGCGTAAATTCCGGGTATCGCTGGATAACCTGACTGGTGACGGCGGTGACGGAACCCGCTTTAAAGATCATGTCTATGCACAAGTGCAGGCTTATTTTCGTGGTGAGGCAAAATTGCCACGGGATGCACAACGCTTTATTCAATGTATCTGTGCCTGTAGCAGAGGTGGCAAAAGTTTACAATCTGATGAATTTATACGTGAAATGCTTGATTAAATTACACAAATCTACCTTTTTGGTGATTGCCAGACGCTGCCTGAGCGCCACATAATAAGCCATCAGCCCAAGCTTGGAGTAGCCTCTATGCTGCATTTACGCGTACACCCCGATAACCCGCAACCGCGCTTAATCAGTCAGGCGGTAGAACGAATCCGTGCTGGCGATGTGGTGGTCTATCCCACGGATGCTGCCTATGCGATTGGTTGCCAGATTGGGAATAAAAGTGCCATGGAACGCATTGCGCAGATTCGCGGACTTGGCCCAAAACATCAATATGCAATTTTGTGCTGTGATTTATCCGATATTGCCACCTATGCCAAAGTGGACAATGCCATGTATCGCTTACTCAAAAACAATACACCAGCAGTCACCACTTTTATTTTACCGGCCACCAGTGAAGTGCCGAAACGCTTGATGCATCCCAAAAAGAAAACCATTGGCCTGCGCATTCCGAGCAATCCGGTGTGTCAGATGCTGCTCAAAGAACTGGGTGAGCCTCTCTTGACCTCTACCCTGATTTTGCCGGACCAGACCGATCCGCTGGATGATCCTTTTGAGATTGAAATGCAATTGGGCAAACGCATTGATGTGTTTATCGATAGCGGTTTAGGTACATTAAGCACCACCTCGATTATTGATTTATCTGGTGATCATCCAGAAATTATTCGTCGTGGCGTGGGTGATGTCAGCGCATTTGAATAAAGAATGCCATCTTATTTCCAGCCGACTGCAGGAGTCAGTCTATGGATTTATTTTATATCCTTCTGAATCAGCATGAATTCTCTGCCCAATATTGTATCTATGCAGAACTGCCTTGGACACTTCAATCCAGGGCCATCATGATCGAAGCATATCCTTCGCCCAGTCCCACTCTAAACATTGATGCTACTGAATATCAGTTTTTCATGAATTTGGCTTTGCTTCGACAGCTATTACAGATCTATTCAAGCCAGAACCTATGCCTGGCAGAGACTTGCCAACGTATGATTGAGTTTGCACTGAGTGAATATCCTTCCTCACCGCGCTGAAGTTCTTAGCACTCAGATAGGTATTAATCATATCGCAGGATACTAAAACATGGATATGGTCATAGCTTCCACCCGTAACACATTGACTCTTTGCCCCGCTTATCTGGCTGTTTTTTTTGGGGCCTTCTTTTAAATTGCAAATAAATTCCATTATTTTTTCAAGTTTTTATGCCTTTGACTCCTTATTTAATTTATTTAGAGTTACTTTTCCAGTACAATGACGGCACTTAATTCTATGCTTTTTCTTTCGATGAGATACCGAAGATCAAGCCTTTGCATGCCTTTGAAAATTCGCGTGGCCTATAATTGTAATGACTCAAATTATCCATAACACAATGGAATCTGCTCCGCACATTCGGGTTCTGGATGAATGGCAGGATACTATTCCAGAGGATCTGTATATTCCTCCCGCCGCATTTGAAATCTTGTTAGAACATTTTGAAGGCCCACTCGACTTTTTAATTTACCTGATTCAAAAAAACGGTTTTGACCTGTTGCAAGTCGATATCGCGCCGATTGCAGCGCAATATTTATCCTATATGGATGCAATGAAATCCCTGAATATTGAGCTGACCGCAGATTATATGGTGATGGCTGCTTTATTGGCAGATCTCAAATCGCGTCTGTTATTGCCTAAACCGAAAAGCCTGTCTGCGATTGAGCAAGATCCAAAACAAGAACTGATCGACCGTTTAGAAAATTATTTAAGAATTAAACGGGCAGCAGAACGTCTGGGGCAAATGCCTATTCTGGAGCGTGATACATTCCTGACCCATGTCAGTCTGGGCGACGTTCAGCAGAATAATGAAGGCTATTCGATCGATTTACTGCGTGATGCCTTGTTGTGTATTTTTAACCGTCCTGAACCGGTGATTCATCAGGTGCAACAGGAACCGGTACTGCTCGAAGAACGGATTGCCTATATTGAAAGCTGTCTGGAATCTGGCGAAGTCTTATCTTTTGCCGATTTACTCAAACCGAGTCAGGGACGCATGGGGATGGTGGTGACCTTTATGGCAGTGCTGGAGCTGACCCGGCAACAAAAAATTCAGATTATTGCTACAGGTATTGAAGCCCCGCTCGCAGTTCAAGGAGCCAGTCAATGACACTAGAGCCAAATACGCTGTTTTCTGCAGAAGATCATCTGCATGAGGTGTTGATGCAGCTTGAGGCGATTATTTTCGCCAGCGACTCTGCGGTTTCATTGGCGCGTCTGAAAGAGGCTTTTCAGGATCGCTATAGCAAACAGGAATTACGTCAGTATTTACAACAACTTTCCATGTTAATGCATGGCCGTTCGATTGAACTGATTGAAACAGCACAAGGTTATCGTTTTCAAGTGCGTGCAAAATATCGTAATATTATTGCACAGACCTGGCCTGAGCGACCAACTCGCTTGTCGCCGGCCTTACTTGAAACACTTGCAGTGATTGCTTATCACCAGCCGGTGACCCGAGCCGATATTGAACAAATTCGTGGTGTGACGAATAACAGTCAGATTTTGCGTACGCTGTTTGACTGGAACTGGATTAAAGAATCCGGATTTCGTGAACTCCCTGGAAGACCTGCGTTGTTAATGACAACGCCACAATTTTTAAATGCGTTTGGCTTGAATTCTTTAGGCCAATTGCCTCCCCTGCAGGATGCCAAGGAAGCTTTTATGGCCCTCGATGCAAATGCACCGAAGTCATAAATAGGTGAACTGTTGATAATTATTTCTAAGGTTATGCTGTCATGAGTGAAAAATTGCAAAAGGTGCTTGCACGCGTTGGTTTGGGTTCTCGCCGTTATATGGAAGAAGTCATTGCCGCGGGTCGTGTAAGCGTCAATGGGCAAATTGCCCAAGTGGGTGAACGAATCGAACCAGGTGATGAGCTTCGCATCGATGGTCGTAAAGTTGCATTTCAGATTGAAGACGAAATTCGTCGTCGTGTGATTATCTATTATAAGCCTGAAGGCGAAATCTGCTCACGTAGCGATCCTGAAAACCGCCCAACCGTGTTTGAACAGTTGCCTGCGATTCCGGGCGATCGCTGGGTAATGGTCGGCCGTCTGGATATTAACTCGACCGGTCTGTTACTGTTCACCAATGATGGCGAACTTGCCAACCGCTTGATGCACCCATCGAATGAAATTGAACGTGAATACGCAGTTCGTGTCATGGGTGAGGTGACACCACAAATCAAAAACACCATGCTTAAAGGCGTGGTATTAGATGACGGCCCAGCGAAATTCGAATCGTTCTCTGAACTCGGCGGTGATGGTATTAACCGTTGGTTCCAGGTCGTAGTAAAAGAAGGTCGTAACCGCGAAGTACGTCGTATCTTTGAATCACAAGGTCTGAAAGTAAGCCGTCTGCTGCGTACCCGCTACGGTACTGTGATTCTGCCACGCGAACTGCGTACCGGTCGCTGGATTGAACTGGATAAAAACGATATCGACAACCTGACCAAAGCTGTGGAACTGAAACCACGTCAAGGTACAGGCCTGTTTGGTATGGCAAAACGTCGTAACGAGCGTATGCAGGATAAACCGATGGCTGCACGCCGTGGCGGTTTCTTGCGTCAGCAACGTCGTGACAGTGATGAACAACAACCACAGAATAACCCTGGCCGCGAGCGTCGTGATGACAATGCTTATGGTCGTCGTGACAGAAATGAAAACCAAAATGGTACGCAGTTCGTACGTCGTGACAACCGTGATGGCAATACTCAATTTCCTCGCCGCGAAACTCGTCCAGATCAAGCTTTTGGTCGCCGCGAAGAGCGTGATGAAAATGCGCCGCGTCGTCCATACGGTGTCAACAAAGGCTTTAAAAAGTTTTAATTAAGATAAATAAAAAAAGTCAGGCAATTGCCTGACTTTTTTATGCCTTATGTATCAGTCACTTTGTGGAATCCCTTGCGGAATGGCACTGAGTAAACGCTTGGTATATTCATGTTGTGGTGACTGATACAATTCATCTGAATTGGCAATTTCCACCAGTTCCCCATGATTCATCACCATGATCTGATCTGAAATATACTTCACCACCGATAAATCATGTGAAATGAAAATATAACTGAGTCCAAATTCATCCTGCAAATCTTGCAGTAAATTCAAGACCTGTGCCTGTACCGATACATCCAGCGCCGAGACCGACTCATCACAGATCAAAATTTCAGGCTTCAAAGTCAGGCAACGTGCAATTGCAATACGCTGGCGCTGACCACCGGAAAATTCATGCGGATAGCGATAAAAAGCCTGGGCAGGCAAACTGACCCGCTCCAGCAGGTCCAAAGCCATTTGCTTGCGTTCTGCATCATCCTGACCAATTTTATGAATCTGCATCGGTTCCATCAGGATTTGCCCCACGGTAAAACGCGGATTTAAAGAGGCATAAGGATTCTGGAAAATGATCTGGATTTTACGTTGATACTGGTTAAATTCCTTTTCAGACATGGCCAAAATGTCCCGCCCCTGAAATAGCGCTTTACCGCCTGTTGCCTGTTGCAAACGCATCAATAGCAAGCCAATGGTGGTTTTGCCCGAACCGGATTCTCCGACCAGCCCCAAGGTTTTACCTTTGGCCAGCTGAAAAGAAACCCCTTTCACCGCCTGAAATTCATCTTTGCCAAACAGACCTTTGCGGCTATAAAAAGATTTTTTCAGATCACGTACATCCAGAATAATTTCTTCTCCGCCCTTGAGTCCGCGTGAGCGTTGCGGAAGTTGAGTATTCAGGTGGATATCGTCCAGCCAGGTTGAACCATCCTGTTTCATAAAATCACTGATCATCGGCAAACGTAACGGACGTTGCGACAATTGTGGACGGCAATGCAATAAAGCCCGGGTATACATATCCTGAGGTCGATCCAGTACGTCCTGAACCAAACCCTGTTCACGAATTTCCCCATGTCGCATCACAATCACCTGATCGGCAATTTCCCCCACCAAAGCCAGATCATGAGTAATGAACAGCATCGACATCTGACGGCGCTGACGCAGAGATTCCAGCAAGTCCAGAATCTGCTTTTGAATGGTGACATCCAGGGCAGTGGTCGGTTCATCCGCAATTAACAGCTTGGGTTCACAGGCAATGGCCATGGCAATCATGACCCGCTGCTGCTGCCCCCCCGAAAGCTGTCCCGGATAGGCATCGATTTTAGTTTCAGGTGCAGGAATACCCACTTCTTTGAGCAGTTCTAAAGTACGTTGCCGCGCCTGTTTTTTATTCATACCCAAATGGAGTTGCAGGATTTCTGCAATCTGCATGCCTACCGTAAATACCGGATTGAGCGAGGACATCGGCTCCTGAAAAATCATGGCAATGTCTTTACCACACATCTGGCGCATGTCACGGGTTTTGAGCTTAAGCAGATTTTTCCCTTCAAAGATAATCCGGCTGTCTTCGGAAATACGCGCGCTTTCCGTCGGGAGCAAGCCCATGGTCGCCAGTGAAGTAACCGACTTGCCACTTCCCGATTCTCCCACCAATGCCACCGTAGTATTGGCCGGAATTTCAAAAGAAACCCCTTTTACGGTTTCGATATATTGTTTATTTTCACCTTTAAAACTGACACGCAGATTTTCCACGCGAAGTAACGCAGGTGCTGTACTTGGATTGATTTCAGACATGGTTGCGCTCCTATTTCAGTTTCGGATCTAATGCATCACGGAGTGCATCGGTAAACATCGAGAAAGCCGTCACCAGTATTGCCATGGCAATCGAGGCTGCGGCCAGTTGCCACCATTTTCCTAAAATCAGCTCACTTTGCGCTTCATTCAGCATACTTCCCCAAGACACTACTCCGATTGGCACGCCAAAACCAAGGAAGCTGAGAATCACTTCAGATTTGATAAAAGCCACCACCAGAATGGACATTTGTACCAAGGCAATATGACTGACATTCGGAAAAATATGTACAAACATACGCCGTAAATTACTCACCCCAATCGCCTTGGCAGCCAGTACATATTCACGCGCCGTATGTTTCATGTACTCGGCACGAACCAGACGAAAAACCCCAGTCCAGCCGGTCAGACCTAAAATCAGGATGATTGATAAAATCCCTTTCTGTTGCAACACCGCAGCAATTGCCAGAACCAGCAGTAAATAAGGAATTGAAGTAAAGACATTATAAAACCAGTTGAGGAGATCATCGACCCAGCCACCAAAATAACCGGCAAGTGCACCAAGTACGGTGCCAATGATCACAGCGACCAAAGCCGCAACCAGTCCGACCAGAATCGAGGTTTCCGCACCTTTAATGGTTTTCTGTAAAACATCCTGTCCCCATTTATCCGCACCAAAGATCAGACTCTGTTTTAATTCGCTGTCCTGATCCATCAGCTGACCACCGAGCTGCTGGTTAATGACGCGCATGTCTTCTGCCAGCGGATCTGTTACACCATAATAATCAATGCTGCCCCCCATCCTTTGCTCAGCAGCAATTTCAGCATTGAGTTCTGCAATCACCTCTTTTAAAGGATCGACTGGATTGACCGGTAAAACGACCAATTCTGCTTCCTGTTCTTCACCGGAAACAGCCGGCATAGGCGCTGCACTGATAAAACTTGGCGGTGCATAACTGACCGCCACTTCTTTATTCCAGTCCTTGGCAATAAAACCGCTCATGGAAAGCAAAAGTAGCAGCAGATAAAACAGCACCACCAATAAGGAGAACATGGCAATCCGGTCACGTTTCAAACGGCGCATGGCCAGTTGCCATAATCCTGTCGAAGTAGACTCAGGCACGGCTTGAGCGTGTTGCTCTTTTTTAAATATCGCACTCAGCATAATTCACCTACTTCAACTGTACGCGTGGATCGACCCATTTATAGATCAGATCGGCAATCAGGTTGAATATCATGGTCGCAGCGGCAACATAGACCGTAATCGCTTTAATCACCGGGAAATCCGAACGCTCTACGGCAATAATCACTTCACGACCAATCCCCGGAATACCGAAAAAACGCTCAATCAGGAAAGCACCGATCAGCAGTGCTGGAAGCCCCGCCATCACATCGGTAATAATCGGAATCGAGGCATTGCGTAGCACATGCACGCCCAGAATCCGGCTCTCGCCCAGACCTTTGGCCCGTGCAGTACGCACATAGTCCTGATTGACTTCATCCAGTACGAAACTGCGGTACAGACGTAAGGTCGGGGCAATACTCACCACCAGCATAATCAGTACAGGCAACAAGGCGTATTTGAAAAGATTGTCAGCGAAATTATCACTCCAGCCCTGCACCGGAAACCAGCTCAGCTCATAAGCGAGGAAGTACTGAAACACAATGATATAGACAAGAATACTGATCGACATACCGATGGTACACAGCATCATGATCATGCGATCGGTCAGACTGCCGCGAACTGACGCCACACCCAAGGCTAAAATGATGGAAATAATGGTTTGCAAAATGGTCAGTGGAATCAGAATGGTCAGTGAGGGTCCCAGACGCGTACTAATAATTTGCGCCACCGACTCGCCGGTACTCCAGCTCACCCCATAATCGAAGGTTAAAATCTGCTTGGTGAAAATCCACAGTTGCACATAATACGGTTGATCCACGCCAAGCTGTTGCCGGATGTTTTCAATCTGTTCTGCATTGGCCATTTTACCGGCGAGGATATAGGCAGGATCGCCCCCCACCCAGTTAAACAGCAGGAAGATCAGCAAAATCACCCCGAGCATGGTGGGGATCATTTGCCAGAGCCGTCGAATAATATATGCCAGCATCGCTTGCCTTCCTTAATTTTTTCCAGAGATTTCATTAAAGAAAGCTTTGCTGTCTGGATCACGACCCAGAAAGTCTTTCACCATCTGCTCGCCATGTTTTTGTCCGCCTTGCGCCAAGACCGTATTGCGATAATGCGCACCGACTTTTTTATCCATCAACTGATCGCCAAAGGCAGAGAGCATATCTAGCGCAATCACCTCGGACCACATATAGCTGTAATAACCTGCCTGATAGCCGCCCATCACATGCCCGAACTGTCCCGGGAACTGCTGACCGGGTACATAACCCAAGGCAGTTTTGCTTTCCATCTCTTGCCATAATTTTAATGGGTCGGTCTTGAGGGCATCTTTACTGTGTAAGGCCATATCGTACTGCGCATATAAAGTCTGACGCGCATAATGCAGACCGCGACCATAGTTTTTTACGTCTTTGAGACGCTCAGTCATGGCAGCATCGACACGTGGACAAGCCGGTTCACAATAATCGGCCACTTTTGATAAGGTTTCCAGACGGCGTGCCCACTCTTCATACATCTGTGAAGGTGCTTCCACCAAGTCACGCTCTACCGATGTACCAGACTGTTCGGAATAGCGGGTTTTCGATAAAATCCCGTGTAAGGCATGCCCCATTTCATGCACAAAGGTTTCCAGCTCGTTGCTGTTCAAACCTTTGCGGTTGAAGTTGGTGACCAGTACCGACACCGGACGACGCTGATTCAGGGTACTGCCACCATAGGCGCCCCAGACGGCCGCGTGTCCATATTTACCTTCACGCGGGTATTTATCGACATATAATCCGCCCAAGAATTCACCTGAGGCAGTGTCATGTACCGCATAATATTCCACTTCATTGTGCCAGGCCTTGACTTTCATCGGCCTGAAATCAATCCCGTACAGTTCTGATGACACAGCAAATAACCATTTTTGTGCCGCTTCGGTCGGGAAGTAATCGCGCAGTTTTTCCTGATCGACCTTATATTTGGCCTGACGCAGTTTTTCACTCCAATAGCCCTGATTCCAGCGAGTAATATCTGCTTTCTCTCGTGGAACTTTTAAGGTCTCGGCTTTGAACTGGCGTAACTCCTCTACATCTTGCTTCTCTAAAGGTGCGACTTTGCTATATACATCCTCTAGAAAAGAATTCACCGCTTCAGGGGTTTTTGCCATACGAAATTCAAGGGCTGAATGTGCATAGCTTTCTTTATCAAAAAGTTGGGCCATCTCATAACGCAGATCAATGGCTTTTTTCATAAATTGCAGGTTTTGCTCTGTCCCACGGCGGGTATAAGCCATCTGATAACGTTTACGCGCTTCATCACTTTCTGCCAGCTCCATGAATGGCTGGTATTCCGGATAATCAAAGCCAAGCAGATAATTGCCTTTTTCATTTTTCTTTAACCCCGCCATATAGCTGGCTGGCAGACCTTTCATTTCTGCTGGGGTAAATTCGACTTTATGCGGATTATCACGTACATTTTTGGCGAAATCCTGAGACAGCTTGGTCGATTCTTCGATGATATCTTTCAGGCGCTTTTGTTTTTCTGCACTGAGTTGTACCCCTGTTTTTTCAAACTGCTCCAGAATATCTTGCAAGAATTTTTGATCAATCGGATCACTGGCTTTCAGTTTCTTGAACTGGGCATACAGTTTCGGATTCTGGTACAGCGTGGTCTGGTACTTGCTGATTTTTAGCTCACAGTCATCTGCTGCCTGACGCAATGCAGGGTCTGGATCGACATTACTATACAATCCGACTGCTGCACCAAAATCCCGGGCTTTGGCATGTAATTCATCCCATTCAGCCAGATAAGGCCCTGCCTTGGCCTTATTTTTAATTTTCTGATTTTCAAATATCTGAATATCTTTTTGCATGCTGGCCAGATTGGCATCACATAAAGATGGAATCTCTGCTGCCTTAAATAATGGCAGTAGCTGCGCTTGAGTCTGTGCCGCTACCCCCTGATACCCCCCCATTATGACTAAACATAAGCTACTTAATTTTAAAGACTTCGATTTCATATTTATCTCCAGATTTTTCTTACTTTTTGCTATCAATATCGATGTACATCCACTCTGAAGACAGAATCGGATGGTTTTTATAACCAATGACCCGAGGTTGCGACAAGACATTACGATAGGTGCTATATAGCATCAGTACCGGCATATTCACTTCCAGAATCCGGGACATTTTGCGATAGATTGCATCACGTTCAGGACTGGCTGGCATGCTTTGGGTTTGCTCATACAGGCGGTCAAATTCAGGATGTTTGAAGCAGGCATTGTTGGTGACATTGACATTTTTGCCATAAAAAAGCTGCATGAAGTTGTCGGCATCCGGATAGTCAGCAATCCAGGCCGAGCTTTTAAACATGGTCTTACACTGTTTTTCCAGCTTGATCGCCTCGGCAAATGGCATGGCTTTGCTGACCATCTTGATCTGAATATTGTCCAGGACTTTTTTCCAGAATTCTGCCTGTTGCTGACCACGACTGGTATTACCGACAATCAGTTCAATCTCTAAAGGCTTACCATCGGGTTGTCTGCGCCAACCATCGGCCCCGACTTTGTATTGATAACGGTCAAGCAGCATATTGGCCGCCTTGACCGAATAGGGAATACTGCTTTTATAATCCGGCGAATAACCAACCACTCCGGGTGGTACCGGCATCTGTAACTTATTGGCATCGCCCTTGAGCAAGACACTGATCATATTGTCGGTAGAGTAAGCCATGGCCATGGCACGACGTAGCGCAATTTTTTCCTTGCTGAACCCACCGACCACAGGATTCTGCATATTCCAGTAATGGTAGCCAATCAGCGGATCGGTAATCCTAGATAACTGAACCCCTTTTTGTTTTAAGGAGGGTTTGAGTAGCCCATTTTCAAGCGCCTGAACCACCATGTCGCCGTCGATTTCAGTCATGTCCAGTTCATTTTTATTAAAGGCCAACCAGCGTGACTGGGCTTCTTCAATGACCCGGATATCAATCGTGCCAATTTGCGGCATTTTTTTGCCTTGCAATGCATCCACAATGGGCTGGTCTTCGCTGCTACTGGCTTTAAAATTCCAGACAAAACTCCGGTAGTTCGGACTGGCTTTTAAAATAATGCGTGAACCCGGAGTCCAGCGTGACAATAAATAAGGGCCTGTACCGACTGGTTTGTCCATCGCAAAGCCTGCTTTATTACGGTACTTTTCAATAACTTCACGGGCAACTGCAGCTGCTGGGCCATGTGCCAGTAACATCGGAAAGTTTTGATCCGGTTGGGTCAGTTTCAGAATCAGGGTATAACGGTCTGGCGTTTGAATGCCTTCAAAGGGGTTTTCATAGACTTTGCCATTCTTTTTGCCTAAGGCGACCCATGCTTCCAGCCCTTTAATCCGGCCATCCAGCAACCAGCTATTTGGTGAATGCAAGTTGGGATCGATCAGACGTTTTAATGAATAGGCATAATCATAAGCCGTCAGTTCACGTTTCTGACCTTTAAAAACGGGATCATCGGCGAAGTAAATGCCTTTTTTGATTTTGATGGTATAGGTGAGACCATCTGCACTGACTTCTGGCATGGCAACCGCGGTATTAGGAATCAGCTTGGCTGGGGTTGCCAGATAGTCATAGCTAAACAGGTTTTCAAAAATCGCGCTATTAACCCGGGCTGAATAGGCATCGTGCGTTGCGGCGGGATCAAATCCGGTTTCTGCCACCGGAAAAACATCCCGAATCACCTTGTTAGGATCTGCAGGATTAATGGCCCATGCAGAAACGATCCCCGAGCAGAGCAAACTTCCCAGCAGAACACTACCCGTCAGTTGCTTGAATTGCTTTGATAAATTTCCCTTCATCATACTCTTCATCTAAATAGGTTTATTTTTTGACTGGTTCAATATCGAGATATTGCCAAACGGAGTTCATGATTGGATGTGCCTTAAAGCCTTGAACCTGAGGATGGATCAGCCAGTTACGCACCCGGGTATTGTGTAAAATCCAGGGATTATCGGCTTCGATTTGCCGGTTCATTTTTTCATAATAGGGCGTACGCTGATCTGGTGGCAGCTTCATGGCAGCCTGATACAGAGCATCATAGGCTTTTGAGGTATAGCAGCTCAGGTTGCCCTGCTGTGCATTTGGGCCATATAAGAGTTGAGCAAAATTTTCACCCTCCGGATAATCTGCAATCCAGGCACCGCCCCACAGCATATGTTTACATTGCGTGGCTTCTTTCAGGTTGTCGGCGAAATTGCTGATTTTAAATTCAATACGTAGACCAACTGCATCCAGATTTTTTTTCCATAATTCCGCTGCAATCACTGAAGAGCTGGAACTGGTCGAGTTCATTTTCAGTGTCAAAGGTTTGCCATCAGGCAAAGTCCGATAGCCATCTGCACCTTTTTTATAACCGAAACGGTCGAGCAGCTTATTGGCCAAAAGCGGATTATAGGCAATGCTATTTTTATAAGCTGGATTATGCCCATTCACGCCTTCGGGAATGGTCATTTCAGCTTTATCTGCATGTCCCTTATACAGCTGTTTAATGGCTTCATTCTGGTTATAAGACAAGGCGATTGCCCGACGCAGAGCGATTTTTTCTAGTGAATTTCCACCGACCACAGGATCGCGCATATTCATGATGGTATAAGTGATTTCTGCGTCTTTATTTGGATAATGTAAAATGCCTTTTTGCTTGTATTCGTTTTTGAGCTGTTTATTGACCAGGGCCTGTTCGGCACCGCTTGCAGTGAGCCGGTCATAATCCAGTTGACCCGATTTCAGCGCCAGCCAGCGCGATTGTTCTTCTTCAATAATACTGACCTTGACCATCCCAATTTGCGGCATTTTTTTGCCGCTCATTTCTTTCACCAGACGTTGATCCCAGGCCGTATTTTCACCCTTAAAATTCCAACTAAATCCCCGGTAATCTGGATTGGCCTTTAATTCAATCCGGCTACGCGGCACATATTTATGCAATTGATAGGGCCCTGTCCCGACTGGATGCTGACCTGCACGCGCGCCATAATGCTCAATGACTTCTCTGGCGGTACCGCTAAAAGTGACATAGGCCATGATATAAGGGAAATTAAAGTCGGAACGCGTGAGCGTGATTTGCAAGGTATATTGATCAAGTGCCTTTAGTCCTGCAATTGGCGCATCGTAATTAAATTGACCAGAACTTTTGGCTTGCTGAATGGCAGCATCTGCACCGAGAATTTTGCCCTCAATAAACGAAAAGGTCGGCGAATGATTTTTAGGATCCATGACCCGCTTCATGGAGTAAATATAGTCCTCGACAACCAGTTCACGTTTTTTGCCCTTAAATGCCGGATCAGCACTAAAGTAAATTCCAGGCTTAATCTTGAAGGTATAGACTTTGCCCTCCTGCTCGATCTTGGGTAAGGCTTCCGCAGTGTTCGGGGTTAAAGTGGCGGGTCGTGCCAGATAGTCGTAGCGTAATAAGGGTTCAAAAATCGCTTCGGCAATACTGCCACTATAAAAATTATAGGTCTTGACCATATCAAAACCGTCATCAGGCGCTTCAAATGCAATATTTAAAACTTTATCTGACTGCGCAGGCGATTTTGCCAAGACCGCCTCCCCCGATCCGATGGTCAGTGCTAAAACGGTCATCTTTAACATTGCTGATTTCAAAGTCATACCTATTTTTGTTTATTTAAGCTATTAAAATGAATAAGTTTTTATATGTATCTATCACTTTTTATCTGCTTCATGTTTTTTATTTTTCAACATTCAGCCTATATGATGAACCTAATCTTTCAAAGCTAAGCTAATTTCATGCCACTCTAGGCTTTAAGTAATAATTAAGTTCTTTGTACATCAAAAAACATATTTTTATTAATTATTTAAAATAATATTCATTTATAAAATCACTCAGATACAATTCGGAGTATTTGTTGCATTAATCCTACAATGACTTTCAATTTATTGCACAGAAATAATTCACTAGTGAGTCATTTTATAGCATTCCTGCGGTACAGCACTTCTCGCTATAAATAAAATAAATCTATATTTTTTAATTATTAAGCTTATTACTATAAAAGTTTTAAATCATAGTCCTAAGCCGTATTACAAAGGCATTACAAAATTTTAAAATGCCAACCAGTTACCATATTTTTTACATAATACTTACTATTAAGCCATAAATACTGATTTTCAATATCATTTTTTCTTATTTATTCAAATACCTTTTATCTGCTTTCCCTGACGCATAAGTTCTTTCTTTCTAAACCGTTATAAATTAAATACTTCTTAATATTTTGAATATTTTTACAAGAATTACAGCTAAGTTGGCACTTGCTTTGCTTAAAAAGAATACAGCATTATCTTCACACAACAAGAAAGGTGAACTTTACGATGAAAATAAATAAACTAGTCGGATCTATGGGGACTCCAACGGTTGGCAAAACGATACTCAAGTTAAGTACGCTTACCTTAAGTATGATGTTTTTGTCTTTAGCACATGCAGCGGATGAAGCAGAAAACTCTGCGGCACAACCGACCAAAGTTCAGAAAGTGACAGTGACGGGGTCGTCGATTAAAGGGGTTGCAGCACAAAGCGCATCACCAATTACTGTACTTAAAGTTGAAGATCTGGTGAACCAAGGGGTCACCACGGTTGAAGAAGCCATTAATAAAGTCAGTGCTAACCAAGCCGGCTTCGCTGTTTCACAAAATATCGGTAAAAGTAATACTTCGGGTTCAGCTGCCAACCTGCGTGGTATTGGTACCGATAAGACTCTAGTTTTATTAAATGGCCGTCGTTTAGCAAATAGCCCTTTCAGTACCTCTGAAGTTAACCTGAATATCATTCCACTGGCGATGGTTGACCGTATCGAGATCCTGCGTGATGGTGCTTCTGCGGTATATGGTGCAGATGCAATTGCCGGGGTAATTAACTTTATTATCAAAAAAGAATACCAAGGTTTTGGTATTTCGGGCGGACTGCAAGCACCGGAAGAAAAAAATGGCGACAAGTATGATGTTTCGATTTTCGGTGGTTATGGGGATTTGGACGAACAGGGATTTAACGTTTATGGTGTAATCGACTATCGTACTTCCGATATGATTATGGCCAAAGACCGTAAAGTCAGCCGTCGTGGTGGCTTGATTCCTGAACTCAACATGTCAATTGGTTCCGGTTCGGGCTTTCCTGCTAACTTGCAATCCTCAACTCTAGGCATAGTTAACCCTTATATTAATCAGAACTGTAATAATGCTCCAAATATGTTCATCTCAGGGAGTCGCTGCCTGTTAAATACTCAAGCACTCATTGGCATTACTCCAGATGAAGAAACCTTTTCTGCTTTAGCCAAAGGTACATTTAAACTCACCGATTCATTAAATGCCGTTGCTGAATATATTTATACCGAAAGTGAAGTGACCACTTCAATTGCCCCAGATGTATGGGCTGGAACCCTTTCTATTCCAGATACCAGCAAATACTACCCGGGCCAAGGTATTACGCCAGGCATTGCTGGTCTTACAGATACAAGAGTCCCACTTTTTTTACGTTCACAGTCAGGTAACCGCGTTTCTCAATCAGTGAATGAATCAAACCGGTTCTTTGCAGGAATCGAAGGTGAGGTTTTAGGCTGGGATGTAAATGGTGGCGTAACTTATGCCAAAAGTGAAGCAACTGACAATTTCGTCAGTGGTTATCTGAACCAGAGTCAGGTTCAGGCTGCGCTTAATGATGGCACCTTAAATCCATTTGGTCCTCAGGCAGCTGCAGATGCTGGAAAATGGTCGACCTTTGATGTAGCAGGCGCGACCAATATGGCTAGCTTGGATTCCACCACCTTAGATTTCACTGTCAGTCGCCCAATCTACGAACTACCTGCGGGTGAAGTTGGCTTTGCCTTGGGCGGAAGCTTTACCACTCAGGACTGGGAAGCCAAGGTCAATGCGGATCTGGTTCGACAGGTTCCAGGTAGTGGTATTGATCCGGACAAGCCTGCAAGTTCTGGTGACCGTGATATCACTGCAGTATTTACCGAATTTCACATTCCAATCTTGCCGAGCTTAGAAGCTCAACTTGCGGCGCGTTATGATGACTATAGTGACTTTGGTGACACTTTTAATCCAAAAGTATCTCTACGCTGGGAACCAATGAAAGAACTGATGTTCCGTAGCTCTTATAGCACCGGATTCCGTGCACCAAGTATGTGGGAAATTAACTCCTTACAAAGTGAAACCAATACCAGCACCAACTTTAATAACCCGCGTTTTTGTAATGCAGACGGCACACCGAACAACATCGAGTTTGCCGATCAGTGTGGTATGCAGTTCAAGCGTAAACAGGGTGGTAATCCGGACTTACAGCCGGAAGAGTCAACCTCTTTTACAGCCGGTTTCGTCTATGAACCGATCAAGAATCTGGTCTTCACTGCCGATTACTACAATATTGACATTGAAGGTCTAGTTAGCTCAGTTACACCTAATGATATTTTCAATGATCTTGATCGCTATGGCAACCTGATCGTTTATGCACCAGATGGCCGTATTCAGTATTTAAACACCACCTTACAAAATATGGGTGGCTTAAAAACTGAAGGGATTGACCTTAGCCTGAATTATTTAACCCCAATGACAGCGACCGGCCGCTTCGGTTTCGGCATTGATGGGACCTATGTCATCAAAATGGATGAGCAAGAAGAACCGGGTGGCTCATGGAAAGGTTTGGTGGGCATCTATGATGATCCTGCAGTCGTTCGCTGGAGACATATTGCCAATATTAACTGGTCTTATGAAAACTGGAAAATGAGACTAGAACAACAATATATCCGTGGTTATGAAGACTTTTCACAAGAACGTGATGTAAGTGCTTATACGCTTTATAACTTTGCAGGAACCTATAACGGATTCAAAAATCTGGAGCTAACTGCTGGTATCCGTAACATGTTTGATGCAGAACCACCTGCTTCTGATGCAACCAATAATGCCCAATACGGCTATGATCCTCGTCATGGTGACCCAATGGGCCGTACCTACTTCTTACGTGGTACCTATAAATTCTTTTAATTAATTAATTCGCAAACACTGCTGCCAAGCGGTGTTTGCAGTTTTCCCCGTTTAATTTTAGTCGAACAAAAAAATAATGCTGCCTGTAACCAAAAACAATTTTCTCATCAGTGCACTATTTCCTGTTTGTCTTAAATTCTAGGAGTCATGATGGGCACAAAGTTTGAAGACTTAGAAAAAAACTCCGCCAAAAAACTGACGGGTATTGGGGTGGTGGTTTTCTTGCATATCCTGGTTGGCCTGGTACTCATGGCGGGTATGGCAAAAGACATTATTAAACCGGCCGAACAGCCGGTTGAGCTGATGATTATCCAGGATATCAAGCCACCTGAACCTGAACCACCAAAAGAAACCCCGCCAGAACCACCGAAAATAGTGGAACAAGTGCCTGAGCTAAAACCGGTTGAAAAAGTGGTTCCTGTACAAAAAACCCTTCCAACACCGAGTCAGCCAACGACTGTTGCAGTACCTACTCCGGTTGCAGCCAGTCCTTCACCAAGTCCGGTAGCAGCACCGGCCCCAGTGGTTGCAGCCGCTCCAGCGCCTACGCCACCACCTGCTGGCGTTACTCGTGGGGTAGCGCAAGGTGAAGCCGGCTGTAAACGTCCTGACTATCCACGTGATGCCCTCATGAATGATGAGCAAGGTGAAGTTCTGATCTCTGTCTATGTAAATACTGCTGGAAAGGTTCAGGATGCCAAAGTGAAAAAGTCGAGCGGTAGCCGTTCACTGGACCGGGCAGCCTCCAAAGCATTCAGTTTATGTACCTTCAAGCCAGCAATGAAAGATGGCGAGCCGCAAGAATCTTGGTATGACATTCCCTATGAATTTGTCCTTGACTAACAGATACAACAGATAAAGAAAAAAATCAGGAGATCCATGATGAAAAAATCACTACAACCTTTTAAAAACATGACCGCTGCCGGTGTGATTGCCATCAGTACCTTAATGCCTTTACAAGCCGTTTTTGCAGAACAGTCTGCTACATCAAATACGAGTGCAGTCACTGAAACTGCCACTGTAACGCCAGCAACAACGGCTACACCTACTCCGCCCCCACTTCCGGCTGAACCGGTAGCCGAAGAGCCTGCGTATAATCCTTATGGTTTAGAAGCCATGTGGAAAGAAGGTGATATCGTTTCAAAGATTACCCTGTTTATTCTATTAATCATGTCGATCGGTACCTGGTACATCATGATCAGCAAGTGCCTGCAACAAGGAAAAATACGCAAACAGGCCAAACAAGCTGAAAATACCTTCTGGGAATCTTCTTCTCTGGACAATGCTGCCGAGAATCTGGATGAAGCCAGCGTCTACCGTTTTATTGCGGAAAAAGGTATCAAGTCAACCAAAAATCATGGTGGCAATTTACTTGAACGTATTGATTTTAATACCTGGGTCACCATTTCGATTTCCCGTGCAATCGACAAGATCCATAACCATTTAAGCGGCGGTCTGGCTTTCCTGGCAACGGTAGGTTCTACCGCTCCTTTTGTCGGCCTGTTTGGTACAGTTTGGGGGATCTACCATGCACTGACTGCAATTGGTGTTTCTGGTCAGGCTTCGATTGATAAAGTGGCAGGCCCAGTGGGTGAAGCACTGATCATGACTGCAATCGGTCTGGCAGTCGCAGTACCAGCCGTACTTGGCTACAACTGGTTGACTCGCCGTAATAAAGCGGTCATGGAAGAAGTGCGTACTTTTGGTTCTGATTTGCACGCAGTATTACTCAGCGGTGAAATCACCACCAATACTCCTGTAAATCGTGACGTGAAGTAAGAGTGAGGCATCAGCCATGGGAATGATGGTCAATTCAAATGACAGCGATGATGATGAGGTAATTGGAACCATTAATACCACACCTCTGGTTGATATTATGCTGGTTCTGCTCATTATCTTCCTGATTACAGTACCGGTTGCAATCCATACCGTCCCTGTCGATCTACCTGAAGAAAGAAATGTACCTTATGAAACCAAGCCAGACAATGTGCAGCTGGCCGTCAATAAAACTGGAGATATTTTCTGGAATGAAATTTATATCGCAGATAAATCGGTTTTACTGAGTCACTTACAGGCCGAAGCGCAAAAAACACCGCAGCCTGAAGTACATATTCGTGGCGATCAGTTAACTCCTTATGAAGCGATTGATCAGGTGATTAGTACCACCCAACAAGCCGGTATTGGCAAAATTGCTTTTGTCACGACACCGCCCGCTACACCTTAAAAGCGAAGAAGGATTAAGTTTATGGGTATGAATGTGGGTTCGAATCAAGATGATGATGTGATGCTGGATGTCAACATGACACCACTGATTGATGTGATGCTGGTCCTGTTGATCATGTTTATTATCACGATTCCATTACCAAATAACTCGATTAATATCGATCTGCCGAATGGAACACCCCCTGTCACTGATGAAAAACCGCCTGAGCCAGTGGAATTACGTCTGGATGCACAAGGCAATATTTTCTGGAATGAACAGCCCGTAGCAAGCCCTCAGGCTTTGGAAGTGCTGTTTCAGACAGTAGCCAGAAAGGCAGATCAGGATCAGATTAAAATCAAGGCCGATCGTGCTACCGAATATAAATATATCGCGATGGTCATGGCTTCAGCACAACGTCTAGATGTCAAAAAAATTGGCATTATGAGCAATAACACGCCGTAATTTTCACCCCAGAAAAAAAACCCAGCATATGCTGGGTTTTTTGATTGATCTGATCTTACATCTGCGATTGAATATAATTTTGCAGGCCAATCAGTTCGATCAGACGCAATTGTTTTTCCAGCCAGTAGGTGTGATCTTCTTCGGTATCTGACATTTGCTGGCGCAGCATATCACGGGTGATATAGTCCCCTTTTTCTTCGCACAGCTTGATGCCCTGTGCCAGTTTTTCTCGCACATGATATTCAAGTTTCAGGTCGGCTTTCAGACAGCTCACCACATCTTCACCAATCTCAATGTCATCGCGTTGCATGTTTGGTGTACCTTCCAGGAACAAGACACGACGGATAATCGCATCCGCATGCTGGGCTTCTTCCTGCATTTCATGGTCGATACGTTCAAAGATTTTGGTTAAACCCCAATCTTCATACATCCGAGAGTGAATCAAGTATTGGTCACGAGCAGCCAGTTCGCCACCGATCAACATATTTAAATAATCTACGACTTCTGGATTACCGCGCATTTGAATTACTCCCTGCCTTTATCTGGCTATTATGGAGAAACTCAAAGGATTTTGCAAAGCCTAACATTGGTTAAATATATGATTTTTATATAATTAAAATGAGAAGTACTTGCATTTACACTTCGTTCTGAATCAAATCCCATTTATAAAACAATACTTTGCACTGTCACGACTATTCACTTTAAGCACAATCTGCCGGACAAATCCATCAGTTAAGATTTGTAAGTATTCATTAAAACCCGCAAGATTGCTTATTTTTGTATAAACATCACCGATTTGGCGTACTTAATGCATAAATTTCGCTTATCATTCAGACAAATTTAAAACAACAACGGTTTAAATATGACACATCCACATACAACAGCACCTGTTCTGGTCACCGGTGCATCGGGTTATATTGCCAGCTGGGTTATCCAGAAATTACTCACGCAAGGCTATACTGTACATGCCACGGTACGTGACCTGAACAAAAGCAAAAGCTTCGCCCATTTAGAAAAAATTGCCGAGAACAGTCCAGGCACCCTCAAATTATTTCAGGCCAATTTACTGAGTCCGGGTTCTTTTGATGCCGCCATGCAAGGCTGTGAAATTGTGTTTCATATGGCGTCGCCCTTTGTGGTCACCAATTATAAGGATGCGGTCAAAGATATTATTGAACCTGCGATTTTAGGTACTGAAAATGTCCTGAAAAGCGTCAACCACACCGAATCCGTGAAACGTGTGATTGTTACCTCGAGTATTGCCTCTACTTATGGCGATGCCATTGATATTCTGCAAACTGAAAATAACAGTTTTGATGAATCACACTGGAATAGCACCAGTTCGGAAACTCATCAGCCTTATCCTTATTCCAAAGTCATGGCAGAGCGTAAGGCCTGGGAAATGGCAGAAGCACAGGATCGCTGGCAGCTGGTCTGTATCAATCCAGCGCTGGTTTTTGGTAAATCCCTCACACCAAATACCCAGTCTGGCAGTGTCGAAGTACTGCAACAGTTTGCCAATGGCATGACTTTACTCGGTGTTCCACCGATGTGGAATGGCGTGGTCGATGTGCAGGATGTGGCCGAAGCGCATCTTCGTGCCGCGTTTAAGCCGGAGGCGCAAGGACGTTATATCATTTGCAGTGAAAGCCTGAGCCTGCTGGAAATGGGGCAGATTTTACGAGCACATTTTGGCAATAAGTTCCCCTTCCCGCGCAATCAGTTACCAAAGGCGGCCTTTAAACTGTTTGGACCATTGGCAGGTTTTAGTCCCAAGTTTGTGGAACTGAACATGGGTTATCCGATCTACTTCAATGCGCAAAAGAGTCAGGATGAACTGAGCATTCAGTATCGTCCGGTACGAGAAAGTCTGGTCGAGCATTTCCAGCAATTACTCGATGATGGCGTAGTCAAAAAATATATTCCTTAATCGTACTAGCTCAAACCTGATCTGACAGTTACCGATTTTTTTATTGTATCTGTCAGATTAAATTTGAGCGACTACACCGACTTATGCGCCCACAAGCTCACTATTCCTGCCTAAAAACAAGCTAAGCAGAAGTCCAACGCGCATTTTTCCACGCTTGCTGTTGCTTTGCATCTAGGAAAGTCCAAGCCACAAAACGACTCTCTTTTTGCCCCTGCGTCATTTTAATGGTTTTTAAATCCACTGCACCGCACTTACGCAAGGTATTTAACAGCATAGGCAATGTGGTTTTCTTAGAAACCAGTGTACTAAACCAAAGACATTGCTCAGCAAATTGTGTGCTCTCTTGTACCATCTGGCAAACAAAGCGTTCTTCTCCACCGTCACACCACAGCTCGTTCTTTTGTCCGCCAAAGTTTAACACCACTTTAGACCGATCAACCGGTTTGCCAAGTTTGCGTAATTTTTGCGTTGCTGTGGCATTTGCTTCATCTTGCGAAGCATGAAATGGTGGGTTACACAGGGTCAAATCAAAACGATCTGAAGGTTTAATCACGCCTTTGAAAATATTGCTCGGTGTCTTTTGCAATCGAATCTGAATCCCCTTTTTGAGATTTGGATTTGCCTCCACAATAAATTGAGCACTTTTAACCGATGCAGGATGAATGTCTGAGCCAACAAATTTCCAACCATAACTACGATGACCAATAATCGGATAAATACAGTTCGCGCCCACCCCAATATCTAATACGTGAACGGCGTGTCCTATTGGAATCTGACCTTTATTGCTATCACTCAACAAGTCCGCCAAATAGTGAATATAGTCGGCTCTACCCGGAATAGGTGGACAAAGATAATCTTGAGGAATATCCCAATATTGAATACTATAAAAATGCTTGAGCAATGCTTTATTGAGCATTTTCACAGCTTGAGGATCAGAAAAGTTGACTGAAAGATCGTTATATTGATTCGGGCTGACAAAAGGCGCAAGTTCCGGACAACTCTTGATTAACTGAGGAAAATCGTAACGACTGCGATGCAGATTTCGTGCATGTAATTGCGATTTTTGTTGCAGAAAAGATTTCTTTGCTTGAGCCATGTGTATGTCAATCATCAACGGGAGAACAGAATCAATAAGGCAGGATCTATACCTGCGAATGAATCGATATTGTACGTGAATTCAACTCACATTGCCGAACCCGTCCTTGTATTTGTCTATCCTCCCCCCTCTCATTCACCTATAGTTTTGAACTAGCAATAAAAAAGACACCTCAAGACTCATCATCCTTAGTGTCTTTTTTATTTAAGTCATTGTTTAGAACTGATTAGTCTTCGATTTGCCCATGCTCTTTCATCAGGGCAATGAACTGTTCCTCATTGATGACCGTTACACCCAGCTTTTCTGCCTTGTCCAGTTTAGAACCGGCTTTTTCACCAGCTACCACGCATTTGGTTTTGCTCGATACACTGCCGCTGACTCGCGCACCCAGTGCCTGAAGTAATTGAGTCGCTTCATCGCGCCCCATACTGCTTAAGGTTCCGGTCACGACCCAACTTTCGCCATTGAGTGGCTGACGGGTCGGTGCAACTGGCGCATCCCAGTGAATGCCCGCGGCCAGTAAACGGTCTAGAACTTCCAGATTATGCGGTGCCTGAAAGAAATCCAGAATCCATTCAGCAGTAATAGCGCCCACATCCGGAGTTTTCTTTAATGCCTCCAGATCTGCCTGATGCAGTGCCTCCAGTGTCTGGAAGGTATTGGCCAGCATACGTGCTGTGGTTTCACCGACGCCACGAATACCGAGCGCATAAATAAATGCGGCCAATGTGGTTTTCTTACTGTTCTCAATAGAATCTATTAAATTCTGAACCGATTTGGCTCCCATCTTTTCAATACCGAGCAAGGTCTCACGATGTTCATGCAGGTGGTAAATATCCGAGACATCCTTGAGCAGGTTCAGATGCAGCAAAGATTCTGCCCAGCGATCGCCCAGACCTTCAATGTCCATGGCCTTGCGCGAAACAAAATGACGAATCGCCTCAATACGCTGTGCAGCACAATACAGTCCACCCGAACAACGTGCCAAAGCTTCCCCTTCAGGCATCACCACCGGTGAATCACAGACTGGACATTTTTCTGGTAAATGCACTTCAATGGCGTCCACCGGACGGAATTCCGGCCAGACTTTTTCGACTTTAGGAATCACATCACCACTGCGGTAAACACTGACCGTATCGCCAATGCGTACATCCAGACGGTGAATTTCACCAATATTATGCAGGGTCACATTGGATACCGTGACGCCGCCCACCGCCACCGGATTCAAACGTGCCACCGGTGTCAGAGTTCCGGTACGACCCACCTGCCAGTTAATATTTTCGACCGTGGTCAAGGCTGCAACTGCCGGAAATTTATAGGCCGTGGCCCAACGCGGCTCCCGGCTCAGAAAACCGAGTTGCTGCTGCTGTTTCAGGTCATTGACTTTAACCACCATGCCATCGATTTCTACACTGAGACTGGCACGTTCCTCAATAATCTGTTCATAGACTTTTTGCACGTCCTGAATACTGTCACAGATAAAGTGGCGCTCACCTACAGCAAAACCAAACTGACTCAGCCATTCCAGACTGTCCGACATGCTGCGTTGACCATGATGCGGTACACACTGCGCAATTCCATAAGCATAAAAAGCCAGTGGCCGTGATGCGGCAATATTCGGATCGAGCTGGCGCAAACTTCCTGCCGCGGCATTACGCGGGTTGGCAAAGGTCTTTTCACCTTTTGCTGCATTGGCGGCATTCAGTTTTTCAAAGCCCGATTTCGGCATCAATACTTCGCCGCGTACTTCCAGCAAATCGGGAATAACGCCATTTACTGCTGATAACAGCTTCGGCAGGTTACGAATGGTCCTGACATTCTGGGTAATATCTTCACCGGTTTCCCCGTCACCGCGGGTCACACCACGGGTCAATACACCATGCTCATACCACAGGGAAATGGCCAGACCGTCAAATTTCAGTTCCACATCATATTCGATTTTTTGATTCGGCAAACGCTCTTCAATACGGCGGGCAAAAGTAAAAAGATCGTCCTGATTAAAGACATTGCCCAAGGACAGCATCGGAATGGCGTGAGTAATGCTCACAAATTTTGAAAGTGCCTGCCCGCCGACTTTATCGGTCGGGCTATCCGGCTGGATCAGATCGGGATATTGTTGTTCTAAAGCTTTGAGCTGATGAAAGAGCTGATCATATTCACTGTCTTCAATGCTCGGTTGATCCATCACATAATAAGCATGATTATGCTTGGCAAGCAGTTGAATCAGTTGACGCATTTGCGCAATGACAGTGGCATCTTGGGTCATAATTTCACCATAAAAAAGGGCGGAAAATCCGCCCTGTAGAATATTCAGCTTTTGGCTATTATAAAAATTGCAGTCTACAGATTCAACTTGCAGATCGAACAAAACCACTTAAACTTCTGTAGGTTGACCCGCGCGATAATCAATCGCCTGATGGCGCCAGAATTCACGTAATTGTGGTGTAAATTCCTGCTGGTTCTGATCGTAGACCAGACCATCGACTTCACGGGCAATTAACCGTGAAATACTGTCCATGGTATCAAAGGCATTTTGTACATCGCTATGCGGCAAAGCCAGGAAGAAGGCCAGACCTTTGACTTCCTGAGTCGAGAGAGTTTCCAGATCAAAACCTTCCATGCCGGTATCCGTCATTTGCAGTACCGAAAACAGCAGTTTTGAATCATCTTCACTATAGCGGTGGAAACAGGCCAGTTCGCCATAACGCAGACCATATTTCAACAAGACTTTCAGTGTTTTATCACCTGAAAGTACACGGCCTTGCGGATAGATATGCAAAGAAATAATCGTTTCAGCATTGGATAATGCACTTTCTTCATCTACTATTTTCTGTTCATGCAGATGGGCATCCAGAATACTGCTTTCATCATTAAATTCAAAAATTTCCGCTTTTTCGATACTGCTGTTGAGACTGAATTCGACAGCGGTATCTTTATCTTCCGTCTGGTTATTTTCCGCTTCTACTTCGGCCGGCTTTTGCTCCACTGATGTTTCGGCTGCTTCTGTGCTTGCAGAGCTTGCCACGACTTCAGCTTCGGTCACTGGACTCGGCTCGTCCGCTGCAGCTGTCTCAAGCACTGCTGGCTCGGCCACAGTCGGTTCAGGCTTGCGAAATGCTGAGGGCTTTTCAGGGGCCGGTTCTTCTACACGCAGGCTTGGCTCTACACGCTGTGCCGGTTCTGCTTCCTGTTTCGCCAGTTGCGAACGCACATGCCTTGGAATGACAGGGGTCTGGCTGTCAGGATCGATATGCAGGTTGGCATCCAGTGACGGTACAGCCTCTACAGGTTTTTTGAACAGCATTCTGATGCCGAATAGCATGATGACAATTGCTATCACAATCCCGATAATGGTGGTGATTTCCATATTATACCTCCGCAGCTAAGCCGTATTCTTTTGCCTGTTCCAAATTTACAGTCACTAATTTTGAGGTTCCCGGTTCAGGCATGGTTACACCTAGAAGATCAGTCGCCATCATCATTGCAAGTTTGTTATGGGTAATATAAATAAATTGTACGTGTTCAGAAAGTTCTTTCACTAAATTACAAAAACGTCCTACGTTGGCATCATCCAGCGGTGCATCGACTTCATCCAGTACACAAAAAGGAGCCGGATTTAGGCGAAAAATCGCGAATACCAATGCCAATGCCGTTAAAGCCTTTTCCCCACCAGAGAGTAAAGCCAACGAGCTGTTACGTTTACCCGGTGGTCGGGCCATCAGTTTTACACCCGATTGCCAGCCATCTTCAAGGCTTAAACTCGCTTCGCCACCTTCAAACACTTTAGGAAACAGCTGTTGCAGTTCTGCATTGACCTGATTAAAGGTGTGCATAAACAGTTTGCGGGTTTCCTGGTCAATACTCTTCATCGCAGCCTGCAACTGTTCTACAGTATTTTCCAGATCCTGCATCTGATGGCTCAGCTCATCATAGCGTTTCGAGACTTCTTCATATTCTTCAGAAGCCGCCAGATTCACGGCACCAAGTTTATCAAATTGCGCCTGAGCTTTTTCCAGTTTGGCCTGATGGTTTTTGACATCAATATTCAAGCCACTGATGACTTCATGATTCAGTTCTTTTAACTGTTCCGAATAATGCTGCAAGTCGGATCTAGCCGCTTGCCAGGCCAGACGTTTGGCTTCCAGTTCTGTACGCAGTTTTTCATCCTGCTGCTGGAAACTGTGACGCTGTTCAGTTAAATGCTGCTGTTTGCTCTGCACCTGATTTAATTCGATCTGCCAGTCGGCCCAGGTTTTTTGCAGCTTTTCAGTGATCTGCGCCTGTTCATTAAACTGGCTCTGTAAAGCAGGCAATTCTAGCTGTACCGGATCGACAAATTTCTTGGCTTGCTCGATTTGTAGATTAATTTGTTGATACTGTTCTATTAAAAATACCTGATCTTTTTCCAGCAATTCAATCTGCTGCTGACTCTGTACGCTTTGACGGCGCAGCAGTTCCAGTTCCTGCTGCGCTTGCTGGCTAAGCTGCTGCGAGTCATCTAACTGAGTGCTCAATGCTTCCAGCTGGAATTG
The DNA here is from genome assembly GCF_013418175.1 of Acinetobacter sp. YH12200. Lineage (NCBI taxonomy): Bacteria > Pseudomonadati > Pseudomonadota > Gammaproteobacteria > Moraxellales > Moraxellaceae > Acinetobacter > Acinetobacter sp. YH12200. The sequence continues at coordinate 125,495 of NZ_VPCO01000004.1, forward strand.
CAGGGTTTTATAATTTGGTAGCGCTTGTTCCAGCTTAATATTCAGAGCATGCAGATCAATTTCCAGATCGTCTTTCTGCATGGCATCTTCTTCTAGCTGCTCATCGAGTTGTTGCAGCTGATGCTGTAATTGCTGCTTATGTAATGCGAAAGCCTGAGCACTACTTTGAACTTTGGCAATATTGACATCGAGTTGTTGCAGTTGCTTTTGTGTGTGCTTGTACTGCTCACTGATCGTTTGAATCTGGGTTTTTAACTCCTTCATCCGAAGATTCAGTTCAGGCAGTTGCTCTTCAGCCTGACTAAGTTGGGTATTCAGTGCTGATAACTGAAGCTCGATTTCCTCCAGACGAATCCGGTGGCTGAGTGCCCCTTGTCCTGCCTGACTGGCTTCATCATAGTCCAGGGCAATCACCCAATCCGCACCCACATGGTAGCCATCTAAACTCAGTAATGTCTGGCCTCGTGATAACTGAGATTGAAGTTTTAAGGCTTCGCTTAGATTCTCGGCCACCGCAACTTGCTGCCAGAGCGAATAGTGCGGAGATTCAATCCAGTCGGCCAGAGACAGCGTATTGGCAAGTTGAATTTTATCCTGCACAACATATTGCTTTAACTGACGCGCACGATCTTCAAGGAAGTTCTCGCCTTGTGCCAGAATTTGCGCAGTCAGCCATTTTGCTAAAAACTTTTCGATCAGGCTGGCATGTACTTTGCCTGCCTGATTAAGCTTAAGCACCTGCATCAGCTGTACTGCATCGGCTTTGGCATGAGGGTTGGCTTTGGTCAGCAACTGACTCAGATTTTTTTGTTCTGAATGAAGCACCTGAATTTCAGATTTGAGCTGCATCAGCTGTTGTTGACGACTTGCCTGTTCTGCCTGCATCTGCTCAAGTTGAGTTTTCAGTTCTTTGAGTTGAGTTTCAAAGCCAGCAATTTGCTGTTCAGCCTGTGCTTTATCTGTCTGATACTGCTCCAGCTCATCCTGCTGCGCTTGATGCTGAATCTGAACACTCTGCTGCTGTACGGTGTGTTTTTGCTGCTCAATCCGCTCGATATTCTTGGCCAGTTGTTCACTTTGCGCCAGCATCTGCATTTTACGCTGCTGTTGCTGTTCGACCTGGGTTTTGATCTGAGCGAATTGTGCTGCGACTGTTGTATGTTGTGATTTCAGATCGGCCAGATTTTGACTCTGTGCCTGATTCCGGCCATCTTGCTGCTGCAATTGTGCCTGCTGATCTTCAGCTTGTTGCTGCAAAGTCTCAAGTTGCAGCTCGATTAACTGTAAACGTTCTTTGGTCTGGGCTTTTTGCTGTTCCAGTTCGATCAGACTGCTGGAATTCTGCTCGAGCAGAGACTGCTTTTGCTGCAAGGTCATGTCCAGTTCGGCCAGTTTCTTCTCGGCCTGTTGCCATTCACTTTGCAAAGGTGTGGATTGCTGAATCAGACGCTGAAACAGTTCACTGGTAGTTCCCAAATCATGTTCAACCGTGGTCAGTTCGGAACGCACCAGCTTAAAGTTTTCCCCGAGCGTATTCATCTCCACGGTATATTCTTGTTGCAAGCGCTGGCTTTGTTCACATTGAAAAGACAGGATTTCAATCTTGATGCTGCGGATCTGTGTTTCCAGTTGCTTATATTGAATCGCGCTTTCAGCCTGACGTTTCAGAGTTTTTAGCTGAGATTTCAGCTCAGAGGCAATATCTTCCAGACGCGACAGGTTTTGCGTGGTGTGATCCAGATGCAGCATGGTTTCACGGCGCCGTGCCTGATAACGCGAAACCCCGGCAGCTTCTTCAATATAGACCCGCATTTCATCCGGCTTGGCATCGACCAGACGGTTGATCATGCCCTGTTCAATAATCGCGTAAGAACGTGGCCCCAGACCGGTGCCCAGAAAAATATCGGTAATGTCACGACGCCGGCATTTGCTGCCATTCAGGAAATACTCAGACTTGCCATCGCGGTTGACCTGACGGCGGACTGCCAGTTCATTATAGGCATTATAAGCACCGCCCAGTTTGCCATAGGTATTGTCAAAGCGCAGTTCTACACTGGCCATGCCCACCGGTTTACGCTTGGCAGTTCCGGTAAAAATCACGTCCTGCATGCTGCCACCACGCAGCTGGCGCGCACTGGACTCGCCCATGACCCAGCGTATGGCATCAATGACGTTAGATTTACCACACCCGTTCGGTCCCACGACTGCAGTACGGTTATCTTTAAAATGTAAAGTGGTACTGTCGGCAAAAGATTTAAAGCCTGAAAGTTTTAAACTGCTTAAACGCATAATGTCCTGATTTAACGTCGTGAGCGTCTGGCCCACGCGAGTTCAATTTGTTTCATCCGTGTCAGAGATTCCAACACAAGGTTGCGTAAGTGTCGACAAAAATCTTCCATAAATAAAGCGGCCTGATGGGTTTTTCGTATCAAAATTGCTTCAGTGACCAGTTTAAATAAGTCGAAAGATTCCTGTAACTCGCGTCTGGAAATATTCAGGGTCAGGAAATAGCTACGCCGCAAGCAAGGTAACAGTTCCTGATAGTAGCGCATCAGATAGGGATTTCCGACCATCTCATGTTGCTGGGCCATGCCCTGAAAGATCAGATCATAAAACTTTTCTGTATGTCCTTGGCGAGTTTCTGCTTCTAATTGTTCTAATAATAGCTGAATGCGCTCGGCTTCATGACTCCGCCAGGTTTCAGCCATACGATGCACCATCTGCCCCAGCAATAAAGAGGTAATATCAAATAAGGCCCGCACCTGCAAGGCCGACATTTCCGAGACAATGGCACCGCGACGCGGATAAATTTCAATCAGCTGGGTGCGTTCCAGCAACAGCAGGGCTTCACGAACCGACCCTCGACTGACATCCAGCTCCGAGGCAATCCTGAGTTCCTGTATACGTTCGCCTTCGACCAATTCGCCGCGAATAATCTGTTCGCTAATGTGTTTGGCAATCTGCTCAGACAAACTGTGTGCTTGTTCTAATGGCATACCGTTCCTGTCTTTATTTTTATGGATACTGGTTCAGCCCATGATTTGGGCTATATTGCTATTAGACAGAATTTTTTCGATGAATACTGTGACATTGTCAGACAATCTTGTGTCTCTACAGCCAACTCAAGTTCATAAAAAAGGAGAATAGTGAACCATTCTCCTTAGGTGATACATCAGTTCAACCTAAAAAATTAAATCAGGCCATAAAACCTTGATAAATAAAATACAGACCGACGGTGGTCAGTAAAGCCGCAAAACATTTTTTCAGTACCGCAGGTGAAAGTAAATGTGCCACTTTTGCACCGAGTTTGGCGGTAAAAAAACTCATCATACTGATGCCAATAAAGGCATAAATATGGATATAGCCAATCGTATTTGGTACTGTGACCTGGGCCTGTTGACCAAACCAGATAAAGCCTAGTGCGCCTGCCACGGCAATCGGCAATCCACAAGCCGCAGAGGTCGCCACGGCTTTTTGCATCACGATGCCACAGCGATTCAAAAACGGGACTGTCAGACTACCGCCACCAATCCCAAAGATCGCCGATGCCACACCAATCCCACCGCCCGCAGCGAGTTGTACCGGGGTTGAAGGCAATTTTTTATTCGGATCGACCTGAACATTGGCGCCTTTAAACATTCTAAACGCCACCCAGACTGCAAAGAACCCGATCAACAGCTGCAAGCCTTGACCAGATAAATAGTCAGCAATCCCTGCGCCCAGGAAGGAACCAATAATCAAGCCGGGTGCCAGATTACGAAATACCGACCACAACACGGCACCTCTTTGATGATGCGCCATGACCGAACTGATCGAGGTGACAATAATGGTAGCCAGAGAAGTCCCCACCGCCATGTGCATAATCACGCTGGGATCGTACTGGAGCTGGGTAAAAACAATGTACAGAATCGGCACAATAATCAAACCACCACCGACCCCAAACAGGCCAGCGGTAAATCCTGCAATTGCACCAATCAATAAATATATGATTAACTCCATAACGATATTTACCACGTTTAGATTCAAATGGATGTAGAAACTCGTGAACTGCAACAACGATTAAGCGATGCAGGCCAGCTTCCGGAAGTATTGCTCATCAAACCGATTACCACATCGACCAATGACGATGTGCGGGAATTGGCAACCAAGGGGGTACAGCAGGTTCTGGTCTGTAGCCATGTGCAGACCCAAGGCCGTGGGCAGCGCCAGCGTCAATGGATTTCACCTGAAGGGAATATCTATTTAAGCACATTGCTGCATACACAAAAACCCATCGATGGCCGTTTGGCTCTGGAAATTGCGTTAAATATCCTGCAAATGCGCAGTCTACAAGGGCTGGACTTGCAAGTAAAATGGCCGAATGACCTGTATAGCGTCAAAGGCAAATGGGGCGGCATTCTGGTAGAACCGATTTCACCTACGCAAGTGGTGGTCGGGGTCGGGATCAACCTCAGTCCAATGTCTGCTGAGGTTCCCGAGCAGCAAGTGACCTCATTGAATGAGTTGGGCCTGCATCAGGGTTCACGCATTCAGCTGATTGCAGAACTGTATCTGGCGATTCAGCAAGCCGGACAATGGTTTAGTTATGGCAGCCAGAATCTGTCTGGTCGTTTCAATCGACATGCCGCTTTTATCCAAGAGAGGGTTGAATTTACCGATCTGCAAGGGCAATATTCAGGAAAATTTCTGGGTATTCAGGATGATGGCGCTGTTAAAATCGCAACTGAAACAGGTGTCCACATCTTTTACCAAGGTCAATTACGGCTCAAAAATAATCCTTGAACAGGCATAATCCATGAAGAAACTATGGCTAGATATTGGCAATACCCGACTCAAATACTGGATTACCGAACAAGATCAGATCATTGAACATGCAGCGGAATTACATTTACAATCCCCTGCCGATTTGTTACTTGGCCTGATCCAGCACTTTAAAACGCTGGATCTGGATCAGGTCGGATTGTCTTCGGTTCAGGACAAAACCAATAATGAGCGCATTCTTAGTATATTAGATGGTCTGCATATTCCAGTGATTTTTGCTCAGGTGCAGGCCCAATATGCTGGCCTGATTTGTGGCTATGATGAACCCGCACAACTGGGGATTGACCGCTGGCTACAGGTACTTGCTGTCGCGACCCAGCCTCATGAGAATTATTGTGTGATTAGTTGTGGTACAGCGCTGACCATTGACCTGATTCAAGGACAACAACATTTAGGCGGTTTTATTCTGCCAAATTTATATTTGCAACGTGATGCACTAATTCAGAATACCAAAGGCATTAAAATTCCGGATGCCGCATTTTCTGAGCTCAATCCCGGACGCAATACCATCGATGCAGTACATCATGGCATTCTGCTCGGTCTGCTCAGCACCATTGAAAAAGTGCTGCATGATTTTCCGGCACAGCTGGTACTAACCGGTGGAGATGCTCCAGTGTTTGCCCAGCATCTTGAGCCGTATCAGCCGAGGATTGAACCTGATCTTCTGCTTAAAGGTTTGCAGCATTTTGCGGCTCATTTGCCAGACACAGTTTCATGATTTCGAGCAATTGAGGAAATTCGGTAAATCCATCACATTTGTTAAAATGTCCGGCTTTTTTAATCTCAAAAATTTGAGCATTTAAGCTGTGGGCCAGGCGCAAGGAAACCGGTGCAGGTACAAAAGGATCATTACTGGAGATCAGTATGACCGCGCGTTTATAGCTATACGGCAGGTTGTTCAGATCCAGTCGTGTCGCCTGCAGCATTTTATTCAGTTCCGACCAGGCCACCAGCGGTGTATCGAAAGCTGAAACCAGAATAACCCCGCCGGTCTTGCGGTGCTGCTGGAGATAATGTTGCTGTAAAAAACTTAAAACACTGAGTCCACTCAGGCCATGGGCAACTAAAAAAGTATGCTCATCCAGGTGTGGAATATGCAGTTTCAGATTCTGCTGCCATTCTTCTAGATCAGGCTGAAAAGGATTGGCCAGCATAATCCGTTTTGAATCAACACCGACATTTTTGAGTTGGCGACTCAGCCACGGATACCAATGGTCATTTGAGGTGGCCTGATAATCAGGCACGATATAGACTTTATTGATTATATTTTTCATCGTGTTTTACTTATTATAATTGAGCACAAAGTGCTTTGGCAAAAACTACTATTAAACAGTCTGAAGATGAAATTCAAGTAACTTTTTGCATCCCATCTCAGACTCAATTTACAAATTGAACGAATCCAACAACCTGCTTAAGATTCAGCTTTAATCAGATAAGGCTCAATCACTTTCCAGAGTTCTGGCAGATCGGTACAGCCTTCTGAATCGATAAAATGTCCCTGATGCTTGGCACTCACCACAATCGCATCCAGACTGTCTGCCTGTTCCAGGCTAAATTCAGGCTCCACCCGATCATCGCCTTCAGAATAAATCACCACCCGTTCTGCCACCTGCTGTTTAAGCAGATCAAAATCGATCTCAGCAGCATCAATAAACGGATTGACTTCATCTAAACGACCCAAGCGGCCATTAAATCCTGCGATCAATACCAATTGCTGAATCTTTTGCTGTTTTAACTCTCTGGATAAGTAATGCAATACAGCCACAGTTCCTAGGCTATGCCCGATAAAAATACTGTCTTCATCAATCCCCTCAATCTGCTCACGCATTTGCTGGTCCCACACCTCTAGCTTGGGTGTGGTCGATGGGTCAAGTCGCAGTACTTTTAAGCTGACATTTTCCTGTTGGGCTTTTTCCTGAATCCATGGAAACCAGTTTTCTTCCGGGCTTGCAGTATAACCATGGACGATGATCACTTGAGCCATTTTAAATTTCTCTTTGTTTTGTGCTGATGTTCCTGAGTCTGCCTGATTGGATTTTTATTTTGGGTAAGTAAATGTTGTTTTGTTTAAACCGGTTTTCTGATTGATACATAATAAAAAAGGCGCATTTCGCGCCTTTTTTAAATCAGAATCTTATTTCTTGTCATTGCCGCCGAACAGTGGACCCATGCCACCGCCGCCGCCAAACTGTTTCTGCAAACCACCGAGTGATTTCATCATTTTTGCCATACCTGACGGATTGGCAAATTTCTTCATCATCTTGGCCATTTGCGCATGTTGTTTAATCAACTTGTTGACTTCCGCCACTTCCATACCACAACCTGCTGCGATACGTTTTTTACGGCTTGGGTTCATCAAGTCTGGATTACGGCGCTCTTTGATGGTCATCGACTGGATAATTGCTTCCATTTTCTTGACCTGCTTTTCAGGATTGGCCTGGGCCAACGCATCTTGCAGACCGGCATTGCTCATGCCAGGAAGTTTGTCCAGGAAGCCCATCATGCCGCCCATCTTGTTCATCTGCTCAAACTGCATCAGCATATCTTCAAAGTTGAAGCTGCCGCCTTTTTGCAGTTTTTTCGCCATTTTTTCGGCTTTTTCTTTGTCGACCTTACGCTCAAGTTCTTCGACCAAAGAAAGGACGTCACCCATACCCAAAATACGCTGCGCGATACGTTCAGGATGGAATGGCTCCAAGGCATCAAGCTTTTCGCCCATACCCAAGAATTTGATTGGCTTACCGGTAATGGCACGTACAGACAATGCTGCACCACCGCGTGCATCACCATCGGTTTTGGTCAGGATCACACCGGTTAAAGGCAAGGCATCATTAAAGGCTTTGGCCGTATTCGCCGCATCCTGACCGGTCATGGCATCGACCACGAACAGGGTTTCAGTCGGGTTAATCGCCGCATGCAGCTCTTTAATTTCGTCCATCATGTCATTATCGACATGTAAACGACCGGCAGTATCGACAATTAACACATCAGCAAACTGGATTTTTGCCTGTTCAATCGCACGATTTACAATCGTAATCGGTTTTTCGTCTGCGCTAGATTCCAGGAAAATCGCACCGACTTCGCCTGCAACCGTTTGTAGTTGCTTGATCGCTGCGGGACGATAGACGTCGGCAGAAACCATTGCCACTTTTTTCTTTTGACGTTCTTGTAAAAAGCGTGCCAATTTTGCTGCAGTGGTGGTTTTACCTGCACCTTGCAGACCTGCCAGCAGGACAACGACCGGTGGTTTTGCGGCAAGGTCAAGGCTTTCATTGGCCGCGCCCATCATTTTGGTCAATTCGTCATGAACGATTTTGACAAAAGCCTGTCCAGGAGATAACTGAGTCATCACTTCCTGGCCCAATGCCTCTTCCTTAACTTTCGCGATGAATTCACGAGTTACAGGTAACGCAACATCGGCCTCAAGAAGCGCCATACGCACTTCACGTAACGTATCTTTAATATTGTCTTCGGTTAGCTGCCCTGAGCCAGTAACATTTCTTAAACTCTGCGTGAGTCGTTCTGTTAAGGTATCAAACATTGCAAAATCCGCTTAAAATAGCCATGAGCAAAAAATTGTTTCTTAAAATAGAAAATTTATGCATAGAATGCTATAGGATACTGTAGTTCGCAGCGAATTTATATAAATGAATATTCATCACCCTTAAAAAGGTTTGACATGGTTAGCCTCCCCTTGGTTTATACGATCTTAGCATTAGTCGCTTATACCGCTTCCTTCTGGTATCTGTTCATTCATTTAATGTCTAAACGTGCTCCTAATCAATGGTTTGTTTCGCTAACTGCCCTGCTTGGACTGGGCTTACATGCGCTGGTTTTATATGGCGATATGCACACCCCGCTTGGCATTAATTATGATGTCTTTGCCCTGTTTTCCTTTACCTCTGGTCTGATGCTGTTACTCAGCATTATTTACAGTACTTATCGTCCAATTATTGCCCTGAATCTGATCGGGATTCCAGTGGCTGCCACGGGTTTAATTCTCGGCTTTGTCTTTACCCAGCCTGCAAAAATCATCGCACAAAACTCTTTGGGTCTGGATATTCATATTATCCTGTCTTTATCTGCTTATGCCGTATTGCTCATGGCGACCATTCAGGCCGTGATTTTGCGACTGCAGGATCGTGAACTCAAAAAGAAACAGAAACGCCGGGTCTGGGTCAGTTTATTACCTTCTTATCAGGACATGGAATCACTGCTGTTTGATATGCTGATGACCGGTTTTGTTTTACTTACCCTCGCTTTAGGCTTTGGCTTTTTTACCATCGACAATTTCTTTGCCCAGCATCTGGCACATAAAACAGCGTTCAGTATTATTTCCTGGCTGGTTTATGGTTCACTATTAATCGGACACTGGAAGTTTGGCTGGCGTGGCCAGAAAGCCGTGCGCTTTACCCTACTCGGTTTTGGTTTGCTGGCACTGGGTTTTATTGGTTCTAAATTCGTGCTGGAAATGATCTTGGGGCGATAATTCTGAGCCTTGAAATATTCAATTCATTGTTCAATGAAAAGGCTTTAGCTTGAGTATTCTTTAAAGGATTATACGCCCCGCACGCACTGATAATGGCCAGCGAATCACTCTAGGCAATTCTGGATCTTCCCATTCTGGCAATAAGGCATCTGCCAGTACATTCAGTGGATTATGTCCGAGTGCTTGAGTTGCTGCTTTCACGGCTGACCAGGTACTCATATAAACAATCAGCTGATAAAAATTCCACTCCACCTCAAGCATAAGTGGTGAAATTGAAATTTCCTGAAATGGAAATGGTAGATTTTTATATCCTTCATCTACATGGCGACCATTCAGGCCGTGATCTTGCGGCTTCAGGATCGTGAGCTCAAAAAGAAGCAAAAACGCCGGGTCTGGGTCAGTTTATTACCTTCTTATCAGGACATGGAATCATTGCTCTTTGATATGCTGATGACCGGTTTTGTTTTACTTACGCTCGCTTTAAGCTTTGGCTTTTTCACCATCGATAATTTCTTCGCCCAACATCTGGCACATAAAACTGCGTTCAGTATTATTTCCTGGCTGGTTTACGGTTCACTATTAATCGGACACTGGAAGTTTGGCTGGCGTGGCCAGAAAGCCGTGCGCTTTACACTTTTAGGTTTTGGTCTGCTGGCACTGGGTTTTATTGGTTCTAAATTCGTGCTGGAAATGATTTTGGTACGTTAACATACGCTAACCTAAAGCCCACACTACGTTTGAGTGCCGTCATCAAAATGTCATATTCAAAAATTATGGTTAAAGTGCATTAAAAATACACCAAGGATCATGATGATAAAATTACTTTCAGGTTTAGCACTACTTTGTTTATCCAGCGCAAGTTTCGCAGATTATCACTGTCACGGTAGCATTAAAGATCGCACGATTGATGACAATGTCAGTATCAGCCAAAACTGTCAGATTGATAATGCCACCATTAAAGGCAATGTCATGTTATATCAGGGTGCTCAAGCAGTAATTTCAAATACTGCGATTGATGGCAATCTGGAATCGAAAGGACGTTTTAGCTCGGTTCTGGCACAACATAATCGGATTGACGGCAATATCCAGCTAGAAGGCGGTCAGACGATTCAGCTCACTGCCAATCAGGTAGAGGGTGACATCCAGCTGAAAAAGAATACCCAAAAAATTACTGTAAATGACAATGTGGTTGACGGTAATTTGCAATGCGAATCCAACCGCATTCAACCGATCGGTGGCAATAACCGGGTCAATGGTGACAAAGAAGGTCAATGTCGCCGTTTATAATTTTTATAAATGAAATAAAAAACTTGGCTGATACGATCATCAGCCAAGTGCTAAATTAATGATTCTTTTTAATTTGATATTCCGCATCAAAGGCCTGATAGTTCAGGCGATCTGCTGAATCTTCAGACAATGGTTCAACTTCCTGCATCGAAGAAAGACAGCGTTCTGTCAGCTGAATATATTCCTGCGTTCCCTTGCTTTTCCAGGCAATTTCTTTGGCGTCCAAAGGACGGATGACCCGCGCCGGACTACCCAGCACTAATGAGTTTTCTGGAATCTGGGATTTGGCCTTGACCATACTATTGGCACCAATAATGGTATTTTCACCAATCTCGGCTTCATCCAGAATCACGCTGTTCATGCCCACCAGTACATTTTTGCGAATGATACAGCCATGTAAAATCGCGCCATGTCCGATATGGCCATATTCTTCAACCAGCGTAATACTGCCGGGAAAGCCATGAATGGTACAGGAATCCTGAACATTGGCATTTCTCTGGATGTGAATCCCGCCAAAGTCAGCTCTCAAGGTGGCAAAAGGCCCGATATATACGCCCTCTTCAATCACCACATCCCCAATCAAGACGGCTTGTGGATGTACATAAGCGCGAGGGCTGACCACAGGAATCACACCATCAATGGCATAACACGGCATTATTTTATTCCTTTAAAAATGCAGAATTAGATTAACTGACGGCTTCTAGTCGCAAACCGCCAAAACGTTTATAAAATTGTGGATGTACCGGCGGCATCGAACCTTCCGAAGTCCGCGCGATTTCTATAAAGAATTCATCACCTGCTGCAACCACAGTTTGATATAAATTGCTGCTCAGATTACGGGCATTCAGGGAAAGCCAGTTAGATGGCAATAACTCAAAAGGCAGATTCGGATCTTTTAATAAAATCCGGCGGAATTGATGAATCAGCAAAATACGCAACTGAAATGCCTGTAGCGGATCTAGCTCATCTTCCTGTTCCACCAGATGAAAAAATTCCCGAAAATCGGTGATAAATTTTTCATAACGCTGATGTAATTCCTGCACCGGCCAGTTGGTAGCAACCATGCGCTTCACAGTTGGATAAGATTCCTGCCAGAGCTGTAAGGTTTCGGCTTTAAACACCACCACCTGATCGGTCATTTTCAAATTCAGCAGCAGGTTTTGCAGTTTCTGGTGGTCACAGCCCGGATAGGCCATAACATTGGTGGCGATATTGGCAAAGCCCAGCCATTCCAGTTCTTTTTTCAGAATCAGTTTATTGTCCAGTTCCACTGAACTGAGCAGCACCAGATCCCATTTCTGATCCCATTCCTGATGGCTAAAACTGTAAATCTTTTGGTCAGCCATAATAAAACGCTGGCGGCTGCTTTCGGTGACACGGTAATAACTGGTGCGGCCAATTTTCTCCGAGAACAGCCAGCCATTTTGTACCAGACGAAATACAGCAGTTCTTACTGAACGTTCATTAAAGCCGAAGACATCCATGAGCTGGATCAGGCTGGCCAGACTGATAATGCCACCGCGATGAAAAATACAGTCACCGAAGATGGTCATGATTAATGAGGTTCCGCTGAGTGCTTCATTTTGAATAAAGTCATCAATGATTTGTTTTAATTTCGGATTCATTACGCTTAACTTTACCTTGTAGAAACTGGATGATAGACCATTTAGTCATCATCCAGTAGGACTTCATGCAGACTTGCGGATATCGAAAACGCGCTGTGCCTTGCCTTCAGAACGTGGCAGACTGCCTTCTGGCAAAACTTCGACACTGACACTGATACCAACCATGGTTTTAATCTGGCTTTTTAGCTGAGTTGCCAGCTGGTGCGCCATAATATCACTGCTATCTTTACGCATTTCGGTACGGATATGCAATGTATCCAGATGGCCTTGTTTACAAATCTGGATCTGATAGTTCGGAATCAGTTGCTGGATCTGTAAAATCTGCTCTTCAATCTGCGACGGAAACACATTCACTCCACGGATAATCATCATGTCATCACTGCGGCCAACAATCTTGTCCATACGGCGCATGGTACGTGCCGTGCCAGGCAATAAACGGGTCAGATCACGGGTACGGTAACGGATCACCGGCATACCTTCTTTGGTAATGGTGGTGAAGACCAGCTCGCCCAATTCACCATCCGGCAGGACTTCACCGGTTTCAGGATGGATAATTTCCGGATAAAAATGATCTTCCCAAATGGTTGGGCCATCTTTGGATTCCAGACACTCCATGGCGACGCCCGGGCCCATCACTTCTGACAGGCCATAAATATCCAAGGCATCAATGCCGAGACGCTCTTCAATTTCCTTGCGCATTTCATTGGTCCATGGCTCTGCACCAAAGACGCCGGTTTTAATCGAGCAGTTTTTGGCTGTACCAAATTTCTTTTCAAGCGCTTCAATAATATTCAGGCAATAAGATGGCGTAACCATTAATGCCGTCGGCTTAAAATCATGAATCAGTTGCGCCTGTTTATCGGTTTGTCCGCCAGACATTGGGATCACAGTTGCACCCAAGCGTTCAACGCCATAATGCGCACCTAGACCACCAGTAAACAGGCCATAACCATAAGACACCTGAATGATATCTTTACTGCTCAAGCCGGCTGCGCGTAATGAACGTGCCACCACGTCTGACCAGACATTAATATCATTCTGGGTATAACCGACCACGGTCGGCTGACCGGTGGTGCCAGAAGAGGCGTGCACACGTACAATCTGTTCCTGTGGTACAGCGAACATGCCAAACGGATAGTTATCGCGTAAATCCTGTTTGGTGGTAAACGGGAATTTGGCCAGGTCTTCCAGAAAATTAAAATCATCCGGATGCACACCCGCATCATCAAATTTCTTTTTATAAACAGGGCTATTCTGATAGGCATGCTGCAGGGTCTTTTTCATCCGCTGTAGCTGGACACTGCGTAACTCATCAACCGATACTTTTTCAATTTTTTCCATTGCATTGTTATTCATATTCTTACTCCTGACGCAGTCTTCCTGACCACGGTTTAATTCATTGATTGAATGATGTGTTTAATCCATATTTTCTAAAACCAGTGCAACACCTTGACCGACACCGACACACATCGTGCACAGTGCATATTTGCCTTGACGGCGTTTCAGTTCATGCATAGCGGTAATCACCAGACGGGTGCCACTCATACCCAGTGGATGACCCAAAGCGATGGCACCGCCATTCGGGTTGATTCTTGCATCATCGTCTTGCAGGCCCAATTCCCGAATCACAGCCAGTGACTGTGCTGCGAATGCTTCATTCAGCTCAATCACGTCCATCTGTTCCAGGCTGAGTCCGGTTTGTTTCAAGACTTTCTGTACCGCTGGCACTGGGCCAATGCCCATATATTTGGCTTCAACACCGGCACTGGCCATCCCGATCACTTTGGCTTTCGGGCGCAAACCATACTGCTCGGAAAATTGCTGATTGCCGAGCAATACGCAAGCCGCACCATCATTGACACCCGAAGCATTGCCGGCGGTGACCGAACCGCCTTCTTTACGAAATGGGGTTTTTAAGGCGGCCAGATTGTCCAGTGTCGTCTCTGCGCGCGGGTGCTCGTCCTGGGAAATGGTCAGGATGGTTTTCTTTGGCCCTTTAACCTCTACCGGCAGAATTTCTTCGGCAAAAATACCTTCTTGCTGTGCTACTGCGGTTTTCTGCTGGCTGCGATAGGCAAACAGGTCCTGATCTGCGCGACTGATCTGATACTTTTCAGCAACGTTTTCGGCTGTTTCCGGCATGCTGTCAACGCCAAACTGGGCTTTAAATTTTGGGTTGATAAAACGCCAACCAATAGTCGTGTCATAAATTTCTGGAGTACGGCTAAATGCTGAGGTCGGTTTAGACTGCACAAAAGGCGCACGGCTCATGGATTCTACCCCACCCGCCAAAATAAATTGTGCTTCACCCGATTTGATGGCACGTGCGGCAAGTCCAATCGCATCCAGACCTGAGGCGCATAAACGGTTCACGGTAAGTGCGGGAACAGATTCAGGCAGTCCTGCAAGTAAAGCCGCCATACGCGCAACGTTACGGTTATCTTCACCGGCCTGATTGGCACAGCCCAAGATCACTTCATCCAGTTTTGCCCATGGCAATGCCGGATGCTGCTCTTTCAGATATTGAATCGGTAGCGCTGCCAGATCATCAGCACGGATACTGCTCAGCCCACCGGCATAGCGTCCGATCGGGGTACGAACTCCATCAAAAATATAAACCTGTTCCATGATTTTTCCTTTTAGCCAGCCACGCGTAATGGGTGCTGCTGAGTTTGCTGTGCCTGTCCCTGCACCGCTTTCTTTGCTAAATATATACTAGTTCTATAGCGATCTTCACCATAAATACGATACATATTTTCTAAAATTTGTAAAATTGTGTAATACCCAATTTTATCTGCCCATTCGAATGGACCACAAGGATAATTCACTCCATATTTCATAGCAGAATCAATATCTTGCTCTGATGCAATATCATGCAATACTGCTTCACAGGCTTCATTCACCAGCATGGCAATACTACGTATAACATAAAGACCTGGATGATCTTTAGACCAAATAGGTATCACATTCATACCTAGGAGGAATAGCTCTACTACCTGGCGCTGTTCTTCACTACAAGCGGGTGATGCAACTACCGGAATCGCTTGAGCATTGGCCCAATCTGCATGCCAGTCCATCAACACCACAGGCTCATGCGGATAGGTAAGTTCAACCGATTCGCCGAGCGATAATCGCAGGGAAAGATCTCCAATCAGGATTTCATTCTGTTCTGCTGCCTGAAAACTCAGTTCCAGATGAGAGGCCTGTTTTAAACGTGCAATCAGTGCTGATGAATGCAGCCATTCACCTTTTACCGTGACTTTGAGCTTATTCAGCGACTTGGCATAACACACTGGTAATTCGTACGCAGGTGCAGGCTTGGACTGTGTGTAATTATAAAAACCTTGACCGGACTTGCGGCCATAACAGCCCGCATCGACCAACTCTTTTTGAATCAAGGATGGGCGGTAGCGTGGCTCATAGAAAAATTCCTGATAGACACTTTGCGTGACCGAGAAATTTACATCCTGTCCAATCAGGTCTGTGAGTTCACACGGTCCCATGGCAAAACGGCCACATTCGCGCATGATGTAATCGAGCTGTTCCGGTGTGCTGGCATCTTCCTGTAAGGCGCGAAAGGCTTCGGCATAATACGGTCGTGCAACACGATTGACGATAAAACCGGGAGTCGATTTGGCCCGTACCGGAACTTTGTTCCAAGATGCCATCAGAGCAAATACTGCATCGGCAATGGCGGCTGAGGTTTTCAGTCCACGGATAATCTCGACCAGCTTCATGATTGGCGCGGGATTAAAGAAATGCAGCCCAATTACCCGCTCTGGATGCGGAATCGCCGAGGCAATCGCGGTAATGGAAATCGATGAGGTATTGGAAGCAAAAATCGTCTGTTCCGGGCAAATGGCAGCCAGCTGTTGAAACAGATTTTGTTTCACTTCTTTCTTTTCGACAATGGCTTCAATAATCAAGCCCGCATCGACCAACTGTTGAATATCTTCGGCCACGATCAGATTGGCGAAGGTACTCTCCAGCAATTGCTGGGTCATTTTGCCATTCTGTACCCGCTTGCTGAGCTGCGCCTTTAAAGCAGTTAAGGCACTCTGAACTTTGCTGCTGTCGAGGTCAAACACATAGGTCGGATGCCCGTGCATGGCTGCCAGTTGCGCAATGCCAATCCCCATGGTTCCCGCACCCACCACAGCAACTTTGACGTGTTCCAAATTGATCTGCTGCATGATTTAGCATCCTTTATATTCAGGTGTACGCTTCTGCATAAAGGCTTGTACACCTTCTTTATAATCACTTGAACGTCCAGCCAGACGTTGCAGGTCACGTTCCAGAATGAGCTGCTGATCCAGATTATTGTCGGCTGCGGCATGAATGGCTTTTTTGATTAGTGACAGGCCATAAGTCGGCTGCTTGGCCAAATGCTCGGCCAGTTTTTTCGCTTCCACTTGCAGTTGCTCATCTTCAACCACCTGCCAGATCATGCCCAGTTGTGCTGCGCGCTCAGCCGGAATTTTATCGCCGAGCATCGCTAAGCCCATCGCCTGGGCACGCCCGACCAGACGCGGCAAGAACCAGGTGCCGCCTGAATCTGGTACTAAACCTAGACGACAAAAGGCCTGAATAAAGGAAGCCGATTTTGCAGCAACTACAATGTCACAGGCCAGTGCAATATTGGCACCGGCCCCTGCCGCCACACCATTCACCGCACAAATTACCGGTTTTGGCATTTCAGTAATCAGTTTGATTAAAGGGTTGTAGTATTTTTCAATTGACAGGCCTAAGTCCGGTGCATCAGCATTCGGATCGACCACACGATCATTTAGATCCTGGCCGGCACAGAAACCACGGCCTTCAGCTGAAATCACCACGGCACGAATCTGGCTGTCTTTGGCCCAGGCCTTGATGACCTTGGAGACTTCCTGATGCATGGTTTCATTAAAGCTGTTGAGCTGTTTCGGACGGTTAAAGGTCAGGTAGCCCACTGCATTTTTTTCTTCGACAATAATTGTTTGATATTCCATTACACACCTCTAAATTCTGGTTTTCTTTTTTGTAAAAATGCATTGATGCCTTCTTGGCGATCTTGGGTCGCCGCCAGCCAGACAAAATGCTGACGTTCCAATTTCAGTCCCTGACTTAATGTCACTTCATGAATCGACTTTAAAGATTGCTTGATGGCGCGAATGGCCAGCGGTGCCTGCTTGGCAATTTTTTCCGCTAGTTCCAGTGCGTATTGCACGGTCAGTCCTGTCGGACAAACCTGACTGCTCATGCCATGTTGCAATGCGGTCTGTGCCGAAATCATTTCACCGGTCATGGCCCAGCGCATCGTTAATTGCTGACCGACCAGACGGGCAAGGCGCTGTGTTCCACCGGCGCCCGGCAACATGCCTAAACCAATTTCAGGCAAGGCAAACTGGGCATTGTCGCCAGTTAAAATCATGTCACCATGTAGAGCCAGTTCAAACCCTGCACCAAAGGCATAACCATTCACCGCCATGATTACAGGCTTGGAAAATTCATCAATTTTTTTCCAAAGCAGTGGCCGCTGATCCTGCTGGATGCTGACCACATCTAACTGCGCCAATTCATTTAAATCAGCACCGGCAGCAAAGCATTGCGTATTTCCGGTAATGACCACGGCTTTCACGGCAGCATCTGCTTCCAAGTCCTGTAAACAAGCTGCAATACCTTGCAAGGTCGCATTATTTAGGGCATTGCGCTTTTCCGGGCGATTCAGCTCAATCAGGACTACGCCGGGTTTTGGTGAGCTGGTTTTAATATAGGTCATCCTTGAACTCCTGCTGTGCTCAGTGCTGTAAATTCAGCTGTTATTCATCAAAACTCAGACGTACATTGGCCGTGGTTGGACGTGCCTGACAACTGAGCACATAGCCTTTCTGGATTTCATCTTCTTCCAGACTGTAATTCACCGCCATTTCAACCTGGCCCTCTAACACCTTACATTTACAGGTGGCACAAACACCGCCCTTACAGGCATAAGGCAGATCGGCTCCGGCACGTAGCGCAGCATCTAAAATACTGTCATCCTGTTTGGAGACTTCAACAATCAGCTCGCGACCATCGAGGATGATATTGACGCGTTCTTCGCTGCGACTTTCAATCTGCTGGGCGGTTGCTTTCGGTGCAGTACCCGTATTGAAGCGTTCAGTGTGAATCTTGCTGCGTTGAATGCCCCAAGTCGGTAATACCGTTTCGACCGCCGCCATCATTTCTTCAGGACCACAGGCAAAACAGTGATCTGTGTCGGCTGAAATCAGATTGGCCTGAAACAGCTGCTGCAATTTATCCGCATTGATACGACCGTTAAAGATTTCGCTGTCATTCAGTTCACGTGAAAAAATATTTACCAGTTGCAGACGTTCCTTAAAACGGTCTTTCAAGTCCATGATCTGTTCAGAAAACATGGTCTGTTTCCAGGAACGGTTGCCATATACCAAGGTAAATGTGGCTTCTGCTTGACGGTTTAGCACCGATTTTACAATCGATAAAATTGGCGTAATGCCACTGCCTGCTGCAAACCCTAGATAATTCTGGCCACCGGCCTTGGCTGCTTTTTGAAAGAACACCCCTTGCGGTGGCATGACTTCCAGTACATCGCCCGCTTTGAGATGCGCATTGGCCCAGGTCGAGAACTGACCTTGATCAATTTTTTTAATCGCAATACTCATGTCTTCCTGAGTATCACTACAAATCGAATAGCAACGGCGCAGCTCGCCATCATCACTTAAATAGCGAATGGTCAGGTGTTGACCCGGCTGATATTGAAAAGCATCCATCTGCTCAGGCGCGAGATCAAAAGCAATACAGATTGCCTGCTCGGTTTGTGGCTGAATCGATTTAATGGTTAATGGGATAAATTGGCTCATGGCAAAATCCTTCTTTTAGGTGGCGGTGTTCAGGCTTGTTATTGGTTTACCCTGCCCACCGCGCAATCGTTACAATCAAATACATTTGAAATAGTCAAAAGTTTCTAAGCAGTCCCGACATTGATATAAAGCTTTACAGGCGGTCGAACCGAATTCACTTAATAGTTTGCTGTTGTTACTTAAGCACTGTGGACAGGTGATGCCATCGGTCAATGCCACATGCGTACCACAGCTATGTGACTGGCCTTGCGGCGGGGCAATACCATATTGCTGTAATTTGTGTTTGCCCGATTCACTCATCCAGTCCGTGGTCCAGGCTTCAGACAGATCGACAATGACTTTGACCGGCGTCAAACCGTTGGCCTCGAAAGTCTGGGTAATTTCTGCTTTTAATACATCCGTGGCCGGACAGCCGCTGTAGGTCGGCGTGAGTCGCACCACAATTTCATCCTGCTGATTCAGCTCGACGCCACGAATCATGCCCAGATCAATCACTGACAATACCGGAATCTCTGGATCAGAAACCTGTTGCAAAACGTCCCAACATTGATCTTCTACGTGTCGAATCAGATTCATGCGACTCACTCCCTGTGATTGTGCCGAATTACCAGTTCATGTTTGGATAAGAGCGCTGCATATATTGCAGTTCAGCCAAAATAAAACCGAGATGTTCTGTATGTAAACCCTGTTTAGCCCCACTACGATAAGCGCCCAGCTCTGGCAGGCTTAATTCAAATCGGGCTAATTCGGCTGTAATTGTTTCTAGCCACTGGACTTTTAAATTTTCAATATCTGGAAGGACACCACTATTGACCAGCTGTTTTTCATCTGCAGTCAATACAAAAAGTTCCTCAGTAAAACGCCATAACTGGTTTAAACCTTGCTGAGTTTTTTCATGCGCTTCAGCTGTACCTAGACTTAGGCGTTCCATCCAGGTGGTGGAAAAACGCTGGTGATATTTCACTTCTTTGAGTGACTTTACTGCAAAGGCAGCCAACTCCGGATGCTGACTTTGACTTAAGGCACTAAACAATAAAGCATGATAGTGACCCATCAGCCACTGACGCACCAGAGTCTGGGCAAAGTCACCATTCGGCTGTTCACACAGCAGTAAATTACGATAGTCACGTTCGTTTCGGAAATAAGCCAGCTTGTCTTCATCACGGCCCTGTCCTTCCACTTCACCTGCCAGACTGAGGGCAGTACGTGCCTGACCCAATAAATCCAGTCCGATATTGGCCAAGGCAATATCTAGTTCCAGTTCAGGGGCATGGCCACACCATTCTGCCAAACGATGCGACAACACCAGTTGACTGTCGCCCACATGTAAAAGAAATTCTGCCAATACTTGATTTGTCATAATCTTCACCTTTCCCTTTACATGTGCTCGATGCCAGCTGGAATGTTATAAAAGGTTGGATGGCGATAGACCTTGTCCAAAGCCGGTTCAAAAAATTCTGCTTTTTCATCTGGCTGGGAAGAGGTAATCAATTCAGATTTCACCACCCAGATACTGATCCCTTCATTGCGGCGGGTATACACATCGCGGGCATTTTGTAGTGCGACCTCCTCATCTGGCGCACGCAGGCTGCCAACATGACGGTGACTCAGACCCTGTTTACTACGCACAAACACTTCATAAAGTGACCAGTTGTTTTTGTTATTCATGAGCAAATTTCCCTATATTGATCAAACTGTTTTAAGCAACTTTTTGTGCTGCTGACTGTTGCTGCTGTTTTTGCGCATAGACTGCTGCTGAATCACGTACCCACTTACCGCCTTCCCAAGCTTTGCGGCGTGCTTCAATACGCTCATGGTTACACGGTCCCTTGCCTGCAAGAATCGCAAAGAACTCATCCCAATTGATTTCACCAAATTCATAATGTCCGGTTGCTTCATTGAATTTAAGGTCTGGATCGGGAACGGTTAAACCCAGCTGCAAGACTTGCGATACAGTGTTATCGACAAATTTCTGACGTAAATCATCGTTGCTGAATAATTTAATTTTCCACTGCATGCTTTGTGCACTATTCGGTGAATTATCATCACTTGGACCAAACATCATCAGTGCCGGCCACCAGAAACGGTTCACCGCATCCTGTGCCATCTGCTTTTGTTCCGGCGTACCATTGGCCAATTCCATCATGGCTTCAAAGCCCTGACGCTGATGAAAACTCTCTTCCTTACAAACGCGCACCATGGCACGGGCATAAGGACCGTAAGACGTACGGCACAGCGCAACCTGATTGACAATAGCCGCACCATCCACCAGCCAGCCAATCGCTGCAACATCGGCCCAGCTCAGGGTTGGATAGTTAAAAATTGAGGAATATTTCATGCGACCGGCAATCAGTTTATCCATCATGTCGTCACGATCGGCACCCAGGGTTTCTGCAGCACTGTACAGATACAAAGCATGACCGGCTTCATCCTGAACTTTTGCCATCAGCACGGCTTTACGTTTTAAAGTCGGTGCACGGGTAATCCAGTTGCCTTCCGGCAACATGCCCACCACTTCAGAGTGTGCATGCTGACCAATCTGACGAATTAAAGTTTTACGATAAGCCTCCGGCATCCAGTCCTTCGGCTCGATGGAAATATCCTTTTCAATCTTTTGATCAAAGATTTGTTGTTGATTATTCATTGTTCCCTCACTTATCCCAAGTGTTGATACACTCAAATTAAAACGATACAAAATTAAAATCAATATCTATTTATTGGTATCATTTAATTTTTATTGCTTATTTTTAATAAATGATTGTTTTATATAGTTTAATATTTTTTATTTTATTCCTAATCATTTTTAAACACAGATTTATGATTGACATTTTCACTTTTTCAACACAAATTATGAAACATCAAAATTAAAATACATCTCAAAACGTATCATAAATGGAGTTTTTACCATGTTAGAGTTAGACAGCAACTCAAGCACAATGGATTATCAAGATACTGAATCAACTCATAATCCTATTGCCATCAAAAGCTTAGCTTCACTGGTGTACGGCCAGGAATACACAGCGCAAGCCGATTTACGTACGGTTTATCATGCCATTAGCGGTGAAGCGGTTTATCAGGTCGGCAGTCAGGGCATCGATACCCAAGCTGTAGTCAAGTATGCCAAACAAAAAGGCGCGACTATCGCCACATGGACCTTCCATCAACGTGCCAATGCACTGAAGCAAGTGGCACAGTATTTGATGGAGCGCAAAGAAGACTTTTATGAACTTGCCAAGGCGACCGGCTGTACCCGTAAAGATGCCTGGATTGATATTGAAGGCGGGATTGGCACCTTATATGCCTATTCGAGTTTGGTGCGTCGTGAACTGAGTGATGAAACAGCATGGGTCGAAGATGCCTGGATTCCTCTTTCTAAGCAAGGTAGCTTTGGCGCGAAACATATTCTGACGCCTAAAGCCGGTGTTGCCGTGCATATCAATGCCTTTAACTTTCCAATCTGGGGCATGCTGGAGAAAATCGCTCCTACGCTACTGGCAGGCGTACCCTGTATTGTCAAACCGGCAACAGAAGGTGCCGAGCTGACCCATGCCGTGGTCAAAGCCATTCACGAAAGCGGTTTCTTGCCAGAAGGTTCACTGCAGCTCATTTGCGGACAGGTTTATGATTTGTTTGATTATTTAAATCCTCAGGATACGGTCACCTTTACCGGTTCTGCATCAACCGGGCAAAAACTGCGTTCGCATCCACACTTAAATGCCTACTCGATTCCATTCACTATGGAAGCAGATTCGGTCAATAGTGCGATTTTGACGGCGCAAGCCAATGATGAAACGATTGATTTATTTGTTCGTGAAGTTTTCCGTGAAATGACCAGCAAAGCCGGACAAAAATGTACTGCCATTCGTCGCGCTTTTGTTCCAGCCGAGCTGCTGGATACCGTGCAAAGTCGTCTGATTGAAAAACTGAAAAAAGTGGTTGTCGGTGATCCGGCTCAGGAAGGCGTGACAATGGGTGCTTTGGCCAGCGTCAAACAGAAACATGATGTCGCGGCAAAAGTTGAACAGCTGAGTCAAGATGCAGAGATTATATTCGGTAGTCACTTGCGTCAGGACTTTAAGATTCAAGTACAAAATACTGAGAAGTCTGCATGTTATCCACCAACAGTCTTGGTCTGCAAAGCACCGGCTCAGGCAGAAAATATTCATAAAATTGAAGCCTTTGGACCTGTAGTCACTTTAATGCCATATACTGACCTGGCTCAGCTGGCTGACCTGGTGGCACGTGGCGAAGGTAGTCTGGTAGCATCCATCGTACGCAATACCGATGAAAATATTGAACAACTGCTCAGCAAAATTGCGCCATGGCATGGCCGTGTCCATATTCTGGATGCTGAAAGTGCCAAAGAAAGTACCGGACATGGCTCGCCACTACCTTTGCTGGTGCATGGCGGACCGGGACGTGCCGGTGGCGGTGAGGAGCTCGGTGGCTTACGTGCAGTGAAACATTATATGCAACGGACTGCAATTCAAGGTTCCCCGAATGCCATGACCCAAGTCGGTCATAGCTGGACGGCTGGTGCTCAGGTCTTTGAAGACCGTGTGCATCCATTCAAAAAATCATTTGATGAATTGCGTATCGGTGAGCGTTTACTGACTGCACGACGTAGCGTGACCGAAGCCGATCTGGTGAATTTCGGCTGCCTGAGCGGTGATCACTTTTATGCGCATATGGACAAAATTGCTGCGGCAGAATCACTGTTTGGTGAGCGCGTGGCCCATGGTTACTTTGTGGTATCTGCCGCGGCCGGTTTATTCGTCGAGGCTGCTCCAGGCCCGGTCATTGCCAACTATGGCATGGACAACTTGCGCTTTGTAGAGCCGGTGAAAATTGGCGATACCATTCAGGTAGAACTGACCTGTAAGCAGAAAACTCCAAAAGCACTGCGCGATCCGGCACAGAAACCACATGGTGTCGTGGTCTGGGATATTAAAGTCAAAAATCAGCGCAATGAACTGGTCGCAACCTATGATATTTTGACCCTGGTTGAGCGCGGCTAAACATTTAAACTCAAAAAAGGAATCATTATGATTCCTTTTTTTTCAATTCAAATAATATTTGTATCTATTCTTAAAAAACAGATTGACGTCAATCCAATTAAACTTTAGATTGATCAAACGCGATACAAAATAAAAATAATATATAAATTAAAAGTATCAAATAAATATCTCAAACGATCAGCACAGGATGTTGCATGATGAATGATAAATCGCTAGACATAGACATGGTTGAAAGGACGATTCAACCGCCCAATCAAAGTTTTGAGCCTACACCGACAGAAACGGCCGTGCCGCTGTCTGAACAGATTGAACCACCACCGGAAAGCAGCACCTACCAATGGTATGTGGTCGTCATTTGTATGGTGGCTTACATTCTGTCATTTGTAGACCGTCAAATTTTATCCTTAATGATTGAACCGATTAAAGCCGATCTCATGTTAAGCGATACCCAGTTCAGCCTGTTACAAGGCCTGGCCTTCTCTCTGTTTTATGCCATTATGGGTCTGCCCATTGCCGCGCTGGCGGATCGAAAGTCCCGGATTAAAATTATTGCGACCGGGATTGCATTCTGGAGCCTCGCTACAGCGGCCTGTGGTCTCAGTAAAAACTTTATTCAAATGTTTATTGCACGTTTGAGTGTGGGTGCCGGTGAAGCTGCGCTTTCCCCTGCCTTTTATTCAATCGTTGCCGATT
This sequence comes from Acinetobacter sp. YH12200, assembly GCF_013418175.1. Taxonomy (NCBI): domain Bacteria; kingdom Pseudomonadati; phylum Pseudomonadota; class Gammaproteobacteria; order Moraxellales; family Moraxellaceae; genus Acinetobacter; species Acinetobacter sp. YH12200. The sequence goes on from NZ_VPCO01000004.1 coordinate 150,285, forward strand.
TATTTCCGAAAGATAAATTAGGCCGTGCACTCGGTGTATATGCGATTGGTGCCTTTATTGGTTCGGGCCTAGCTTTCCTGATTGGCGGCTATGTGATTGGCCTGCTAAAAGATGTCAGCTTCGTAGCCTTACCCCTCATTGGTGAAGTGAAAACCTGGCAACTTACCTTTATGATTGTGGGTCTTCCAGGCGTATTACTAGCCCTACTCATGGTGCTGACGGTGCGTGAACCTGCACGTAAGGGTATGAAAGTCGATCAGGATGGCCAGGTCATTAAAGCCTCTTTCAAAAATTCGATCGGTTTTATCAAGACACATAAAAAGACCTTCTTCTGTCATTTTATTGGCTTTTCTTTTTACACCATGATGCTGTATTCGCTACTGGGCTGGGCACCCGCCTATTACATGCGTAATTTCGGTCTGGATGCGAGTCAAACCGGTTATATCCTCGGTACGATTATCCTGGTCGCGAATACTTCGGGAGCCCTGTTCTGTGGCTGGCTGATCGACTTCTTTTCAAAGCGTGGCTATAGCGATGCTGCAATTCGTACCGGTGCCATTGGCTGTGCGGCGCTGATTATTCCGAGTGTGCTGTTTACTCAGGTCGATAATATGCAGCTTTCATTTGCGCTGATTTTTGTGGCGATGTTCTTCTCCACTTTCCCGATTCCTGCATCGGCTGCTGCTACGCAAATGCTGACACCAAACCAGCTACGCGCACAGGTATCTGCCAAGTTCCTGCTGGTTTCAAACCTGATTGCCTTAGGCATCGGAACCACCGCTGTGGCATTAATAACGGATAAATATTTCCAGAATACCTTAATGGTTGGTAACTCGATCTCGATCGTCAATGCCATTGCCGGATTGATTGGTTGCTTCCTGTTGTACAAGGGCTGTCAGTATTATCGTGAGAGTATGAAAGTCGAGAAACTGGCTGATTAAAATGGCTGGATATCGCTAAATCATCCTAAGCTTCACTTTTAAAGGCCTTTAATCCACATTAAGGGCCTTTTTATATCAGCCCAAAAAGTTCAATTTTCAGGTTCTCAGATTTCAATTCCCATCCAGCCTAGACAGGCTGCCTAAAAAAACGTATAACACCGTTTTAAATTTACAGGTGTGCACCGTTGAAACTTGTGCTTGCTCCCATGGAAGGCTTAACCGATCCGATTATGCGTGATGTGCTGACATCCGTAGGTAGCTTTGACTGGTGCGTGACCGAGTTTATCCGTGTCACCGACTCTATCCTGCCCGATCATGTTTATCACAGTTACTGCCCGGAATTGCTCAATGATGGCAAGACGGCGGCGGGTACGCCGGTACATGTGCAGTTTCTGGGAAATAATCCGGAAATGCTGGCAGCAAATGCAGCCAAAGTTGCCGCGATGGGTGCACCGGCAATCGACCTGAATTTTGGTTGTCCTGCGAAAACCGTGAACCGTCATCGCGGCGGTTCCGTTTTACTGGATGAACCCGAAGTGGTACATGAGTTAGTCAAAGCCGTGCGGGATGCAGTACCGGCGCATATTCCGGTGTCTGCGAAAATGCGTCTGGGTTATATGGACCGCAACTTTATGCTGGACAATGCCCATGCTATTGAAGATGCAGGAGCATCTTGGGTGACGGTGCATGCGCGCACCAAAGCCGATGGCTATACCCCGCCTGCTTTTTGGGACCAGCTACAACCGATTCGTGAAGCACTGAAAATTAATGTGATTGCCAATGGTGAAATCTGGAACAATACCGATGCCAAACAGTGTCGTCTGGAATCCGGTTGCGAAGACCTGATGATTGGCCGTGGTGCCGTGACCACACCCGACCTGACCCAATGTATCCGTCAAAATTCGGATGCACCTTTGATGAACTGGAATGAACTGCTGGAACTGCAAATTCGTTTTATCAATGGCCCCGCCAAAACTGAGATCGGGATGGTCGGTCGTTACAAGCAATGGCTCGGCATGATGTCGAAACATTATCCTGAAGCCAAAGCCTTATGGGATGAAGTAAAGCGGATTAAAGTTCTGACTGAAATGACCGAAAAACTGAAAGCCTCAACTATGTAAATGCAAAAGCCTTTGAATGATTCAAAGGCTTTTTTTGATTCTATAAATCATTTTAAGGCTGCTTATGCTGTTTTAAGCTTTCTACATGTTTCCGATTGGTTTTCCAGGATTTTTCTAAAAGCTCTTTTTCTAAACGCAGTTGTATCCGTTTTAATTTTGTTTCAGAAATCATCTGTTGATCAAAACTTTTCACATAATCGGTCCAGCCTGCACCGCAAAATACCTCATTCGGCATTGGTGTTTTAAATACCGCATCCGGCATAAATACAATCACGGAATGCAAAAGATCTGGCTCCACAATATCAGTCAGTAATTGTTCCAGAACTTTGATGTGTTTATAGTTTTGATGAATCGGATTTTGAAATGTATAACTGTTTTTATAAATTTTCTGGGTCCATTGTTTCTGACGCGCGCTTGCAAAAATCCAGTCCTTATAGTTTTTGGTTTCAATCACAAAGATGCCATAAGGACTTAATAGCAGATGATCGATTTGTGTGGTGGCACCTGCTCCATCTGGAAGGGTCAAATCATTCAGCAGAATGTATTCAGGGTCTTTTAAATACAGTTTGACATGGGCAGCAACCGCAAATTCTCCTAATTTCCCTTTTAAAAATGGCTTAAATAATTTAAAAACAATCACGCCAAAGAACAGCAGAAAAATCCACCATACACTGGACCAGAGCGAACTTAATATCTGTAATGTGGAATGTTCAATATTCTAATTTTCATTTATTTTAAGACTTCGATCTTAATGCGTTCGCTCAATATTTAACAGAATTTCTTTTTTATCCAAACCACCGGCGAAGCCCACCAGCTTACCACTGCTGCCAATCACCCGATGACAGGGTGCAATAATCGAAATCGGGTTTTTCCCGTTGGCTGCACCCACGGCACGCACTGCTTTAACATTACCCACCTGCTCGGCAATATCGCGATAGCTTCGGGTCTGGCCATAAGGAATATTCAGCAGAGCCTGCCAGACTTTTTTCTGAAAATCGGTTCCGGCAAAGTCCAAAGGCAAGTCAAAAACATTGCGCTGACCAGCAAAATACTCCTGAAGCTGGCGTCTGGTTTCAATCAATACCGGATGCTGCGGATCTTCCACCAAGGTCGCCAGTTTCACCCGATTCGGCTGTTCACAATCCCAAAGCACAGCTACCAGTGCGGTGTCATTCGCGACCAGTCGTAACTGACCGACTGGAGAATCCATATAGAGATAACTTAAGTTCATGCTTACACCCTGTCCCGGATCAGCGGAGTTTATTTTCTATTTTAACTCAGTTCACCGAGACAGGCTGAAACAAATTATGAAGAAGATACTTTCATCAGCACCAGACCGGAAATAATCAATACTGCAGCCAGCATACGCATGGCCGATGTCGGCTCCCCCAGAACTAAAATCCCGATCAGAAATGAACCCACAGCCCCGATTCCGGTCCAGATCACGTAAGCTGTGCCTAATGGCAAAGTACGCATGGCATAGGCCAGTAAGGCAAAGCTGAGAATCATAAAGAAAATGGTGATGATACTTGGCGTTAATCGGGTAAATCCTTCGGACAATTTCATGGAATATGCCCAAACGATTTCAAAAACACCTGCGAATATAAGTGCAATCCAGGCCATGCAGCCCTCCTCTTTTATCTAAGAATCAGGCCGTCCTGACGATTTTTCCTGTGCATTTCAGCATGAAATAGACAAGGGAGGTCGTTCCTCCTACCTATAAAAAAATTTATAAAACCAGATTACGCACACCTGATTATTTTTACAAAACATGACTCTTAGAGATGCAACTTAACCTGATCTTACTCAAATCTTCAAGACATTTGTCGCTGCTGTTATTATGGTAGATATTCAAAATGATCATTCAGAAATAGCCCCTATGATCAGGCAAATTCAACAACAACAATTTCACAAAAATAAGTGCAGCATATCAAGTTATACACATCCATTAAATTTAAATAACGAGCAAAGAGATTATACAATGAAATACAATTTTAAGACCTATTGATCACTTTTTATTTAACATGATTATGAACCTATGATGAATAAACGACCCCTAAACAAGAGGGGTTGTAAGGTATAAAAAGAACCAGATTTGAGCTCTTTTTATACAAACTTCGTCTAAGGCATAATCAATCTGGCTACAAATGATTACATTTTACACAACATATCCATATGGTTACCCACATGGATATCTACACACTTATCCATAAAGTTATCCACATATTTATGTGCATACTACTTTTTAGCGATTAGAGTTGAACCTGACCGACTTTGGCTAATTCTGCACGCATTTCATCAATTACAGCTTTATAATCCGGCTTGCCAAAAATAGCAGATCCAGCGACAAACATATCCGCCCCCGCTTCGGCAATTGCACGAATATTGCTTGGGGTAACACCGCCATCGACTTCCAGCTGAATATCACGCCCTGAAGCATCGATCAGTTTACGGGCCTGACGCAGTTTATCCAAAGTCATCGGAATGAATTTCTGTCCACCAAAACCCGGGTTTACACTCATCAACAGAATTTGATCTACTTTATCTAATACATAATCCAGATAATGCAGCGGTGTGGCCGGGTTAAAGACTAAACCGGCTTTTGCACCACCCGATTTGATCAACTGTAAAGAACGGTCAATATGGTCAGATGCTTCCGGGTGGAAGGTAATGATATCGGCACCTGCTTCAAGGAAATCCCCGATCATACGATCTACCGGTTTCACCATCAAATGCACATCAATCGGGGCTTTGATCCCATAGTTTTTCAATGCCTTACAAACGCCTGCACCAAAAGTCAGATTCGGTACATAATGATTATCCATCACATCAAAATGAACAACATCTGCCCCTGCTGCCAAGACGTTCTCGACTTCTTCACCTAATCGGGCGAAATCGGCAGATAAAATTGAAGGTGCAATTAAATATGGCTTGGACATGGGAGAACCTGGCTAGCTAAAATTGGATTTTTCTCATTATAACAAATCCAGTCCGGCTACTGTGACCTTGATGTTGCAAGAATAAAACGCTGTGTAACGCTTTAAGGCTTATGAATGCCTTTCAATTTGGTTTAAAGTCCTGACAAGGATAAAAAGTTTAGAGGAGTAAGAATGCAAAGTACCGCCCAGATCCAGACTCAACAGGCGCAGCGCCTTGCCAAACGCCTGGCCAATCACTGGAAGCATAAGTTTACCATCGAAGAAACAGACCAGCAGTTCCTGATTCATTTTCCGAGTGCAGAGCTGATGTTAATTCCTCAGACTGAGCACTTGCTGGTGACCATCCAAAGTAGCGATGAATCTACCGATTTCGATAAACTGGAAAATGTGGTTCTGGATCATCTCATTCGCATGGGACAGGAAGATTTAACAGCAGACTGGCAAAGATAAGCGATAAAAAGCCCTGATGATCTTATATCTAGTAGGGCTTTTTTATATGAATAATGTTAAATTTAAGGCTGAAGCTGTACCGCATGAAACTGTAGATGGTCATCCATAAAACTTTGAATAAAGTAATAGCCATGATCATAACCCTGATGTTCACGCAAGGTCAGCGACTGGTTCACGACATCACAGGCCTGCTGGAACAGCGCCGGATTCAGCTGGCTATAGAACTGGTCTGAAAAACCCTGATCAATCAGGATGTCAGCGAATAAGGCCCCTTTCTCTTTAACCAGTGCAGTCGCATCATGCTTGAGCCATTCTTCACGGTTTTCACCCAGATAATTCGAGAAAGCTTTGTCTCCCCAAGGACATTGGCTTGGTGCACAGATCGGTGCAAAAGCCGAAACTGAACTAAATTTTTCTGGATATTTAAAAGCCAGAGTTAATGCACCATGTCCTCCCATACTGTGACCGAATATGCCAATCTTACCCGACTGAATCACAAACTCTTCAATGACCAGCGCATAGAGTTCATCGACGATGAAGCTTTCCATCTGATAATGTTCAGCCCACGGCGCTTCGGTGGCATTGATATAAAAACCTGCTCCCTGACCGATATCCCAGTGATCGCCTTCTGCCACAGCTTCACCGCGTGGCGATGTATCCGGTGTGATTAAAATCAGGCCCAATTGTGCTGCCAGACGCTGCGCATGTGCCTTAATCGCAAAGGTTTCCTCGGTACAGGTCAAGCCTGCCAGATAAAACAATGCCGGACAGCTATGACCTTCTAGGGCTTGAGGCGGCAGATAAATACCAAATTTGGTGGATGTTTTCAGTACTTTCGAATCAAAGCGATAAATCCGCTGTTCACCTTCAAAGCTTCTATTGTTCTGTACGAGTTCCATGGCATATTCCTTATGATTGCAGCATATCTGCTGATGACATTGATCTAAGGTGATTGTGTCATTGTACTGGTTTGCGGAAATAAACGTTGTTCCAGCTGTGGCAACATCAATTGCATATTCTTGCCAATCACCCATTGCGGTTCTGAAGGCTCGAAGCCTTGCGCTGATTCCCATTTTGCTACGGTATCTCTGGCCTGTTCGAACGCGGCTTGCAGACTGCTATTTTCACGCATCGCTTCATCAAAGAATGCACGGCCAAAATAGGTATAATCCGCTTCATTGGAGCAGCCAAAAGACTGACGGTCGGCTGCCGAAGCCGTAATCACCAGGGTATTGTCATTCTGCAGGGCCGAAGCAAAGCTGCCGGAAAAACAGGCCGAGATCACAATCACACGCCAGCGAATGCCTGCTGCATCCAGTGTTTCACGTAACCATTTTGGATCGACCTGGGCCAAATCTAGCGGCGCATTTTCCATTTCAAACACATTTGGCAGACCATGAGAGGTCATATATAAAAATAACACATCACTTTCACGGTTCATCTGCTGGCCCATACGGCGCAATGCCAGTTCCATACTGGTCTTGGAGGCAATCGGCAGGGTGGTACGTGTCGCCGGATGATTGACCAAAGCAATAGAACGGCCATAAGTGCCAAAACGGGTATCAAACTGCTCTTTAATCCGCTCAATTTCAGAATGAAATACATCCTGATAACTTGCGCCAGCCACGCCCATAAAATACCAGTGCGATTGGGCAAATTCACCGTATTCGATATTTTCCAGGGCTTTGTTCAGCAAAATTGGCTGCGCATAAAATGCATCTTCGGCAAAGCTCGGTGGAATTTCTTCGACTTTCCAGATCGGTTGATCTTTGACTGAAATTTGCCAGACCACCAGCGTAAACAGGGTCGCCAGCATAATCAGCGCACGCTCCCACCAAGGCCATTTTAATTCACGTGAAATTACCCAGACCACAGCCAGACTTTGCCAGACAAATAACATGACAAACAGGGTCGGAATATAGTCATAGAGGATATAAGGCAGATAGTCCAGATCGCCCAGATATTGAATCAGGCACTGGAACAGCATGATATGGGTATCTATAACCAACCATAACAATGCCGGCACCAGCATCAAACGCAGGTTATTGATCCGTTGCGACAGAAAGATACCCACAATCAGCGCAATAAAAGGCCAAAGTGCATAACTAATCAGACCTTGAGAGTTAAAATCTCCCATACGGCCTGAACTGAGCCAGCTAAATAGGCTGTTGGCACAACCACCCAGAATCCCCCAGAACACCAATTGCATGATCGATGGACGAACCAGTTGCAATGAACGCCGAGATCCCAGAAATAACCACATCCCGGCAATTTGGTTGCTCTTAAAATCGTGCCAAAAATTAATGGAGGGTTTAAAGTCGATCATAGAATTTCAAGGAGATCAGTGGCTCGCTAAGGTGCTGAATAAGTTTATGCTTGATAACGGTTTTATCAATGCCAATTGTTAAATATACAACAAATCCTTGCTTAATATTGAAACAATTATCTTATTCAGCCACAAGTTCATGCTGAAAATATGCATCAAAACGGCAGGCATCACCTTGCCATTGATGATGAGGTTCTTTTTCTGCCAAAAACACCGCCAGACGTGGACGTTTGACCACCACACGTTTGGCAATTTTTTGCGCCAATTCCAACAGGTTATCACCCAGATCCATTTCGCCATCTTCAGGCAAAAGCATGTGCAAGAGCTGCATCTGTTTTTTGACTTGCGCCTGTTTCTTGACCGCCTGCTGGTTCTGATCCCGCTGCGGGAACATCGGATCCAGATAGACCACATCTACAGTTCGATGCTGCTCGGCTTGCTGCTTCAGATAATCGGCTGAATCAGAAAAGACCAGTTGAATCCGTGATACGACTTGACTCAGGAATGCATCAGATTGTGCACGGGTATGGGTATCTTCAAGTAAAGTAAATAATATGGGATGTCGTTCGACCAGCGTGACTTGGGCACCTAAATGCGCCATCAATAAACTGTCATGTCCCAGACCCGCGGTGGCATCGATCAAGCTCGGTTTCTCGGCTAAATGACAGGCACGTGCAATCATTTCAGATTTTAAAGATGCACGTTTTAAACGTCCGGTCTCGGCTTGCCAGTCCGGTTGCATTTTCATGCCATGGGCACAAAGCCAAAGTCCATTCTCATCCACACATAAGGCCAGTTCAGGATTCAGACGAAAGAAACGTGCATTGAGTTTTTCAACCGTTTCAATTTCGACCTGCACCCCACGAGAAGAAAGCACAGCCCCGAAGTGCTGTGCTTTCTGTTGATCGTCAGATTCGGCATATAAGCGAATCGCGCTTACCATAATTTCCAACCTGTATAGGCAAATAATAAAATCAGCAGACCCGAAGCAATACGATACCAGGCAAAGATCATAAAGTCGCGTTTAGCGACATAAGCCACCAGCGCGCGGATGAGTAACAGTGCCGAAATAAAAGAAACCAGAAGCCCGACCCCGATCACGGCCCAGTCTTCAGTAGTATTTAGCACATCATAACTTTGATAAAGATCCAGCAGGCCGGCACCAATAATGACCGGAATACCCAGAAAGAATGAAAATTCAGTCGCGGCCTTACGTGATACACCTAAAAACATCGCACCGATAATGGTCGCACCTGAACGGGAGGTTCCCGGAATCAAGGACAAGACCTGAATCAGACCAATCCAGATGGCATCTTTAATACTGAGATCTTCAACTTCATGTGCACGAACTTGAGGCGGATGTTTTTCAATCCAGATAATGATCAGGCCACCCACAATCAAACCAATGGCAATAGCAATATCATTAAACAGAAACTGTTTGACCGTTTGCCCCAAGGTCAGTCCAATCAATATAATTGGAATCGAGGCCAAAATCAGGCCAATCCCTAAGCGACGACCCTGTGGCTCACCGCTGACAATCCCGGTTGCTGCTCCCCAAAGACGGGCCCAATATTCATAAATTACCGCTGCAATGGCACCCATTTGAATAGCAATGACGAATACATCACTCTTTTCCTTGGTCCAGAAATTCATTAATTCTGATGCCAAAATTAAATGGCCAGTACTGGAAATCGGCAAAAATTCGGTAATACCTTCGATAATACCCATGATTGCCGCTTTGAGTAGCAGTAAAAGATCCATGCTTTATCCTAATTAATTATGCTTTGCCTTGTTCAGGAATTTTTTTCCACGCGTTATCACGTAAATAGACCGGCAGCGCCAATTCTGCACTGACCCAGTTTTCTGTGTGTGCTGCTGCACGTGCGATGCTGGCAATATCCTGTGCGGTCGCATGCACATTTTTATACATTGAAGTTTCAGTTTGTACCAGCTCAGCACCAGAGCCCACCGGCGTAAACCGAACAGCCTGACTGCCTTCGGCATAACTTAATAATTGTTCTTCATCGACCGGCTGCATGATCCCCTCTGCATCCAGTTGATAGCTCGCGATATAAACTTCGCTCATGCGTGCATCTAACACGGCAGAAACTTCGCTTAAACCATGTACACGGTAAGCTGCCTGCGCCAAGGCCTGTAAAGTCGACACCGGAATCACCGGCACATCATTTGACCAGGCCAGCGCCTGCGTGACTGCGGCATTAATCCGCACGCCGCTAAAAGAACCCGGACCACGACTAAAAGCAATCGCGGTTAAATCGCCAATCGTCAATCCAAGATCTTGCAGACCTTGTTCAATCATTGGGAGAATCGTTTGCGTTTGTGCCTTGGCGCGCGCATCAAGCTGAAAAAATAGTTCTTGAGTATCATCGATCACAGAGACGGAACACTGCTCATTGGCAGTCTCCAATGCCAGCACTTTCATGCACAACCTTAATTCAGAGAATATAAAAAACGCGGATATAATACTCCACTCATATCCGCTACGCGAGATTTTCCCGAAACAGATACAAAAATGCCTAGAAAATTCTAGGCTTATCATGATTCTCTAGAACATCGTATTAAAGCTGAATTTGTTCCAGATCCTGAAATTTCTGAAAATGCCCGGCATAGTGCAGGGCACTCATTTTCAGCTTTTGAATACTGTCTTGATCCAGCGTTTTCACCACTTTGCCCGGTGAACCCATCACCACCGAATTATCCGGAATGATCTTGCCTTCAGGAATCAGGGCATTGGCACCAATAATACAATTCTTGCCAATCACCGCATGATTCAGAATCACCGCCTGAATCCCGATCAGGCTGTTATCACCAATGGTACAGCCATGTAGCATGGCCTGATGTCCGATGGTGACATAATTTCCAATTTGCATCTCAATACCGGCATCGGTATGCAGCACAGCATTTTCCTGCACATTGCTGAAATCACCCAGTTTGATTTTACTGTTATCTGCCCGTACCACAGCACCAAACCAGATGCTGACCTGCTGCCCGAGTTCGACTTGTCCAATTACTGTTGCCGTTGGTGCGACCCAGCCATCCCATGGCTGCTGTGTAGCAGTCGGTGTGTGTCCCTGAAATTTATACAACATTGATAAAATCCTGTTCAATGGTTAAAAAAATTTGGAGCGTTTAAAACTTGGTGAATTGAGCAGGAATGGCCAGTCTTTTTTATAATCCAATCCATACTGGAACAAAGAAATCAGCATACGTGCCGTCAATCCCCAGACCACTTCATTTTCTACCCGCATACTTGGAAAATATAAAGATTGCTGGGCAAAGCGGACTTCATAAGGTGTGGGCGTGGCTTCAAGCAAATGTTGCAATGAGGCAAAGAAAATCCGGTCGATTTCCGTTGGTTGCGGAATCAGCTGCACTTGCGGCGGAATCAGCCCGACAATCGGCTTAACCAGCATGCCATTACGGGCTTTCTGCATGGGCAAGTCCCCCATCAGCTGCACATCAAAGGGATTTAATGCCGTTTCCTCATAGGCTTCTCTTAAAGCCACGACAATATTGCTGGTATCTTGTGGATCGCGCTTGCCACCCGGAAACGAAACCTCTCCGGCATGATTATTCAAATAGGCCGAACGGCGGGTCAGCAATACTTTGGGATCAGCTTCATCGGTGATCGCAATCAACACGGCAGCATGCGCAGATCGAATACGCCTGGAAAAGCGTAATCGTTGCTGCAACTTTTGTGTCAACTCACGCGCATCCATTCTTTCAGCCCTAGCCATGATCATAATTTCATCATAGCTGATTTTTGATTCAGCGGGATAGAAATGATGCCAAATTTTGATTTTTCAGTTATCCTGAGCTTACTTTTATCATTGATGATGAATATGAACTTCTGTGTGAATTGTGGACATAAAACGACCGAAAAAATTCCTTTGGGCGACCAACAAATCCGCAGCGTGTGTAATTCATGTGGCTCTATTCATTATATTAATCCAAAAGTCATTTGTGGCGCGCTGGTACTCTGGGACAATAAAGTCCTGCTGTGCCGCCGCGCCATTGAACCGCGTTACGGTTTATGGACTTTACCTGCCGGCTATATGGAACTGTTTGAAACCATGGAGCAAGGTGCTGCACGGGAAACCCGTGAAGAAGCTGAAGCCGAAGTGGAGATTGAGCAGTTGTACTGTATGTATAACATTCCGCGTATTGGCCAGATTTATGTGCTGTTCAAAGCCAATCTGATTGATGGAAAATTTGGTGCTGGTGAGGAAACCATCGAAGCACGTTTATTCGATGAAGCAGATATTCCGTGGACCGAGCTGGCTTTCCCAAGTGTAGAACATACACTAAGACATTATTTTGCAGACCGTAAAAATAATATTTTCCCGATGCATTTAGAAACCTTAGGTTCGCGTCTGGATCATACCGGTTAAATCCAATAGATTGAGCGCGCATAAAAAAATCCCATACGCAGATGGGATTTTTTTATTTATGGGACATTACGCTTTAGCTTTGACGCGATAACAATCTGCAAGTTTAAACTCAACAGACCCACCGCTTCGTTTGGCCAGACCAATATCGTCAGGCGTTTCATCCTCATTATTATTGTTATAAATTTTCTGGAAACTGGCATAGGTATTGGCCCATTGCACGCCGTCTCCGACCGAATTCAGGAAGGTGACCCGCCCATTCTGACCGGCAGCAGTATCCAGTACATTGGACAAATTCAGCAGAGCACCGCCAATCACAATCGAATCATTTGAATTTGGTGAAGACTGGATGCGTGAATCGACCCCAACCAATGCACCATTCAAATCCCCTAATTTTACATTGGCCAAAATCAGACGCATCGAAACCGATTTATCACGAACAAATGCACGGCCTAAAGTTCCAAGCCGGTATTGCTGTACGCCATTCAATAATAAATTGTTATCAAGCACATCGCCCTCACAGCCTGTTATTGGGTCGGTCGCAAGATTATTCTCAGATTGCATATTGGTTCGCACATCACCATTACTATCAATCACAATCCCCAAAGTGACTGGACTGACCGTCGTATCACTAAACTTAAACTCCAGATTGGCATACATCGGGAAGATATACTTCTCCCCACTGGCTACATTCTGCTCTGTTTTAAATACCGCACGATCCAGATAGCTGATTGGAAAAATTTTATATAAATCAACACTTCCATTATATTGATCACCATCCGCATCCAGACGCCATGCCCCTAAACTGGCTTGATCAGATGCATCCAGCTGTGTTTTCCCAGTGACCATCTTATAAAAAGCTTCTTTACCCGCAATCACATAATCATTCAGCAAACTGCCCCGATACAGTTCAAGTGGCGTAGCGTTATTTGCGACATTTAAACGATAAGGTGCAGTAATCGTTTTGCTGGTAGGATGAATCCATGAACTTTGCGGATCGGCCGTCATTTGTGCAGGTTTCACATTACGAATGAGTTCAGCATTAATTCCACCCAGTGAAGATAGATTTTTTGCGGGCAGTTTTAACTGGCTATCACGCCATTGCAGGCCACTGCCAAAGGTATAACCCTGACGGTCTGTGATTAGCATAAAATGACCAAATAGATGTTTGGTATTCTGATCTTTAATATCACAAGGTGTTTTATTGCATCCCACCAGTCCATCTGAACCCGACTGGATGCTACCAATCACACCGGAGGTTGAAAATAGTGAAAATTCCGGCTGATAAACCGCGGCATTGGCAATGGTTACCAGTTTTTTCACTGTAGCAAAAGCAGCTTCATCAGAAATCTGGTCAACATCGATAAAATCCTTAATTTTTGTGGCGAAGTTAGCATCCGTCAGACTGATATTTCCACTCACTTTAGCCAAGTCTTTACGCATTTCTTCGGTAATATACAAAGGCTGCACATCCGTTGGATTCACAATACGGCCTTCTTGTATCGCCAGAGCTTGCAGAATTTTCACCAGACGCATGGCAACCTGAACTGTAGGATCATTCTGATCTAAGTTATTTACCTGACGTCCAGTAATTCCTTTTGCAATATCGACCACACTTAAACGTGGGAGCTGAGTCTGGGTACTAAAGGTGGCATAATCGCTCAGCTTAAGTTTGCCGAGAGTAATTTTGCTTGAACTAAAACTCTGAATATAAAATTCAACCTCATCCGTCTTTTGACAGGTTCCGGATGCCACGCCAGCATTACTATCAAATAGAGTAATGAAGGTATTTTCTTTATCGCCACTACAATTAAAATTCAAGCCATCCAGCGGATATTCAAGCCCCCATTCCACACAATTATCTGTCCCTGCTGTACAGGTTCCATTGGTCGTGGCTTCATTATTTTTTTCTGGAATCACATTGGCACTCTCCCCACCACATCCTGCGAGTGCAGCCAAAAGTGTAGTTAAAGCAAATGGATATAATATTTTATTTTTCATCTTGTTATACTCGAATAGTCCTTATCGAATGGCGACTAATTTTAGTTGTCCATAATTAGTGAGCATCTTGTCTTCAACATCGATTGCTGAGGCTAAAGGCGTCAATAACACATACTCACTTTGCGCAGGGATCTGAATAATGCCTTCAATACGCTCATGTTGAATAATATTTGCTTGTCCTTCCTGGTTTTTAAAACCACCCGCTCCTTCCAGAACACAGCCTCTATTGTCTAAAAAGACCACAAAAGGCCAATAATAAGTAGGATTTTTTTGGCGTGAAGCATAAGAGTTAATCTGAATATTCTTGATATCAGACTGTAATTGCACGACTTCAAAATCAAACTCATCTGCTTTCAAAGGCGCACGAGGCCATAAATTGACTTCTTTTTTAAGGCTGATCTGTTTGGCTTTTTTGATTTTTTTGTCATTAAAGCACTGTTTTCCCAAACTCTCTCTAGTTTCAGCTTGTGAAATACGGTAATAACTTTGTGCCAGCACCACTGGACCTGTATCCAGTGTAGGCGTTTTAAATAAGGATTTTAATACTGATTGGCCAAGCCCTTTTTCACGCTCAATGGTCTGGATTCGGGTAGAGCCGATATTTTTATCTACCACGCCCTCGGGCATACTGTAGAAACGTTTCCTGCCTTCTAGATTAAATTCTTTATTCTCAAGATATTCACTGTCCACATAGTCCACGCCTTCAATCTGACTGAATCCGGTTTTCTGTAGCATCGGGCTTGAAGCGGGTGTCATGGCCTTAGGCATTTGAGTCAATTGGGTTTCAGATCTTATTAATGGCTTAGATTCTGTCAGTTCTTTCACAATCTGCGGTTGTACTGGTTGTACTGGTTGTACTGGTTGTACTGGTTGTACTGGTTGTACAACCAGATTATGGTCTGACTTAAGTTCTGCTGGTCTATTTTCTAGGGCTGATACTGTTTCTAAGTTTTGCTTTACAGGAGGTGACTGAACCACTGCAACTGCTATTTTTTTCGATGCTAGAGATTTTTCTTCTGTTTTTTTCTGTGGGTTATGATTACGTGGCACGACTAATGGTCGCCCATCTGGACCAATAATGGTAATAAATTCTCTGGCGCTTGTATAAAAAGATAAGGGTACCAGACTTAATGCCAGTACCACTTTCAATCCAATTTTTTCTGTCTTGATCATTTCTTCCTTACCAACGAGTGCGATAGTTCAAACCTAAAATGGTAATCTTGGTATCTGTTTTCACGTTTAAACCTGCATATGGGTTTAATAACAGGTTATTCACGCCGGTCTGGTTGGCTAAACTACTGGTATTTGCTGGAATTTGATCTTTACTGCGCAAGAAACCAATCGAGAGATCCAAATCAGTATCTGCATCAAAACGATAACCCACACCTAATCCAAATAGCTGTGCACCATTAATAGGAACCATCGTATTGCGCTTATTTTTTGGAATAGCGCTGGTTCGTGGCTCATAACCTGCGCGAAGTTTTAAACGGTCGGTGGCGGAATACTCCATCCCGATTCCGAAATTCCACGGCGATTCGAATCCCATCGGCAAAGCCAACGTGGAATCAGTGACATTAGCAGACAAGATTTTGGCAATTTTTAAGGCTGAAATGGTACGGTCAAACTCGAACTTAAACTCATCCCAAACCTTGTAGTCTGTCCAGCCAATATCAAAATTTACCTGCAAATCTGGCATGACTTTATATTTGATACCTGCCTGAAAATGCGCCGGATATTCAAAATCCATCGACACCAAACCAGACTCACTGGATGGAATATAATTAGGAAACCCAAGAATTGCTGCCAGAATCTGACCCGTCGGTGAAGTCATTAAACCCTTGATCATTTCCTGTGGTGCTTTAGCATTATCAATATGATATTTACCTTTTAAGCGCATTTTTGCCGCACTTTGGTAGACCATACCAAAACTGAAATCTTCGCGTGGCTCCCACAATATCCCGAGGTTATAGCTTGGGCTTAAGTTTTGCTCAAGCTCCAGTTGCATCTGACCAAACTTGCCAAATGGGTTCATTCCCTCATCCGCATTACAGATCCCCAGCAACAGAATATCGGTAATAATGTCGGAGTTTTCTTTAAATGGTGTACAGACAACTTCATCGATCATACGCAACATCCCGATCAGCTCATTCGGGAAACGTAAATCTGTTTTCATCCCAATGGCTTGATAGGACATTCCGACAGAAGCACCAATGGACAGTTGGTCATTGACCTCATAACCAATCGATGGAGACAGGTAAGTAATCCGCTCCAAAGCAACTTGCTGGCCCATAAAGTTTGCCGGATTACCATCTTCATGACCGAAACCAGCGACTAAAGGCGCATATACCGCTGTTGCATAGGTCGCTTTAGAACCAGGCGGGTTATAAGCAATCCCCATGGTGGGCGCAGCCAAAGGGAGACCTTCGCCTAAATCCACCATCTTTTTCAGAAAAGGGACATACAGGCTGACATATTCCACATCACCACTGACCGGCCCTTTAAAATCAGTACATAAATCAGATGAAACTTCCGGTCCATCATTACAGACGATAGGGTCATCAGAATAGCCAAATACGTTATATCCAGCCGGCACTGTAAACTCCCGCTGGATATCAAAATTCGCCACAATAATCTGCTGTTCGGTTTGCAAACCATCAATTTTAGTTAGAGCAGCCGGGTTAAAGTGAATGGCATTGACTCCCGGGGGATCCGCCGTAACTGCATTCCCCATGGACAATGCACGTAAATCAACCGAAAGGTTGGTTCCCAATTGTGCAAAGGTATAACTTGAACAGCCCGCAAGAATAATTCCTGTTAATAACGGGCTAAGTCGAATGTTTTTCATACGACACCCCTATTAACTGATTTTTTTACCAAAACCTAAAATATCAAGCGGGAATGACAACCCCAACGAAACATCAGGCGCATCTTCGGTCAGCCCTAAGCCGACGGTACCATTTACAATCGTTTCTGGAGAGACTCGCACCCCTAATGAAATTGCCAAGGTGGAACTGGTCTGATCCGCGGCAGAGTAGCTTTCTCCTGTGTTATAGCTAAACTCAGCTCCCGTATTAAAGCTTTGCTGATAGGACATGGTCATCGAAACGTCATAGTTAAATGAGTATGCGAAACCGAATGCAACCCCCCCACTAATCCCCGGTTCAAACTCTTCAATAATGCGATAACCGCGACGCTGGTTCAGGCCTGATTCTTTAAAACCATAGTTTGCAGAAACGGAGGCAAACAGCACGACCGGATCGATGTATTTACGTGTACTGGCACCCACTCCTGCTGAGTAATAGCCCTTCCCTGCTGCCAGATCTGTCGCTGCATTGATTTCATAAGGACTGTCGCCCGTTTTTGTTGATAAATTACCAAATAAAATTAAAGGTAAACGGCCAGCTTTTAATGGAAATGGTTCCCAGCGTGCCCCAACACTAATATCACCTAGTCCGGCAGTCGAAGTGTCTTTTAACAAGTCGGTCTTGGCCACTAAAGGCAAGGATGCAGTTAAGGTCAGGTTATCTTTCACCCCATATTGGAATGTGAAAGTATTGGTCAAACTATGCGTGGCATTCTCTTGTACACGAAGTTGATATAGTTGACCCTGAGCCATTTCAATATCAAGTTGAGTGTCACGATAGTAGGTATAATCGATATCGTAATATGATGAAATATCACCTTTTTTAATGAGTGAGTACTGACGTTCATTTGAAGTAAATACTTCTTCCAGATTAGCTGCCTGGGTAGCATCACCTTCCTGTTTCTGTAAAGCTTGGGATGCATCTGCTACTTGTTTAGTCTGAGCCTCTACCGGTGCGGCAGTTTCACTCACTGCTTCTTCAGCTGTTTCATATCCACCGAGTTCCGGCTCTTGTGCAGCCTGTGTTTCCACTTGCTCAGTCTGGGCCTGTACAGGTACAGCAGTTTCAACAATAACTTCCTCATCAACCGTTTCGTATTCACCCAGTGTCGGCTCTTCTGCAGCAAATGCAACGCCCATTACCATTTGAATGCTCAGTGCCAAGAACGTCTTGTTCATCCATTTACTGTTCATATCCATTTCACCATTTTAATTTTTATTACTATTTTTCGTTTTATTTATTCTTGTAATACAATCTCAGGAAATTATATTGATATTCTCCAAATTTTTCTGATTCTATATTACGATTACGGTCCATACGGATCGTCGAGGCTTTATCGGCAATTTTATCCATATAGAACTGTGGATACTGCATGTCGACCAAGGCATAACGATTAATCGTGGCATCTTCCACATGGCGCATGTCGGCTTCTTTCAATGCCAGAAAGTTTTTACGATATTGTTCAGGGACATTAATCAGGAATAATGTATTATTTTCCCAAACATCCTGAAAACGCCGCTCGTCAAAACTGATATTACCGAGTGCTGGATCTGCAACATACACCCGGCCATTTTTATAGCCTTTATAAACTACGAAATGTTTGAATCCGGCATAAGAAATTGGAACAATAGCAGGCTGATCTTGATTAACTAAATCTTTGAACTCTCCTCGATAGCCTCCGCTTTCTAGCCCTAAAGCCGAGACAAAGCGCTTCATATCAAGTAAAGAGAAACTGCGGCGTTCAATAATTTTATCGGTTTCGCCGAATTTCATCAGTCCATTCATGACTTGCTGTTCATCTAGCTGTGTACCGATATAACCATTAAGTAGGGTGGTAAGGGCGGCTGAACCACAACTATAGTCATAGGCTTGACGTACAATGCCCTGAAATTGATCCAGAAGTGCAGGCTTTACTTGTACAGCTTCACGGTGCATACGCACAAAAGAGTCATTTCTTGAATCAAGAACTTCAGTATAGTGAACAGCGCCATTTGGCTGTTTTTTGATATCCAGAGCTTCTTTGGCAGCATAATACATCAATGCCGAGCCCAACGCGATCTCTAACATAATTATTAACTTTTCTTATAATGGGCATGATGTGCCTATTTTTCTTTTTATAGAGCATTCACTCTACTTCCTTGTAACTAGAAAGATACCTTCTTTTTCAAAAAAATACAGCATTTTTTTTATTTTTTGGATAAATGATTCAGTCATAAAAAAAAGCGCGTGTAAACACGCGCTTTTTTTTATGAAGACTAGTGACCAGAAATCGTAATAATTGCACCTGGTACATATACTTGTGGCGCTGGACTATAATAAGTCTGCATTCCTTGAACTTCCATATCACCAATTGATGCTGCGTTACGACTACCTAAGTGAATACCTTGTACATAGTTATCATGCGCACCACTTGTGCTGACAATACGAATGAAGCCATCATTTGCAGCTGACTCACCAAATACACTAATACTTTGATTTAAAGTTAAATCTTTAGAATTAGCATCTGTAAGCTTGATACTCTCGATAAAGATTTCACCCGGACCAGACGTTGTTACACCTGCAGCAACTGTTCCACCAGCTGTTGAATTATCAAGAATACCCAAGTTATTGATTGTCAAACCACCAATCATAGTCGCATTCAACTTGATCATCGCACCTTGAGGTGCTGCACCCAATTGAATATTTGCAGACATAGGACCTGTTTTAAGAGTTAAGCCCGACAAAATGTCATTAACTTTGCCTTGACCACCACGGCGAATAGTATTTGCATTAGCAGCGGGTTCATCACCAGTGGCTTGCACACCAATTTTACCGATATTGATGTCTAAGCCCGAAACTTCAGCTGCAATGTTAATGAACGGATCGCCACCGCCCGCATCTGAATCAATCGTTAAATCTGCTAGGTTACGAGTAGTTAGTAAGTAAGCCCCATTGTCATCATAGTTTGCCCCAATGACAACACCATGGTTTTCATTCTTGTCACCCGCTATACCATTACCATAAATAACAATAGAACCTGCAGTTGTTGTACCCCCCCAACCTGCAGATGCTGGCGTACCTAATGGGTTTTGTGCTGAAGGTGGTACCGGACCTGTTGCAGTTGATGGCGAAGTATAACCATCTGTATCATGAATGAATAACTTTTCAATTTCAATTTTTGAAATACCGATACCAATACTAATACCGTCTTGACCCGTTGTTTCGCTTAGAGATGCATC
This sequence comes from Acinetobacter sp. YH12200, assembly GCF_013418175.1. NCBI lineage: Bacteria > Pseudomonadati > Pseudomonadota > Gammaproteobacteria > Moraxellales > Moraxellaceae > Acinetobacter > Acinetobacter sp. YH12200. The sequence goes on from NZ_VPCO01000004.1 coordinate 170,554, forward strand.
ATCCATAGCTTGCATCGCCATCGCATTGGCACTAAATGCAACTGAAGTCGCCAGAACTAATTTTGTGAATTTTTTCATTGTTTACTCTCCCAAGAGTAGTATTTTTTTGGTTGTGAATCACTCAATGTTCACGCTGTATTTTTTATTTTCTGACAACGCAAAGCATCTTTCCTTGAGTAATTTGCTTGCAGAACTAAGTTATCTCCGAGCAATCATTTGATCAACTGTTGTTGGTCGCAATCCAATGCTTACCGATAAACGGTATTTGATGATTTAAAAATATTTTCCTGTCTTCTTGATATAAAATAGCGAGTCATATTGAACTCTGCTTAACTGAATGACCGAAGCTCTCTATCATCGCCCCTTAAAATTTAAATCACCTCTGGTTGCAGATGTATTATCCGCATTAAAGACATTGGGGCATCTGGTGTATTTAAATAATAATGGTCAGCCTTTTATTGCCTGCTGTGCTCAAGAATATTTTATTGTGCAGCAATCACATATTCAGTCGTTTCAAAGAGTGGAAATTGAACAATATCAACTCAGATCATCTGAGTTTAGTTTAGAAATTGATGCATTAAGAAATCCTCACAAGACTGGATTTCATGGAGGTTATGTCGGTTTTGTTGGCTATGATTATGCGGCTCAGCAATATATTCAGTATCCGGACCGCTCTCAACCTGGTTTATTTATTGGTCAATTTTCTTCCTATATTAAACCAAGCTCTGAGGGATGGATGTTCTATAGTGATGATCCAGAGGCAGAGCAGATCTTCGATTATATTCAGAACTTACTTAATCAAAATAAAATTCGTCCGACGTTTCAGTTAATAAGCCCTTGTACTTCACGCTGGACCAAAACGGTCTACAGCAAGGCATTTCAGAAAATTCAGGATTATATTATTACAGGTGACTGCTATCAGATTAATCTGACACAAGAATTTAATGGTCGCGCCCAAGGTTCCCTCTTAGCAACCGCCCAAGCCTTCTGGACATTAACCGAAGCGCCTTATGCGGGTTATTTGCGTATTGGTGATTTTGAATTATTAAGCTGCTCACCCGAGTTGTTCATTGATTTTGAAACGAAGCGAAAAATTATTACCAAACCGATTAAAGGCACAATGCCCCGTTTTACTGATCCAGTGCTCGATGAACAATCCAGGCAGACCCTAAAAGCCTCAGAAAAAGATCAGGCAGAAAATGTCATGATTGTGGATTTATTACGTAATGATTTAAGTGTTTATGCCGAAACAGGCTCAGTCAAAACACCGAAATTATTTAGTATTGAAAGTTTCAATCAAGTTCATCATATGGTCAGTGAAGTTGAAGCGACTTTAAAAGCAGATATCAATCCTTTTGAAGTACTCATGTCTGCTCTTCCAGGTGGCTCGATTACAGGCGCACCCAAAATTCGGGCCATGCAGATTATTGAAGAACTTGAGGGTGCACCACGTGGTGCTTACTGTGGTTCTATGGGCTATTTCAATTTCGATGGCACTGGCTCCTGGAATATTCTGATTCGCTCGATTCAAAAGTATCAGGAAGATATTTCTTTATGGGCCGGTGGTGGTATTACCATTTCTTCAGATTGTGATGCGGAATATCAAGAATGCTTTGATAAGGTTTCAGCGATGCTTGATCTGTTAAATACCTGGTATCAGCTTGAATAAATAAAAAGTGAATTTTAAGATGCGCTTTTTACTACAAATCTCCCCCTTGCGCAGCAATGCTTCTCACCTTTAATAAAGATGAGAATGCCTCCCTTTAAAACGGGAGGCTAGAAAGGATTTTAATTACACAAAATCTCATTTTTTAGCGTATCTACTAAACGCTGATTTTGCTCATCTGTACCAATCGTAATACGCAAGAATTGATTAATACGAGGTTTGTTGAAATAACGCACAATAATACCACGCTCACGTAACTCACTCGCGAGTTCACCTGCATCTTTAGATACGAATGTGGCAAAAATAAAGTTTGCACTCGAAGGTAATACCTTAAAACCAAGCTCATTCAGCTGAGCTACCAACTTTTCACGACTGGCAATGACTTTCTGATTTTGTGCCTCAAAGTATTCCTGATCTTCAAAAGAAGCCACCGCTGCCGCAATCGCAAAACGATCCATCGGATAAGAGTTGAAACTGTTTTTGACTGCTTCAAGTGCTGCAATTAAATGTGGCTGAGCAATGGCAAAACCCACACGTAATCCTGCAAGAGAACGCGACTTCGATGCAGTTTGACATACCACTAGGTTTTCGTATTTCTCAATCAGCTTGACTGCCGATTCAGCGCCAAAGTCGACATAGGCTTCATCAATCACCACCACTGAATCTGGATTGGCTTGCAGAATTTCTTCAATCGCAACCAAACCAAGATCAATACTGGTTGGCGCATTCGGATTAGTGATGATAATGCCGCCATTGGCTTGTTTATAATCATCTACCACAATTTCAAAGTCATCATTGAGTGGTAAAATTTTGGTTTTCACCCCAAAGAACTGACTATAAACCGGATAGAAACTATAGGTGATGTCTGGATAAAGCAATGGCTGTTCTTGAACAAAGAATGCTTTAAAAATGTGCGCTAAAACTTCATCCGAACCATTCCCGACAAAAACCGTCTCTACAGGCACATGTTGCTGTTTCGCAATGGCCTGTTTAAGTTCAGATGCATCAGGGTCAGGATAAAGACGCAGCACATCAGCTGAATTGGCCAATACCTGCTGCACTGCCGCAACCACTTTAGGCGATGGCGGATACGGATTTTCATTGGTATTCAGTTTTAAAATATTCTGGATTTTTGGCTGTTCACCCGGCGTATACGGTTCTAATTCACGTACGTCAGGACTCCAAAAACGCATTTGTTCTGTGGTGATATTCATTTTTAAATTCTCAAAGTTCCCTCTCCTAACCTCTCTTACATTCACTTTAAAACAATGCTTAAAGCTCATTCAGAGAGAGGAATATTCATTCTTTATAATATTTCCCCTCTCCTTAGTAGGAGAGAGTTAGAGAGAGGTTTTATATTTTTAATTACTGATAACGATAACGCGCCGATCTCGCATGCGCATCTAGATTTTCCTGCTGTGCCAAAATATCTGCTGTTTTCGCCAAGGTTTTAACACCCTCTTGTGAACACATGATCAGGCTTGATCGCTTCTGGAAATCATAAACCCCCAGCGGTGATGAAAAACGTGCTGTACCTGAAGTTGGCAAGACATGGTTTGGCCCGGCACAATAATCACCAATCGCTTCAGGGGTGTAACGACCCATGAAAATCGCGCCTGCATGGCGAATATCTTCTGCCATCTCTTGTGCTTCATCTAAACATAGCATGAGATGTTCTGGCGCCACTTGGTTAATCAGCTCAGCACCTTCAGCACGGTCTTTTACCAATACCAAAGCACCGCGGTTCTCAATTGAAGTACGTGCAATATCTGCTTTCGGTAATGCTTCTAAGTGTTTTTCAATCCACTTTTCAACAGCATCTAAAAGTGCTTCATCAGGTGTAATGAAAACGGCTTGTGCCACAGTGTCATGTTCAGCCTGTGACAATAAGTCCATCGCCAACCATTCAGCGTTATTCTCGCCTTCGGCATAGACCAGAATCTCAGAAGGGCCTGCAATCATATCGATACCGACCTGACCAAACACCGCACGTTTTGCTGCAGCCACAAACCGGTTACCTGGTCCGGTAATTTTATCGACAGGTGGTACGGTTTCTGTACCATATGCGAGTGCTGCAACGGCTTGTGCACCACCAATCGTAAAGACACGTGTTACGCCAGCCAAATATGCAGCAGCCAATACCAATGGATTGAGTTCACCATTCGGGGCAGGCACCACCATAATAATTTCAGGGACACCCGCCACATGTGCAGGTACGGCATTCATCAGTACTGAGGATGGATAAGATGCCAGACCACCCGGCACATAAATCCCGACACGATCCAGTGGAGTCACTTTCTGACCGAGCGTATTCCCCAAAGCATCGACATAAGTCCAGCCATCTTGTTTTTGGGCCTGGTGAAACTCACGCACACGCGCTGCAGCTAATTCCAGTGCTTCACGAACTTCAGTCGTTAAACCTTCAAAGGCAGCTTTGAGCTGCTCTTGTGTCAGTTCTAGCTCTGAAAATTGATGCGCCGGATGTCGATCGAACTGTTGAGTGAGTTTAAGAACATGTGCATCACCATGCTGACGAACATCAGCAATAATTTGATCTACAGTTTTTAAAAGTTCAGGATCATTCACAGTCTCAAAAGCCAACAAGTCAGCAAATGCTTGCTTGAAGTTTTGATCTTGGGTCGATAAACGTCGCATCAATTTACCCATCAGGTTTGAATTCGAAGGCTTTAGTTTACCTGTTTTCTAGGCTTTTGTCGGCAGACATAGTGCTCTAGCTCTATGAGTTTTATTGAAAATAGCTTTGGGTAAAATTGATGAAAGGATTTAAATAGAATCTGATATATAGAGAAATAAGAAACCGCCCGGATTGGGCGGTTTCTTAAGCAATCAATTTTAAGCCTGTTTTGCCTTTTCGCGTTCTTCGACTGCTTTTTCAAGCTGAGCCAGAATCGGATTTAACAAGGCTTGCTTACGTTTGAAGCTGGCTTTATTGACGATTAAACGTGAAGAGACTTTACAGATTTCTTCAAGTGGCTCTAAACCATTGGCACGTAAGGTATTACCAGTATCGACCACATCGACAATGTAATCGCCCAGACCGACCAATGGTGCAAGTTCCATTGAACCATACAACTTGATCACATCGACTTGCTCACCCAAGCTGGCATAGTATTGCCGGGTTAAATTCACGTACTTGGTCGCAATTTTCAAACGACCTTTAGGACGCTGCATCCCGACTTTACCAGCTGTCATCAATTTACAAACCGCAATTTTCAGGTCTAATGGTTCATAGACATTTTGCGCACCATGTTCCATCAATACATCTTTACCCGCTACACCAATATCGGCTGCACCATTTTCTACATAAGTCGGCACATCAGAAGCACGTAAAATTAAAATACGAACCTGTTTATGCGTAGTGGGGAAAATCAGTTTACGTGATTTATCCGGATCTTCCAGTAAATTAATCCCTGCTGTTTCAAGCAGTGGCAATGTTTCTTTTAAGATACGACCCTTACTTAATGCCAAAGTTAAACCATGATCAAAATTGCCCATTACGTCAAAGTTTGGATCATCGTTTCTCATATCGCTCATTAATTTACTCGCTTAATTTGGGCACCTAAACTTTGTAACTTTGCTTCTACATTTTCATAACCGCGGTCAATGTGATAAATACGGTCAATCAGTGTTTCACCTTCAGCGGCAAGTGCTGCCAGTACCAAAGAGAAAGAAGCACGTAAATCTGTTGCCATTACGGGTGCGGCAGAAAGTTTTTCTACCCCAGTTACGACAGCATCATTACCTTCGACCTGAATGTTTGCCCCCATACGGGCCAACTCAGGAACATGCATAAAACGGTTTTCAAAAATCGTTTCTGAAATTGTCGCAAAGCCTGCAGCAATGGCATTTACAGCCATGATCTGGGCTTGCATATCAGTTGGAAATTCTGGATGTGGCAAGGTCTGGAAGCTTACGGCTTTCGGACGTTTACCCAGCATATCTAACTCAATCCAGTCGTCGCCACGAGTGACTTCTGCGCCCATTTCTTCAAATTTATCCAGCACAGCTTCCATGAGGGATGGATCTGTGTGTGTGGTTTTGATACGACCACCTGTGATTGCAGCCGCCGCCAGATATGAACCCGTTTCAATCCGGTCAGCCACCACTGCATATTCACAGCCATGCAGACTTTCAACACCAGTCACGATTAACGTATCGGTATCCAAACCTTCAATTTTGGCCCCCATCTTGATCAGCATTTGCGCAAGATCAGTGATTTCAGGCTCACGTGCTGCATTGCGAATTGTGGTCACACCATCGGCCAAGACTGCAGCCATCAGAATATTTTCTGTACCACCGACAGTCACCATATCGAAAACGACTTCGCCACCTTTAAGACGGCCATCGACTTTGGCATGCACATAGCCTGCTTCAACTTCAATCTCTGCACCCAAAGCTTCCAACGCTTTTAAATGCTGATCAACAGGACGTGAACCAATTGCACAACCACCCGGCAAAGACACTTTTGCACTGCCATAGCGCGCCAATAAAGGGCCAAGCACTAAAATAGAAGCACGCATGGTTTTCACGAGCTCATATGGTGCAAACTGGTTATCTAATGTCGAGGTATCCGCAGTAACGGTATCACCTTCATAAGTCATGGTGATCCCAAGACCGGCAATTAGCTTCACCAATGTATTCACATCTTTCAGATCAGGAACATTTTTGAGCGTAATTGGCGTATCGGCAAGAATCATTGCTGCTAATAATGGAAGCGCGGCATTCTTAGCACCAGAAATACGCACTTCACCTTCGAGCTTGATACCGCCCTGAATTAAAAATTTATCCATTAATTTATTAAGCTCCAAATAAGCTTGCTTTGCGCCATTCTTCTTTTGTCATTGCTCGAATTGTCACTGCGTGAACTGCACCACTGGCAATATGGGCATTGAGAGGAGCATAAACAGCTTGTTGACGTGCAACTGGACGCTTACCTTCAAATTGATCATCCACAATACGGAGATCAAATTTTCCGCCCTGACCACTCACAGCAACATCCGCCTCGGGAAAAGCGGCTTCTAAAATTTCAGCGAGCTGTTCATTATTCATCACAAGACCTCTTATAGGACTAAGGGTGTAAAACGAGCCATTTTACTATAAATAGCAAAAATAATTCATGGATCCATACATTATATATATAAAAAAAAGAGGCTTTTAAAACCTCTTTTTCATCATTTGTCCTTTACAAAGCCAAAGCATGCTGCTGTAAATGCGTTTCCCGATAGCGATCAATCTGCCGTTTAAGTTTTTCGGTCAACATTTTAATTGACGTATACATATCATCTGCGGTGGCATGGGCAAAAAATTCAATGCCCGGTAATCTGATAATAGCCTCTGCGATATGGTTACTACTGCCCTTTCTGGAGCGTTTATCAATTTGATGATCTTTAGAGAGTTTCACTTGCATACTATTCACCTGATCAAGATGCTTGGTCATTTGTGAAAATTTGGTTTTTATACGTTCTTCAATTGCTGGCGTAATAGATAAATGATGTCCACGAATTGTTATTTGCATAGTTCTATCCCTCACCTTCGTTAGGATTAGAAGAGTCACAATATAAAATAATTTAAATACAGCAACTTATAACTCAAAAATCGTATTTTAAGCACTGATTCAAATCATTTTCACTGTTCCTCAAAAGAAAAAAGATTCATTATGCTGTCATAATGAATCTTTAGAATAGCCAGATTTTAAATTTTAGATCAAGACCTTTCGCTCAGAAGATGAAGGAATATGTAACGATTCACGATATTTCGCCACCGTCCGTCTTGCCACATCAATCCCTTCATTTTTCAATATATTGGCGATTGCATTATCAGACAAAGGCTTACGGGCATTTTCTTCAGAAACCAGTTTTTTGATCTTGGCACGAATGGCAGTAGATGAAGCCTCTCCACCTGAAGTCGTGCCCACATGACTCGAGAAGAAATATTTTAATTCAAATAAACCACGCGGTGTCAGCATATATTTATTGGTGGTCACACGAGATACGGTCGATTCATGCAATTCTACTTCTTCGGCAATATCTCTTAAAACCAAAGGTTTCATCCCTTCAGCGCCAATTTCCAAGAACATTTTCTGATGTTCAACAATACAGGTTGCCACTTTTAATAATGTTTTATGCCGCTCATCAACGCTTTTAATGAAATTTTTTGCTTCTAACATCTGGTTACGTAAATATTGATTATCGTCACTTTGATCTGCACGACGAATCATTTTGGCATAGAAAGGATTGACGCGTAATTTTGGCAGTACATCCGGATTTAAATTGACATGCCAAGCGTTATTCTTTTTCATGACCACAACATCTGGCACCTGATAATCCGATTCTTTATTTTCAAATTCCAAGCCCGGGTGAGGTTTCAGAGTTTTTAATAAATCTACCGCATAGCGTAACTGCTCTGGATTTAGCCCGGTTTGTTTAATTAATTTTGGCAGTTCATTACTAATCAGTAATTCATAATGTTGTAGAAGCTTGATTGCATCATTTCGGCAAGGCGTTGAGGCAGGTAAATGATCAAGCTGAACCAACAGACATTCTGCCAAACTTCTAGACCCTACACCCACCGGATCTAAACGCTGAATATGCTTTAATACGACCGCAACTTCATCATCTTCAATTTCCTCCTCACTCCCCATCAAGGATAGAAGATGTTGTACCGATGCAGTAATTTCAGTCAGCTCAGCATCTAAAAAGCCTTTGTCATCCAGGGAATCGACAATGCAATAAGCGATTAATTTATCAACCTGTGAAAAATTTAACAGGTTAATTTGCTCAAGCATATATTCCTGTAAGCTCTGATGCCCTTGACGATTGTCTTCTCGCTCTTCGAATTCAGCCGCACCTAAGCTGGTAGGTTGATGAGTATAGACATCATCCCAATCGGTATCTACAGGTAGGTCATCGGGAAGGTGATCCGCATTGAGTTCATTAGTTAGGTCTTTGTGTTCATTATTTGATTCAAGTGTCGATAAGCGTTCAAGGGTAATCTGTTCTTCAACTTTTTCTAATAGAGGGTTACTATCAAGTTGCAGTTGAACTTCTTGTTCCAGTTCCAGACTCGATAATTGTAATAGCCGAATTGCTTGCTGCAATTGTGGAGTTAATGACAGCGAGTTCGCAATTTTTAAGCCCACTGATAATCTCATTATAACCCCCTTAATTAAAAATCTTGTTCTATAAGCAATTTTTATGCCGTTTTAATTTTTATAACACAGTTTTACCAAAAAACATACGAACTGGCTTTCAAATTCTTATATTTCCCAAATTAATAATTCTCAAATATTTGATTTACAAGAACAAAAAATACCCATTAACGATTTCGCTAAGGGGTATTTTGAGTAAATTCAGAATATTATTTTTACTTTTTAATTTTGCTATAAATTCCGCGCACAAAAAAACACCCCCTGCTTATGCAGGGGGTGTTTCGAATAATGAGCTGGCGATGACTTACTCTCACATGGGTAACCCCACACTACCATCAGCGCAAAGAGGTTTCACTTCTGAGTTCGGGAAGGGATCAGGTGGTTCACTCTTGCTATTGTCGCCAGCACAACTGTTTATGGATACTCGCTTTGGTCTTATTTCGTCACTTTTCAGTGTATGCCAATGCTTTCTACCAAAAGAGTTATTAACAGAATATTTGTGTTGAATTAAGTTTGTTTAGTTTAACTAGCTTGATCACTAAATCAAGTTATTTTGCTTAATATCGAATCAATCGAGCTTTATACAACAACTGTTTGGGTGTTGTATAGTCAAGCCTCACGAGCAATTAGTATTGGTCAGCTTCATGCATCACTGCACTTCCACATCCAACCTATCAACGTCGTAGTCTTCAACGGCTCTTTAGAGGACATAAAGTCCTAGGGAAATCTTATCTTGAGGTAGGCTTCCCGCTTAGATGCTTTCAGCGGTTATCCCTTCCGAACA
>NZ_VPCO01000018.1:0-67766 GCF_013418175.1 Acinetobacter sp. YH12200
GGTATATCAAGTCATGGAGAATAAAGTTGTTGTTCTGGTCCTAGATGTTGATAGACGAGGTAGGGTCTATAAAGGCATGCAATCAAATTGGCTCACGGCTTTTGGTTGTTGAGCTTTTTGAGTAGGTGATTGCTTATATTTTATCGTTTGTTTTTGCTGTTTTAATAGCTGTATCAATAGCCGTATTGGAAGGGACATATTAAAAAAGGCCGCGGTGTACTTCGCAAGCCAGTCCAAATGAGGTACGCCTTTATTCAGGACAATCAGCAAATATAGCCGATCCGTTGTTTATGTTCAACTCTGGATGTTCATCACAGTGATTATTACGCATGGTTAAAGGTTAAAGCAACCAACCAGTAAAACTGCCAAGAAACGGCAACAACTCTTTGGGTAATTCTGGCTAGAATCTGGCTATCGCAAGATTCACTGTGATTTGAAAGATGTTGGTGAGAGTTACGGGATCAATCAGGTCTATCGGTTGATGAAAGCTAATTGTCTTAAATCATAGCGGGGTTATCGTAAACCTAGATCTCATGCTGGTAATACCGCTGTCGTTGCTGCAAACACTTTAGACCGACAATTTATCCAATTCATCCCAACCAACTGTGGGTGACTGAAATCACTTATATCCGTACGCATGAAGGCTGGTTATATCTTGCGGTGGTGATTGATTTATTTTCGCGTCTTGTGGTTGGCTGGTCGATGAAATCCAGAATCACCACAGACCTGCTTTTAAATGCATTATTGATGGCTTTGTGGCGAAGAAACCCAAAGAACAAAGTCCTGATTCATTCTGACCAAGGCAGTCAATACACCAGCCATGGGTGGCAGACATTTCTCAAGCATCATAATCTTGAAAGCAGTATGAGTCGGCGTGGAAACTGCCATTATAATGCTGTTACCGAGAGTTTCTTTCAGTTGTTAAAGCGAGAGAGGATCAAGATGGATATATGTGTCTAGAATTTTGGTGGCTATTCAGTCCAATAGAATAAAGACATGTTTTTAAACTGTTACCTCTATTTCTACAAAATTAATAAATGATTTTTTATGTTCCTTAGAACATGAATATAAATGAGAAAGGGTAGAGTTTTATAGATGGTTAATGAGTTCTAAGGCTCGTCAGAGCTTTAGAAGGAATGTTAATTAATTTTTATAATTCTTCTTTTAAGATAAAAATTTTTAACTAATTGATTACTATTATATTTATATCTAACTCAAGACAAGCTTTTGTCTTAGGACTATGTTTTACTATTTTAAAAGAACTCTTTGAATTTATAACTGTTGATAACTGCCTAAGCTCTTACACAATTTATTGTATAATATAAAGGGCTGTGGGAAAAAAAGTGTAAAGTATTTCTTGTAAACAATTGTTTTTATAGTAAATGTATATTTAATTTTCATTTCTAAAAAAAGTGTAAAATAATTATCTAATCAATCAAATCTTATTAGCTCGAAACTTTGCGAGCGTATAGCTAAATGCGCTAGCATTTTGATATACCGAGTAATAGTTTGAGCAAACAAACGACTGAACCAGTTTACTATAGAATGAGAGTAACAGAGTGCGTTAGTTGATCTCAAGACAAAATGCTATGTCCAAGAGAAACCCTTACACTTTTCTATCTTAGATAAGGGGGGTATGCTTAAAAAAGTGTATAGTTTGATTTTACACTTTTTTATATTGAAATATTATCAATCAAATACTTAAAAAGAGTAAACAATGGACTTGTGTGAAATAAAGTGTTGACATTGATTTATAATTTTGATACTGTTAATCACATAGGATAGAGGATTATCCCTCACTACTTCATATCCTGACAACATATAAATGACACTAAAAATTAAGACCTATTTAGGTAATCCGATAAATGAATTTACAAGATTTAGTAATAAATAATGCAGTAAAAATAGAGCAAGATGCTCAAGCAAATACAATAACAATTATAGCTAGTGATAGCTCCGAAAAACTTTCAAATCTAATTAAGGATTTTCCAGACAACTGTTATGTAAATAAACAAATTACAGGTTGTGGTGGTACAACATTAGTTATCCGTAATGCAAAAAATTATGTAGTTCTCGTTCCTTACATTAACCTACTTAAATCCAAATTAGCAGACAACCAAGGAATTGTTGATTTAATTGGCGTGTATGGTGATACCGAGAGAGAAGAAATAACAGAATATTTAAAAGACACTTCAAGTTCTAGAAAAATTGTTTGTACTTTTGACTCATTACCAAAACTCCTAACAACACCAGGCTTCAATCCAAAAGCATTTAAATTACTGATTGATGAAGCACATACACTTGTGAATTTAGGTAGTTTCAAAGCAGCTACTTGTGAATATGTACTTCAAAACTATAACAAGTTTGGTTCGTACGTTTTCTTAACAGCGACACCAACAAAACGTGAATATTTTCCTTCAGCACTCGAACATTTACCACTATGTACAATCGAGTGGGGTGATGTTAGACCGGTTAAATTTAACCTTCAAAAAATTGAACATGGCGTAGGTGTAAACAATGCTTTGTTTGGATTGTGCTATGATTATTTGATGGGAACAATTGAAGGCAATGCTCATATCTTCTATAACTCAGTGACAGAAATTGCATCTATCCTAAGTAAGTTGAAAGCCTTAGTTGATAAGGAAACAGGTAAGAATCTGTTTAATCCTGACGATATTAGAGTTGTATGTTCAAAATCAAATTCAAACCAAAAAACATTTAATAGTAAGCTTGGCTTGAAATGGGCAAAGATCAGTGACATCACTTCAGCCCCTGCAAAGATCAATCTGTATACTTCAACTGCTTTTGAAGGTGCAGACATCTTCGATGAAGAAGGACAAACCTACATCATCATTAATGGACTCCGTGATGCTACAAAAGTAGATTTCCATGTACTTGTACCTCAAATTTGTGGTCGTATTCGAAACACAAAATATAATGAACACATTAATCTATTAGTTGGAAATCTACCTGAAGCTGCAAGTTGTACAAAAGAAGAATGGATGCAGGAAGTTCAGAAACGTATCCAAGACAGCGAAGACGTTTTGAATGATATCAAAGAAGGTAAAATGTCAGATGCAGGACGTGAACAATTAAGAAAAGCTGCTGAAGATGACAAGTACACATTCAAAGATGAAAAAGGTGAACTGTATGTTTCAGACGTTGCATTGAAAGCTGAATTACAGGCATACGAAGCACTAGAAGCAACTTATGTGGTACGTGTTGTTGCAGGTGCTGAAGTTAATGAAGATGGATATTCTGCCTCATTTAGAGCTTTACTGACTGATGAAACAAAACATAAAGCATTCGCTCATAAACCTGAAGGTGTAGCTAAATTTTTATCAGGTCATAGCCAGTGCTTTTATGAAACGATGAAAGAATATTGTGAAGCAAGAGATGCAGATAATTCTAAAATTTATAAATTGGTTGATGCAAAGGATGACTATTTCAAAACTGCTTATGATGTTTTGACGCACGACACGATTAGAAAATTTGAATATAGAAAGTTACCAATTGAAAGAGCATTAAAGATTCAAGATGCACAGAAGGATAATGCAACTGAAATTCCGACTTTACTTAATTTGAAAAAGGATGAAGTTATTCTTCGTTCAGATATAAAAGTTCGTATTCAAGATGTTTATAATGAACTTAATATACCTGACAAAGCAAAAGCTACTGATATTGAAAAATGGTATAAAGTTAAAGATACTAGATTAAATACAAAGCCTGCTTTTAAAATAGTTAAAATGTTGTAATTAGAATAACTAAATACAAGTTTTTACATCATTTAATACCTCTAACAATACAGCTATTAAATGAACATCCAAGAGATTGTAGATTTAGTTCAATTAAGTCATGACATTGTTAAGATTTCCTCTATAGAAAGCATATTCATCACCTGCTGCAGTCCAATACGCTGTCAGGGTTTACCCTGGATCAGCCCTGTAATTTTCTAGGCTGAGTGCTACAGTTTCACTCTGGTGGATAAAGCTCAATGGAACTTGTCCTATTCCAATCGTCTGGCACAAAGCCAGACCACCAGGACTTTCATGCGATGGCCATGCTTATTACAGAATAGATAAGCGCAATGTGGTTTGATGTAGCCAAAGGCTCTCATCACCTATGCCATTGCAGTATCCATATCCGCATGCATGTCCATGGGCTGGAGAACGCTTGATTTCATCAATACAGATCATTTAATTATACTAGAGTAATATTTGATATTCAAAAGACTAAGCTATCTAGAGCATCTGCTGCAGTAGAATCCTAATGTGAGCAACAGTCTCTTGATTGCTGGCGGCGGTTCAGTTCTTCTTTTACTGGGGGCAAATGCAGCACTTTTAATAATGGAAACTATGGACGGTATTGAATAGCTAGAAAAAGCGGTGGTTCACCGGATGCTTACAGTTTGAAACGTACCATAAATTAATATTAAAACCAGATATATAAAAAGATATCAACCCGTATAGTTTAGTGCTTTAGAATCTGTATCACCCCCAGTTTAATGCGGCACATCACATCTATAACCTGTTACAAAATAAACAAATATTATTCTTGTAGACTTATATTAATCCTTTATACAATAGAGCTATTGTTACATCTATTTAGGTAGAAGAAGAAATGATAATTACCATTGCCAATCGTAAAGGTGGAGTAGGTAAGACAACACTGGCTACAAACCTTGCTGTAGCCTTGAGTAAGAAGGGGTCTATAGTCCTAGTTGATGCTGATGATCAACAGTCAGCTCTTAAATGGTCTAAGCGTAGAACTCAAAATCCTGTTTATACTGAATACCATACTGGTGATTTAAAGAAGATCCTTTTAGATCTTCAAAAGAAATATGACTATGTTTTATTAGACGTAGCTGGGCGTGACAGTGAAGAATTTAGATCTGCTCTTCAAGTCAGTGATAAGTTAATTGTTCCAACACAACCAAGCCAAGCCGATGTTGAAGTCCTTCCATTTGTATTGAAATTATTTAATACCTATCACAAGGTCAATGAAAAGCTTCAACCATATCTGGTTGTTAATAAAGCTCCATCAAATACAAGATCTACTGAAGTTGCAGATTCAATCGAACTGCTAGGAACACTTCCTAAATTCAAGTTATTAAACACCATTATCCGTGATCGTAAACAATTCCGTGATGCAACGATTCAAGGCTTGTCTGTAATGGAAATGGGTAGCTCTAAGGCTAGAGATGAATTTAATGATTTCTTGGTGGAGATCCTATAATGGTTAAAAATAAGAGTAAACCATCTTTAGGTTTTGGTGATGATCTTGAGGAAATTTTAGAGAATCCTGAAGCGACTGTAGATGATGCTAATGGTCAAGAAGTCGAATACACACGTAATTTAATGTACAAGATTATTCTCACTCCACACACCCAAGATGTGAAGAAACGCTTTCGTAAAGAGCACGGACGTTTAGCATCTGTACCTTTGTATTATGAGGAAGAGAAAGTTCTAAAAGAAGCAGCCGGATTCGTTGGTGAGTCTTTGAATGATTTTATTCGTGATGTAATTCTGAAAGAAGCAAAACGTGTTTTAGGTGCTGAAAAATATAACTTAACACTGGGTAAACCATTTAACCAAACTAAGGTTAAATTGAGTGAAGAGGAGCATCAAAAATTGAGTGAACAGCGCAAGGCTGAACGTAAGAAAAATAAATAATAAAAGTCCATCTCCTAACTTTATCTAACAATATATTAATTCATATAATATTTTCTAATTTCTTTGGTGTGTTCTGCCACTGAAAATTATTTGATTAGTGTACAAAATAGCTAACACAAACTAGCTGTAGTTTCGTAATAACACTAAATATAAAAAAAATGGAAGAATAATTTACTAAGTTATTGTTTTTAAGTTGATCCTTGTTTTATATGGGGGTGATAATAACTTCTGATTACTAGTTTTTACCTTAAATATACCGATTGAAAGATTCATTTAAAGGCTATGAATACATGAGTTTTACAGTTTGGCTAGGTCAGCATGAGTACTTTTCACAAGATTTAAGATCGACCATGAACGTGATTAAGTTATAGGGGATTGATGAAATAGTTTTTATGAATTTCTGGCTTTCTGGGCTGATTTTATCAAATTCATGTCTATGCAAAATTGCGACATATTTCTCGTGCTGGTAGTTATCCAGAGTTTGGTCTGCATCTATCCATAGTGCAGACCTTTTTTTGGTGACAGTTTTTTCTTAGTGATTTTCGATCTGGATGTAGTGATTTCACGTTTGCAGAATATATCTTAGCGGTGATCCATCTAATATTCGTGATTATAAAGAGAGCTAATTCACAGGTTCTACAGATTATGTAGCGACTAACTATATCAAAGTCTATTTGCAGTTGATGGTTGGCGCTTAGTTTATATTTACGCTTAGGTTTCAGTTAAAAAATCAATATTCTGTTGAATCCGTGATTGAATCATCTGTAGGGTAGATTCTCGAATTTGATGGGGATACAGGCGCTGCGCAATTTGACTAAATTGAAGTGCAATTTCACGCATGGTCAAGATGATCTCATCGACTTCTAGAGTAGTCAGATTAGCTTCTGAAGTACCGAGTTTATGTATGTCATTTCGGGAAATATTGAGCGCTTCTCCCATAATGTCCATTTGATGATAACCACCTGGACCCTCGCAGAAGGTCACATCATAGGCTGGAGCCAATTTCCATTGACCATTTTTCTCCATGAGAAATGAAAAGTTCTTAGTATGGTCATCCCGATTATTGAAAAGCACATTAAACACAGCACGTTTAAAAGCATGCAATCTTTCTCGTACATCTTGCGTACACATCAAGGTTGCCCGGAGAAAATTGCGATAGTCTAGGCTACCTGGAACTTTATAGTCTGCTCCTGTATATGCAGCCAAACTCTGCATTGGAATCCGCATACCATTTTGACGATCGAATCGTTTAGAAGCAAAAGCCGTTAAACCATTGGGCAAATTAAAGAAATGGGTATCTGGAGTCTCAATTGCACAAAGTCGCAAACATTCTGCATAGACGGCTTCAATGGCGCAGACTTCAGGATGCTCTTGCTGAGCAGGAAACTTAATCAGCCAGGCTTCATGTTGATCAGAATCTTGAGTCGAAAACTCTAAATTGACAGGATCTCGGTAAACCAACGCTTTTGGTCTGGCACCTTGAGGGGAGCCACCCATGACCAATAAATGCTGTAGAAATTCACCACCTTCACCTTTGAGTACTTCTTGAACTTCCTGGGCCAGTTGTTGTAAAGGGATATTTTCTGAGGTTTGCATGTCAGCAACACAAGGTTCAAAGGAGAGGGCACCCATTGCGTGACTACTAATATAGGTCAGACGCTCCAAAGGTCCAATTCGTGCTGAATTTAAGCCAATTTTTTTGAAATATCGATCCATCAACATCATGCCCCAACCATCTGGTAAAGCGTCATAGACTGGACCTGGGAGTCCCATTTGATGAGTAGGAAAACCTTGTCTGAATGGTAGACCTTTTAAAGGCAGCAAGTAAGAAGAGAGCTCAACACCTTGCTGTATTGCTTCTGGACTATATTCAAAAGCAATGGTGGGTCTACCTGTCGTGGCTGTTGAACTAATCAGCGTTCCCCATAACCATGATTCGCCCCAACCGTTGTAATAAACATTAAGTCTATTGAGCATTATCCCTTCCTCTTAATACGGTGGCGCTTACTTTGACTCTCATAGCGAAGAATGTCATTCACACTGTTAAGCTGAGGTTTAAATAGTTCCTGAAGTTCGTTTAATCGACCCAAGACCATTGCAATACGGACTAAATTTTCAACAGATACATTTCGTCCCGCTTCAAGATTCGAAACTGTATTCACGCCGACACCAGCGCGTGCTGCTACCTCAGCTTGAGACATCTCCAGAAAGAGTCGTTGCTTACGTAAACGCTCACCTAAAAGAGTCACAACTTCTTCTGGTTTAGTGAAATATAAATCCATTAAATTGGGTCTTAAGAATGAATAATTTAATTAAATCACAAAATAATGGAATTAATCTATAGCTATAGTGTGGCTAAGGAGGGCTTTGTTGCACAGCACATCAGAAGGGTAGGTATAGTCCTTGGGTATCGGTTACAGAAAATCATCAGGATGTACTTTGACTGATTGTTGATACGGAGATTTCAGTATTTTCATTTTTCCTAATAGGTCACATTACTTAGAAAGGGTTCTTCGAAAATTAGTTCATACTTTAAAAATCCTATAAATATTGAGGATATTTTCTTAATGCTTTCAATATAGCATGCGGCTATATGTAACTCGAACGGGCTTAATCTGCCTTTCAGTATAAATTTTTTGGGCGTGAGAGGGGAGAGGTGTGAGGGCAAGCAATTTATATCGTGGATACTTCTAAATTACTTATGTAATAGAAGGTGGTAAACATGGATTTAGAGGTAATAACACTAAATATAAAAAAATTGGAAGAATAATTTATTAAATTATTGTTTTTATGTGGTTATTGGTGATGTTATGAATAATAATAACTTTTTTCTTGATGAATTTTACCTAAAAAAATTGATCAGATAATTTTCTTTAAATGTCATGCATACATAAATTTGACAGTTTGAAGGGATCGGTATGTGCATTTTTCACAAGGTTAAAGATCGACCATAAATGTGATAAACGGCAGAGGATCATTGAAAAATGAATGGATTTAAACACTACATGTATGCACGAAAAAAAGTATCGCTGCGGTTCTGCTGACAGGCTGTATTGAGCATTGAATGCAAATGATGTAGTAATTGTCTACAGGCTATAGGACCAGCATGAAGAAGAATGAAATGTAGTTGCCAATTTATAACCTTGGTTGAAAAGCATAGCATTGTTATTCGGAGAAGTGAGGTAAGCCATCCTTCTCTTATTCATTTAAAATGATTCTTACTCAACTGATCTCGACTCATGGGCTGGTTCCAATTAGACGGATAATAACTTCCATCCCCTATCTTTTTCTTACCACATTTCTTGCATTTAATCCCTTCTTTGGAGATTTGATTCAGCATCACTGTTGTCGGTTGAATCAAATCAATGACATAGTTCGTTGGTTCAGGAAAAGCAGAAGAGGCTGCTTTATTGCAAAAGAGAACATTCGGATCAAATGGATTGGATTGCACAAAAGCCATGATACAGCCACAGAGTAATTCACCTGCATGTAATCTGTAACATCCATTCAGGTCATCAGACGAAGATTAATCTGAAATTTAAGCACTAAACGCCATAAATCTATGTATGGGCAGACTTTTTTGAGACATATGTTGATAAACATGCGGCAAGTTACATTGCTTAAAAGTCTATCTAAGTTAACGATCTATTCAATTCTGGATAAGTAATCTGAATATTACGATCCTAAATTACCCGAAGAGTATTAAGATTTCTAAGAATCGTGATTGTTGGTTTATTTGGGAAATTAATCAGTGGATTGAAGCAAAGATGATGGCTCATTAAGGATTGTGGGCTTCGACTACTTAAATTTTAGGTATTTTGAATAAAGCATATTTCAAAAATCTTAATTAATGGATTTAAATTACCATAAAAACCTTCAATATTGGCTTGAATCCATTGTTGTTGAGAGTCAATGCGAGACCAATCAATACCATAACCACAATGAGCAATCAGATGCTCAAAGAAAATCCGTTGTGTACGTCCATTACCTTCACGGAATGGGTGTATGACATTAAGCTCACAATACAAGTCGGCAAGTTGAGGAATCAGTTGTTGTGCTGCTAAGCCTTGAAAGTATTTTTTTTCTTGAAGCGGTTTGAGTAGTTTATTGGTTTCAATTTCAATACGGGAAAAATTACAAAAACGGGTGTCACCTTTGGAAATATCGATTTGTCTTAACTTTCCTGCCCAGTCGTATAAGTCGCCAAAGAGCTGCGCATGAATTGATTTTAAGTATTGTAAGTCGTAAGGTGGTTCAGCATATTCAATTAAGTTACTTGCCAATCCAGACAGTTCTAGTTCAGCTTGTTCTAAAATTTGTTCATCATGAATATTGAGTTTGTTCTTTAGGATATTTGTGCCAGGGTAACAATACAGGCTGTCACCCATTTCCCCATATTTATCCATACATGCACCTGACTAAGTTTCGGGTTGCGAATACTTCTTATATTTTTGCAAGATTTCAGCTTTACTTTGTTGAGTTGTTTGAGCTGTCGTTGTAATGCCTTCAAGCTTTAGGCTGGCTTGATAGTTTTGCGCACGTGTCGCTTGAATATATTTTTTTTTCTGTTCAGTGGTTCTGAGCATTTCGAAACTCCATTGATGCTACACGTGAAGTAAGTATAGCAGAGAATCTTTTTGATCAATGCTGCATACACAGCATTTCAAAATGTAATACAACGGTATTGTTTCATGTAATAACAGAAAACTAAAAAAAAGTGGAAGAATTTTTAAAATTTAGACCACCCATGATAAGTAAACCATATGTATTTGTTGATAATTGTAATTTTGAGAAAATTTAGTTGATAAATTAAATGAATTTTAATATACAAAGATATGCTCATTTTTTATATCGATAAAAATGTTAAAATTTGACTATTTAGTAAAAAATATAGAGATATTTATGGGGCAATTTATCATGCCCTTTTGCTTTGAGCGACAAAATGTTCAATTTAAGATAGTAAAAATTAACTCAGAACTACTGAAAATCAAAAAGATTAAACAGAGCCAGAAAGTAGTAGTACAAGCAAAGTTCAAAATAATCTATGTGAAAATTTGGCAAAAAATATTGCTATTAATGCAAACGGAGCCATGCTTACGTGTACATTCTAATTATGTTGCAATCTTACAGTTGATACATAATCTTGATGATTTTATCGAAAAATCACAGCAACACTTGTGCTTTGAGAGAAAAGCTCAGAAAGAGCTGGATGCTAAATTTTTTGCTAGATTTTTTAAGCTGACAAAGAGTTCAATAAAAGATCAACTTTTACCAAATTGTTCAGATCGTAATGAATTTAACCAATGCAATTTGATAAAAAATTAAGCGAAAGCGAATATGCCAAAGATTGAAACAGAAGAGCAATTCTTAGATTTAGCAGAAAAATTCCAAAAAGATTATTGTTTATTACGCAATCATGTTGTGAATACACAATTTGTCGATCTATCAGATGATTTACGTGAAAAAGCCCATGCTCTATATAAGGAAGCACAACAGATATATGGCTATATATCTAGTTCTAGACAATTAGGTAAATATTATTATCTAGCTTCTTTAAGTTATTTTGCATGCCCGACTACTAGTAATACTCAAGAGCTGTCGTCTGAACGTTATTTGATTCTACAAGCGAGTTTTTTAACATATCGGCAGTATCAAGAATTTGCAAAAATTGATAAAGCTGAGAATAAGCAAAAACATGTTTGTGATCTCTTTCGCTATGTATCACGATATGTTCTGGATTCTAATCATGCTGAATTATTTCAAGAATGCAGTGAGCTACTAAATCGCTATGTCATGTACGAACGTAACTTGAAAAAGGAGGATCGTAATCAACTTTTTAATATTAAAGATTTCAAACAAGTACAAGCCATAGAGTATTTATCGGCTCTATTAATAATTTTTAAAAGACTTGATGATCGTCGTGTTGTTCATCGTCAGCGTAAGTCAAAAAAAAGTAAAGTTTTGCAATGGCCGACGAAAAATGAACTCAAAAAATTTCGTGAAATTAAAACGGGTAAGCAAGTAGATATTGGACATAACGCAAAGATCAGTATTTATGATGCCGCTCTTCACAAAGATGAAGAGGGTGAAGTTGATCTATTAGATCCTGAAATGGAGTTTTATTCAGAAGATGAAAAGTCTAAAAATTTAAATTATATACTCAGCGATAATGCGACGCATCTAATGCGGCATCGCCAGCGCCGTCATGCTCCTTTTGTTACAAATCCACATTATTTGGCGCCAGATATACTGAAGCAAATTGTTTATGTGTTGAGAACCGAGTTATCCGGGCACTGGAGGGATGCTGCAATCGCTGCAGCATGTTTATTGTCACTTTTGACGGGATTATCACCCGTCGCACTGATGGATTTTAACGAGCTTATTCAAGATGGAATTTTGATCCAGAATGGTTCAAGTAGACGTCGCGAATATTTACTCAAATTAAATCTTAAAATTACAGAGCAGAAGATTAAGAGCTTAAATCATGTGCGGTGGAATGAAGTGATGACACATCAACTACATTTACCTTCTGCTTGGTTTGACTATATAGAACAAGCATCGAATCCACTAATTTCATCAACACACATTAATACGAAACTTAAGAATTGGCTTGATAATCGGTTTGTAGGTTCGATCACTGTAGAAAAACTGCAGGCTCAATTATATTTTCATATATATTATGAAACATATAATGAATATCTTGCTCATGTAATTGCTGGGCGGGATAGTCAGCATCACATGCCTGGTATCTATTATGGCGGGCTACCGAAAACTCAACTCAGTAGCACATATCTAGCCTTTTTAGAAAAAGCACTTACACCACATTCCACACATTTTACTGAAGACACGGCTGAACTAAAAATATTGCAACAACAATTCAAAGTACAATCTGCATTATCTATAGGAAGGATAGGGAGCCAACTGGCACTTGAACCCAATTTTGTGAAAGAGCAATTCCATATTTTACATAGACATTGTCACGAAAACATCCAAGAAGATAAGCACATTATTAATCAACTTAATGCATATGCGTGTTGGATGTGGCATATCAGTTTGTTGAGTTTGGCAAGTCGGCCTAAAAAAAACCTGTTGGGGAATTTGGATGATTATTGTGTTGAGCTCAAGCTTTTATATGTGAATGATAAAAAAAATAGTAAAGCAAGAAAAGATGGTCGTTTTATCCCTTTATCTGATTTTTTCATAAAAACACTGCAAAATTACACTGCCTTTTTAGAACAAATTATTGAAGCGTACGGTTCATTTTTTAGACAAGTCTTTGCAAAGAAGAAGATAACTGTAAATGATCTTTTTGGTAAGGTCATTTTTAGTAAAGATATCTTGCCGATAACTGTCAAAGAATGGCAGAGCAGGAAAATTAAGTTAATCCCTTTATCGAGAAAATGGGTGAATTCATATATGCAAGGAGTCTTTCCAAAGAATATGTATTCGAATTGGTTACGTCATTTTGACATGAACTTTTTGATGCATGAGCAGCAAGAGGGTAAACCAGCATTAGCTTTTCACTTAATTCAGGCCCTGTATGGTCATGACCAACGTGACCGAGAGGCTTTTCATCCGCATTCTTCACTTATCCCGAATGTCTATGTACAGCAAGCCCGCCAGCAATTGCAAGATAATGTCAAATCTTTATCGATTAAACACTTAGAGCGAAAATAGTTGTATGCAAAAAATCAAAGAACTAATAAAACCACAACTAGATGATCTATTTGTTGATATTCATAAAATGGTGAAAAAGTCGCTAGATAGACAGCCTTCTCCACCTGAAGTATTGACGAAAGAAATGCAGCAAAAACTTGATCAGCAGATCGCTGAAAAATGGCATGACATTAAAGATAGTGTTGATTGTTTGAGTCAAAAGTTGAGCCGAGACGAACAATCAAAACTGATGCAATTTACTGAAGATGAATTTAATAAAAGAAGGAAGCAATTCAACCAGAATGTAGATAAAAAATCATACAGAATTAAGCTAAATCCACATACTAAACGGATCGTACTGCCTAGAAAAATTGAGAGTACAGAGTCACGGTTAGAACAGGGGCATCTACATATCCATGTACTTAAGGAATTAAGGCAGTATTGGCAAGATTCATTTGAATATTGGAATGAACCAAAGTACTTATGGGGAAATTTATGCTTAAGTTTTATATATATTTCAGGCTGTGCAGATGAACAGCATTTGATTGCTATTCAGAAGCAATTGCAGGAGGCCATTGAGCTTGGTACAGATCTGAATTGTTTTCGGTTATACCATTCGGACTACAAAAAAATCACTAATCCATTGTTACTACATTATCGTGTTGAAAACTCTCAATATGGCAACGATGTAGAACAGGGAAAGTTGTACCAATGGAAACATGTTTTTTTTAACCCATATGCGCAGTTCATTTTGCAATATTTAAAAAAGTTGAAAGCTACTCAGAAAGAATTTTGTCTGCAACATTCAGTTGAAGATTGTATTTTAGAAAGCTTGAGTAAGATAGGCAGGAAAAAAAGTCTTGGGGATCTGCAATATCAAATTAAACGCCGTGGATTTCGTGCATTTAATGATGTGCAAATGGTACTCGAATTTAATCCAAACCTCAGCATAGATATATTTTTGAGTAATGTGCTTCAGCAAGAGATTAATACTGTTGCTTTAAGGCCATCCGAATTTAGATTGCTGTGGAATAATGATTACAATCAAGTCACAGAACCAGATAATCGCCCTATTCATTTTGAACAAGAGCAGTTACTTCCTGAAGTTCCGACTGTTCAAAGCAAATTACAAACGATTCCGTATGAGTTGATGTTGTTTGGTCAAAAGAAACGTAAAGGTCAAAAAGTTGAGCGTTTAGATAAAAAGAGGAATAAAGAAGAACGCACGCTACGTTTTTGGCAAGAAACTAGAAGGGTGTTAGAGGAGAAGATAGTTGATGCTAATACGGAGGAAAAGTCTTTAATTGATGCTCAACTACGCTTAATTCACTGGTTAATGCATTTAAAAAAACGAGGGCTTCAATTATCAACTATTGAAAGCTACTTAGGATCGTTTGGCAAAGAATTTATATTTGAGATTTGGCTCAATAAATTAGATTTAAAGCAACAATCCATAGATGACTATGAGGATTTATATCGGCAGCTATTGAAATACAGCAGTGAACGTGATGAAAAAGCAGTTCAACGAGATTCGGTGAAAGGAAAAACCTCTCGTAAGATGCACCAAAGCGCAGAATACCGTTTTGGTCGCCTAAAAGATTTTCATCAATTCTGTATAGAGAATTATGATGCTCCAGGGGTATTGGTGTTACAGAATTCAAGTTTTAAGCATTTACAAATTTGCAATGCACGGCTAGTGAGTCCTTTGCTATTTGGCAAATTATTGGAAAAACTAGAAAATTTAAGTCAAGAGCCAACGGCATCAGAGTGGGTCGATCATCTGAGTTGTTTAAAGCTGATGTATTTACTAAGTTATAGAACTGGACTTCGATTAAATGAAGTTCGTTGTCTTAAAATACAAGATATTATTTGCCCAGAGCTACTTTATAAAGAAAAAGAAAATACAGTTTTTAATAATATCACGCTTCATATCCAAGACAATTCATATCGCCGTCTGAAAACGCGAAGTGCGAATCGTCAAATACCATTGAAAATTGCATTGTCAGAACATGAGTTTTTAGTAGTACAACGTTACATACAACATCGTTATGAGCAATATTTGGTTAATCAGCAGGATGATCTACTTTTTAGTGTGAATCATCGTGTATTAACTGATCAATGTATCAGCAAAATTACAGTAGATTTGTTTAGTCAAATATTAGGTATGCATCATGGCTTTAGTTTTCATACATTACGCCACAGTGCTGCTAACTATCTAGCAATAACTTTGCTCGGTTCAAAAGAAATGATCAAGACCTACACAGATTGTCCTTGGGTAAAAGCAAAAAAGATGAGGGATTTATTGTTTGGTATGAAAGCACGTGCTCAAGAAGAGATTATTCAACATAAATGGCAGGTGCTCGCCTCTTGGATGGGGCATAGCAGTATTGAGCAAACGGCTTCAAATTACCTTCATGTTTTGGATTTATTAGCAGTCGATCGAATTTATAATTCGCCGTGTATCATTTCAAAAAAAGTATTAGAACAGTGTTTTAGTCCAGTGAAGTCAAGTACAGACTACATAAACCTAAATCGTTATACTCAGCAGCAGAAATGGTTTAATTCTTATCAGCAAACACAGCCAGTTACGATGGCTGGCCGACAAGAAAAGAAGTTTAGTATAGAGAAGAGTACTCTGACACCTTTTCAACGTTTGATAAGTTTTAGAGAAGGTCGTTTAAGCGAAGATACCCAAGCTCAAGAATGGATGCAACGATGTCAATGGATGAGCACTAAATGGATGGATCGCCAAAAATTTAATTTAAAAACGAATTATGTTTATAGTAAGAATTTAGAAGAGAGTTGGTTTGATGAACTTTACGAAAAGGCTAAAAAACTGACTCGTCCAGATGAAATAATTCCTCTCCTTGATTTTCATTATAAAGATGATAGGCAGCAAGATGCACTGAAAGAAAAGAACATGGTTAAGGCGCTTAAAATATTATTATTATTTGGAAAACTGCGTAAGAATTTTCTACATTTTCAATGCCGAATGAAAGGTGATGAGCAACAAATTGTTAATTTTATTACTGGTATAGAGCCAATGTTAGGAGATCATCTGTATTTAGAAAAACAAAACTACCCAGTTAATTTGGATGCTCCTGAGCGAACCGTTAAATTTAGTTTTCAAAGAGTTGTCGGCTCTAACAAAAAAAATGTTACTCCGCTGGTTATATTTAATTTAATGTTAAAAATGATGCAAAAAGATGAACTCTGGATCAAATAGCCTAAGCATGTTAAAGGGGAATTGTTTAGAAATTTCCCTGTTTATAAGTAAACTGCCTTTATGAAAAGCACCATGCTGACTTGGATTAATAAGCGGAATGTAGTATCACAGTTTGATCGCTGGATTTACGAAAATGGTGTGAAGATTAGCGGTATGGTAAATCGATGAGCTAAAGTGTTGTAGTCCAAACTCGATCTGACAATTACCCATTTTTTAGTGTGCCCGTCAGGTTAAATTTGAACTGAATTTTTCTCAGCCCAAATTCATTTCCAATCAAGTTATGTTTCAAGTGGCGTGCGAACACTGCACAATTTAATTCACGGTGCCTAAGACAGGTATCAACTTCGGACCAGCCATTCTAGCTTTGCTAATGATTTCCACCAGCTCATCATAAGTCAGTTCAAACTTATCCTCACTATCAAATACATAGACCATATTCTTGCCTTCATGTTCAGGTGGAGTAGGTGGTACAAATCGTTTCGGGATAAGAATTTGTGCGAGTTGTTCGTCAGTTAATTTAAATAAGTGCATGTTTTTATCCTACTCTTGGTAAGTCAGACCATTTGGTTAAATACGAAGGTGATCTAAGGTTTTGATTCATGTGCCATGTGGCTTCTTTATTGTTGGCAATGCCTAGCGTGACGAGATTCTTCCCAAACCGTTCACTGATGGCTTCGACGGCATCTGAAAGCCTTTCTCGCTCTTGCTTATGTGAATAGTCCGTGAATAGATCGGGCACAAACTTGGATTGATCTGTAATTTCGAGCAGCACGATTCCCGCCTTTTTATACTTAAAGCCTTTCTTAAATATCTGATCGATGCCTTTCATCGCGGCCTTGGTGATGAGCAGTAGATCATCCGTATGCTCATGCATTTGAACGACGATGTAAGGCGAGTAGCGCTCTGTATTATCAAAGCGACTGGTTTGGATATACACGCCGATCATCTTGCAGATTGAGCCATCTTCCCGCATTCGTTTCACGGCTCTGGCCACATAAAGCCGAACCGAAGCTTTAATGTCATCCATTTCATACACTGGGTTGCCATATGAACGGCTGCTGATGATTTGCTTCTTCGCTACAGTATCATCACTAAGGTCAATACAAGAAAGGCCCTGTAGCTCAAGCACCGTCTTTTCCATCACGATACTAAACTGCTTTTTGATTTCTTTAGGATTGGCATTGATCAGATCCAGCACAGATTGAACACCCATAGTATTGAGCTTCTTACAGTTCTGTCTGCCTACGCCCCAAACCTCAGACACATCAACCTGCGCGAGTAGCGTTTCTGTAGAGCATGGGTCCATATGGGCCAGATTACAGACCCCATTGAAGAACTTGTTTTTCTTGGCGAGATGATTGGCAATCTTGGCTTCGGTTTTAGAGCGACCAATTCCAATACAGCAGGGTAGGCCTAACCAACGCCAAGCCTTAGCCCTCATGTCTTGAGCATATACAGTCAGGTCAAATAGATGCTCGTAAGCTGTGAGCTTCAGAAAGCATTCATCAATGGAATAGACCTTGTATCTCCTGGTGCAACATAGTCCCCAGGCAGCTCCATAAAGCGCTTGGACATTTCGCCATATAAGGAGAAATTACTGGATAGCACCTGAATGTTATGTTGTTTGATCAGCTCTTTAATTTGGAATACAGGAACACCCATCTTGATGCCTAAGTCTTTCGCTTCCTGGCTTCTGGCCACGGCACAGCCGTCATTGTTGCTGAGCACAATGGTTGGGCGATCATTCAAGGCAGGATTAAACACACGCTCACACGAGACGTAGCAATTATTCACGTCGACTAACGCGAATATTTCATTTTCACTTTGCATGGTTATTCTTCTTTTTATGAGCGGTGATAAATACGCTTTAAATTAAAAGTCACCACACCCCAGATTGATATGGTCTGACTATCATCAGGAATGATGTGATTGTAATTCGAATTTTCAGCCTTCAACCAAAGTTCTGGAAGCGGATAATCTTCATCTCCAAATATTTCTTTGATTTCAGACTTGGACATCTTATTGGTGATCATCAGCCGCTTAATGGTCGAGGCATTGTCATCAATCAGGGCAACCACGATATCGTAATGCTTGGCTTCAATACTGCGATCAATAATGATTGGATCATTAATCTCTAGGCCAGCATCGAGCATGGATTCACTGTCTACATAGGCAATAAAAGTAGAAATAGGGTTGTGAATCAGGAACTCATTCAGATCGAGTGCTTTGTCTTGCTCATCCTTGGTGCTGAAGGCCGGACCTGCAGGAATACGCTCTAAAGAGACGGGAATAGATACTTTGGATTTGGGTAGGACAGCAGTAAGCCCTAATTTTTCAACAAGCTCATTTTGAACAGCGATTTGTTCAAGCACGGTGTTGATGGTAGGACTTGGTTTACCCTCTGGACCCATGAGCTCTTGTAAAGATGACCATGCGTCGTCAGAGAAGTAAATAGGCAACTTCTTAGACATGAGATACTCCTACGCTACGAGGCGTGTTTGGAAGTAGAATTTGTTTAAATAGGATATTACTAACAGCGTTTAAAATTCAAATTTAAAAAGTTGTGGATAAACAAGGATGCGTCAGAATAAGACGTTTTGTTTCTGCTCATCGCGTGGAAATGTGACGAATTCATCGGGCATTTGAAAGAAATATTCATGCGCATGTTCATGATCGGCTGTTAGCCAGTCTTTTCTGTACTGTTCTGGAATAACGATGATGGATCGCTTCTCATCCTTCGGTGCATGGAATTGTTTCATAAAAGGGTGATGGTCCGAATTGATGGTCAACATTGAAAAGGAACGTACCTTATTGCCATTAATCACTGCATCATCATAGATCCCTGCAACAGTAAAAGGCTGATCATCTTTACGCTTGATGGTGTACCAGTGTGGCTTGTCATTGATGTATTTCGGCTCATAAAATTCTTGTACTGGGACTAGGCAGAACTTGCTGTACTTCCAAGCATGTCGAAAGCTAGGCTTATCTGCTACAGACTCAGTTCTGGCGTTATAAGTATGACTGCTGAACTTCAATTCTTTCGCCCAGCTCGGTAGTAATCCAAACTTTGCAATATCAAGCTCTAAGTGATCTGAGCCGTTCAGAATGATTGGAGCATGATAGGAAGGGAATACATGATCCTTAAGCTCAAGATCAAACTGGCTTGTATCGACACCTAAGAGTGTCAAATTTCTTTTATTTGGAAATAGGTAATTTGAGCACATAGCCTGATCACATAACTAAAGAATTTATCTGAAATTGTATACGATGCTTTATGGAACACATGGGATTTATGGTGTCAGTTCAAGTAGGCTATATGAAAAAAGTCATGATGGGGCAAGTTACATTTTCAGTTAAAGTATGACTTATGGGATGCAAAACTACGTTGGGCGTGAAGTCATAAAAAAATTAATCAGGATTTTGCATAAATAGTGCGCCGTAAGGCGCATTATTTTTAAGGAAGGTTTGTATTACTCGACAATATATAACTTATGTTTTTTCTTCGGGGGCTCAACTTTAACTAAAGCATCAAATGTTAATTGATTAAAATCTTCTTCAGAGATTCCAATTTCATCAAGCATTTTATTTTTATCAAAAGATGGTTGTGAGGCTAAAACAGAGATAATTTTGGGCAACATCAAACTCTCATCTCGATGAGTTTCTTCAGGTTCATTAATGTTGTAGCCCAACGAATTGATCTTTATAGAGTTACTACGATTAACCCAATCACTAACTAATCCCAGCTTGTGAGCTTTATAGTTAATAGCCTTCAGGGATGTTCGCCAAATCTTTTTATACTCAATCATATTTTCTAGTGAAAAATAGCGTGGAGCAGTAGAAAGAAATGCATCTGTTGGCATTAAAAATTCAGATGAAAATTGATCCGCTTCAGTTTCGAGAACACGATTATCTTTCTCGACACGAATTTTTTTGTTATGCGTATGCATAACGATATGACCAAGTTCGTGTGCACAATCGAAGCGGGCTCTTTCGGCAGACTTAAATGTATTTAGAAATATGAAAGGGCTACCACTTTCATCATCAAAAAAAGATAGTGCATCAATTTCTCGAATTTCAGTCGGTAATCTAAAGACACGGATTCCCTTTAGCTCACACAACGAAACAATGTTATTAATAGGTTGATTACCTAAAGCCCATAAACCTCTCAACTCTGACGCTAGGTGATCGGCATACTTAGATTCACCCAAAAACTCAGTAATATCTAAATCAGGACGGTGAAAAGTAGGTAACTTTACTTTCTGATTTAAGTACTTGTTAATATTTATTGCTAAAAGAGTATATGCCTCATTAGCTTTTCTATGCTGTGCTTTAATACGAGCAACCGATCTATAGAAGATTTGGTCTGTTTCATGTGGTTGTGTGTCATTACCTGCAAAGAATGACTTGGGTAAATTTAATACACGGCATATATCATCTTGATCATTTTCATTGATTTCTTTATCCACGTCTAAAAGTTGCTTTACCTTAGAGATAGAGCAACTCAATTTTTCTGCGAAATCGGTATTGCTAAGTCCTCGTAATTCTTTAGCAATACGTAAACGATCTTTATTAAACACATTAACCTCAGATTAAACT
The DNA here is from genome assembly GCF_013418175.1 of Acinetobacter sp. YH12200. Taxonomy (NCBI): domain Bacteria; kingdom Pseudomonadati; phylum Pseudomonadota; class Gammaproteobacteria; order Moraxellales; family Moraxellaceae; genus Acinetobacter; species Acinetobacter sp. YH12200. The sequence continues at coordinate 21,151 of NZ_VPCO01000018.1, forward strand.
ACAAGCTGAATATCAAAATCATCTGGTTTAATTTCATTAGATGGTTCCAATACTGGCTTAGGATCAGTTTTTACAGGAACTGTATTATCTATTTCAAATGCAATTCTGCAAGTATGGTCACTTGGTAAAATTGAAATTTTTTTCGCTTTTAAGTCCTGTACGAAGCTAGTTGGGTATGCAAATTCAAAAGGAATATTTGGGATATCAATGTCTTTATAGGCTGGATGTGATGCTGAAGGAAAGTATAAAATCCATGTTCTCAATTTTGTCTCATCATCATAAGCAGACTGATTCTCCTTAATATTATTTAATGTCATTAATCCTTTTTCACAGTGTGCTGATACAACTTGATCAGCTAACCCCAATGCAATATTCCCGCTCATAAAGATAATTTGTATTTTCTTTACTGTATTCTCAATTCTTGGCTGGCTGTCATTGTGGAATATCCAAGCAGGATCAGATTGTCGAAGCAGTAAAGCAATCTGTTCTCCAATTTTTCCCCATCGTGCAATAAAGCGTGCACGGTTATAGTGAGTATTTGTTCTATAGTCAGCATCACCGATCATAATTGCGTTTCTGACTAACTCGAGATCAGGTAATCCTAACTGTTTAGCTTTTTTGATAGCATTTTCACCTTTGAAAAAATCACATGGCGTGGGTTCAGAAGGTTGGATTGATTCTTCATCAAGGAGATTTAAATTCATCTTAAAAGTTATCCTAAAGTAGCGAATGTCTTTTTTATAACATCTTTTGATGTTTTAAAAAAGACATTTTTTATAAATGTGTGCTATCTTCACTTACAACTTGATAATAAGAATTTTGGAGAAGAGACGTTGAGTAACTTATTCATTAATCATAAAAATTGTCCTGAATGCGGTGGCCGTATCAAAGGCTATTATTACTACTGTGGGCAGTGTGGTAGTCAAAATGTTGTAAACTGGAAGCACACGGGGATATTTTTGTTGATTGCTGGAAAGATTTTTCTGGTTGCTATGCTTTTTTTGCTAAAAAATTTTGTTCAAATCCATTTTTTTCACAAGTTTCATTGTGCTAATTTTTTAAATAATTCATAGAGGTTGATAGTAAAATGAAAGTTAAAGATTTAATTAAATAATTAGAAGAGTTTGATCTGGAATTAGATGTTTTAATTGCTAATGAAGAGAACAAAATCATTGGCATAAAAACCCTAGCCCGATTCTTTGAAATAAGCTATGTTTCTTTTGTTCATCCAGAGACACAAAGAAATGATATGGAAAGAAATGTTGAATTTACCTTTTTAGGAATGTCGACTAAAGACTCTAGAGTTATTGTTTTTATTGACGTTGTTCCATAATTTTCAAGTAGTCAAAATGAGTATACAATATTCATGTGATGCAAGAAGATACAACTGGATAGGATGGGCCCATAAGTATTTGAAGCTGCCTCGTGTATGATCATGGGGACTGTCCAAACAAACGGCTTTTGAGAGTGCTGCCTGATACGAAAAATAATATCCAAGAGATGCTAGCGGTAAATTTAGTGTAAAATTTAATGCTAGCCATCATTAAAACTTATTTAAAAATATGAAGTTATATCGCACAGATTGGAATATGTTTCCTAAAACGGTTATTGACCGTGGTCTTGGAGATGCAACCTCTCATTACATGTATGAAGCTGCTAAAGCAGGGGATGTTGAAAGTGCGTATATTTTAGCTAAAGATTTAGTTTCGGATGAGGCGATTGCTGAACTAGAAAGAATTATCGATGGTCGGGAAACTATTATAGTACCTGTACATGCTGAGGAAGCAGTCGGTCGTAATATGATTCCTTTAGCTACTTCAGCAGTTATAGCAAAGAAACTTGGGCTTGAAGTTGATACGAATATAGTTCAAGCTATAAAAGTATCAAGAACTGGCGGTGATGGGTGGCATAGATTAGCCAACCCACCAGCATTTGATGGGACAATAAACAATGATAAATGTGTTATTATTGTTGATGATACCCAGACCCAAGGTGGTACTTTTGCAGCATTAAAAGGTCATATTGAAACAACTGGGACGAATAAAGTTATTGGAGCATATGCACTGACGGGTAAACAATACTCATCACAATTAGCTCTAAGTAAAGAAACTCTTCAGCAATTGAGGGATGTATATGGTAATCTTGAAGCATGGTGGAAATCGATTTACGGGTACGATTTCGAAAGGCTCACAGAGTGGGAAGCAAAGTATATCCTCAACTCTCGTAAAACAGCTGACGAAGTCCGAGATAGAATCATTGCGTCAAAACAAACGTGATGCTTATGCACTTATGATGAAAATGAATTAATTATTATGGGTATCCGGAATTTCTGGTTGATCTAATTTTTAACAAATGAAATAGTATATTTCAGTTTAAAAACTTAGGATTAGTCTGCCCATTTTTCCATATACTAAATAAATGTAAGACTGAATAGCTAAAAAGGCTAAATAGTTTTATTTGAGTGTCTTAAAAAGTGACATGACTAATCCTTCCAACATTATTTGGGAGGATTTTTTATTTCTCCCTGAATCAAAATAAAGAAAGAAGGAATCGAATTGTTAAAACAAAAGGAACTAATGGCAAGGGTTAAGGAACTTGTCCAGTCAGATGAACGAATATCTGCTTGTATGATGTATGGCTCTTTTACAAAAGGAGAGGGAGATCAATACTCTGATATAGAATATTACGTTTTTCTAAAAGATGATACAATTTCCACCTTTGATTCAGCAAAATGGCTAAATGAAGTCGCTTCCTACACTTTACTCTATCAAAATGAGTACGGTACGGAAGTAGTAATTTTTGAAAATCTAATACGTGGTGAATTTCATTTCCTTTCCGAAAACGAAATGAATATTATTCCTTCATTCAAAGAATCAGGCTACATTCCTGACACAAAAGCAATGTTTATTTATGATGAAACAGGACAACTAGAATTGTATTTATCAGAGTTGGAAGGTCCGGGACCAAATAGACTTACAGAAGAAAACGTAAATTTTTTATTGAATAATTTTTCCAACCTATGGTTAATGGGGATTAATGTTCTTAAAAGAGGGGAAAATGCACGTTCACTGGAACTTTTATCTCAATTACAAAAAAATATACTACAACTCATTCGAATTGCGGAAGAAAATGCCGATAATTGGTTTAATATGACAAAGAATCTTGAAAAAGAAATTAGTCCTGAAAACTATGAAAAGTTTAAAAAGACTACTGCCCGATTAAATGAATTAGAACTATATGAAGCCTATAAGAACTCTTTGCTTCTCGTTATGGAACTTCGAAATCTCGTTGAAAAACAGTATCAATTAACCATTAGCGATGATTTTTTAGGCAAACTGTTTAATTATATGAACGAATAAATAAAAAGCCTGTATCTCAAGTGATAACTAAGATACAGGCTTTAATTGTTATTTACTTTAAATACATGTTCTCAAAGTGAAAGTATTGATTTTAATGGATTTTTAATAGTTTACTCTTGATAATATTGCGGGCCTGGACGAGAAGACGGTACGCGACATTTTCAACGCCCGCGCCGAATTCCTGGGGCGCTGGCACCGCTTCGAGACGCCCCGCATTCTCGGCATTGACGAGTTGTACCTGAACAAGCGCTACCGCTGCATCCTGACCAACATCGAGGAGAGGACCCTGCTCGACCTGCTGGCCACCCGCCGTCAGGACGTGATGACCAACTACCTGATGAAGATGAAAGACCGGCAGAAGGTCAAGATCGTCAGCATGGACATGTGGAATCCCTACCGAGCAGCGGTCAAGGCGGTGCTGCCACAGGCCCGCATCGTGGTCGATAAGTTCCATGTGGTGCGCATGGCCAACGATGCCCTGGAGAAGGTGCGCAAGGGCCTCAGGAAGGAGCTGATGCCCTCCCAGAGCCGAACCCTCAAGGGTGACCGGAAAATCCTGCTGAAACGCGCTCACGAAGTCTCAAACCGGGAACGCCTCATCATGGAGACCTGGACCGGCGCATTCCCACAACTGCTGGCCGCCTACGAGCACAAGGAACGTTTCTACGGCATCTGGGACGCTACCACACGGCCCCAGGCAGAAGCCGCCCTGGACGAGTGGATAGCCACCATCCCGAAGGGCCAGAAGGAAGTCTGGAGCGATCTGGTCAGGGCTGTAGGCAACTGGCGCGAAGAGATCATGACCTACTTCGAGACGGACATGCCCGTCACCAACGCTTACACGGAGTCCATCAACCGACTGGCCAAGGACAAGAACCGTGAAGGACGTGGTTACTCCTTCGAGGTGATGCGGGCACGAATGCTCTACACCACGAAGCACAAGAAGAAGGCCCCGACCGCGAAGGTCTCTCCGTTCTACAAGAAAACCATCGGTTACGGACTGCCGGACTTCGCAGAGGAACTCAACTACGGGGTCGATCTATCAACCATCTGATAATGGTATCAGGTTGGTGGGGTAAAGGTGCCCCATCAACCATTAAATCCGTATACCCATTATTATTTAATTAAGTTAAAAGACTGCTATATAGCGGTCTTTTTTGTTTTTGAGCTCTACAAATTTTAATGAGTACATATAGTTACTTTTATAAAAATGATAATAAAGGGTAGAGGAGGTCATCTAAGAATTTAAAGCACAAGACTTATTTAACATTGATGACAGAAAAAGTGAGTTGTTGGGAACTTAAAGAAGAGGTGGTACTTATAATGGTTACTAAAATACAAATACTTAAAATATTAAATATATAAAACAATATATTACAAATATATATGATGCGTAGTGTACGCATCATATATATTTTCTTCTATTTTGATATAATGGATCTCGTCAATCCGCTGATAGGTTTCATTTAAATTTCATGAGTCTTACTGAAATTAAAGTTCGCCAAGCTCATTGCAAGGAAAAAACTTGTTTTTTATCCGATGAAGATGGACTTAGCCTGAAGATTGAGCCGACTGGAAGAAAATCTTGGTGCTATCGCTATACAGATCCACAAACAAAAAAACGTCGCCGCATTCAGTTGGGGCTTTATCCTGATTTATCGCTGAAAAAGGCACGACAAGTCAAAGATGACTTTAAAGACAATAATTATTGTTTTGAGTATGATACTGTCTCTAATGTCATCACCTTTCGTAAGGTAGGGGAGGAGTGGCTGCAGTTCAAACTGAAAAATGCATTTAATGATTCACCCCGCTGCGGTGTACTACAGTTAGCAGAAAGATGTTTACAGCAAGATATTTATCCAGACCTTCAGGATTTACCTTTTCAAAACATCAAGCGTTATGACCTGGTTTCAGTAATCAAAAAAATAGAGGGACGCCAAGTAAAAGAACCTGTCAAGAAAGCTTGTAGTTATTTGAACCAAATTTATGACTACGCTGTAGCGATGGGTTATTGTGAATTCAACATCGCGCATGGTTTAAATAAAATCGCCATTAACAGTAAAATCAAGAAGAATTATCCGTATTTGAAAGCGGAGGATATATCAGATTTTAAGAAAAATTTATTAAAATTGGATGCCCATCCGATTATTAAAAAAGCACTGCTGTTCAAATTACATACTGGCGTGCGAGGGGCTGAATTGTTATTGGCTGAGCCTCATCATTTTGATTTAAATGAAAAAATCTGGAAAATACCTGCCTTGCATATTAAACAGTTTCGACGAAAAGTCATATTAGGCCATGAGATTCCCGACTTCTTAGTTCCACTTTCAGATCAGGCTTTAGATATTTTAAAAGACGTCATGCAATGGTCATACGGTGAAAAGTACATTTTTGCTAGCCCACGGAAACATAATCAACCGATTCATTTTAATACATTAAATATGGCTATACGTAAGATGGGCTATGGAAAACATCAATTATCCTCTCATGGACTACGTTCCACTTTTAGTACCATTTTGAATGACTCAGGTTTGTTCCAGGATAACTGGATTGAGGCACAACTTTCACATATTGATAAGAACCGTACCCGTGCCAGCTATAATCACGCTGACTATTTAGCCCAGCGGACTGAAATGATGCAGTGGTGGGGTGATTATTTAAGTACTGCTAAGTGAAAATCGTACTTTTATACATAGACTTAAAACATTATGGGGTTTCAAATGGATAGTAAACAATATACTTGCCGTGTTACATGGTCAGCAGAATATAATGAGTATGTTGGGTTGTGTGCTGAGTTTCCATCATTGTCTTGGCTTGATGCGGATCAGTCTAAAGCATTCTCAGGAATAGAGGAGCTCGTTGCTGATGTTGTCGCTGATATGATTAGCAATAATGAAAAAGTTCCTACACCACTCTCCGGGAAAATATAGTAGGCAGTTTGTTGTCCTTGTTCTCAGTGGTTCAACAAAAACTAGCCCTCGAAGCCGCAGAACGTGGCGTGGACATAAATTGTTGGTGGTGTTTCAAAAAGTATGCTGAAAAAAAGCAGGTTGGATTTTGATAAAATAGAGAAATGCGAATAACTCTAGAAATCAAGTGTCCAGCCTGCCTAAGTGACAGTATAAAGAAAAATGGCACAAAAGTAGATGGTAAGCAAAATTACCAATGTAAAATATGCAGACGTCAATTTATTGGTGATCATGCTCTCAGTTATCAAGGCTGTCACTCAGGTATCAAAACCAAAATATTACACCTCATGGTGCGAGGCAGTGGTGTCAGGGATATAGCAGAAATTGAAAGAGTAAGTATCGGTAAAGTTCTACGGACACTTAGCCAATCAAAATATCAACTTCGAGCACAGCAAAGTCATTATGAAACCCTTGAAGTAGATGAGTTTTGGACTTTTGTTGGTCATAAGCAAAATAAACAATGGCTAATTTATGCCTATCATCGAGAAACAGGTGAAATTGTTGCTTATGTATGGGGTAACCGAGATTTAGCCACTGCAAAACGACTTAAATTAAAATTGAAGCAGTTAGGTGTAAGCTATACATGTATATCAAGTGACCATTGGGATAGCTTTGTTACGACCTTTAAAGAATGCAAACAGTTGATTGGTAAATTTTTCACTGTGGGTATAGAAGGCAATAATTGTCGATTACGGCATCGAATCAGGCGAGGCTTTAGGAGAAGCTGCAACTTCTCCAAAAAGCTTGAAAATCATTTCAAAGCCTTTGATTTAGTGTTCTTTTATATCAATAATGGATTCGTTTAATGCCAGCATACTTTTTGAAACACCACCGGAGAATAAAGAACGCCTTAACCATTCACCTATTGAGCTTGCACTTTTCATCCAAAAGAAAATTAAGCAAGGCGAGAAGAAAAACGTAATCGCTAAAAAGTTAAATGAAGATCCTGTTTTTATTTCTACTCACCTAGCTTTAGTGGATATGCCAGAGTGCTTATCTAAGGCTTATGATGCAGGTTTTAAATCTCCAAAGACTTTGTATGACTTACGCAAACTTTGGGAATCATTCCCTGAAGAAGTAAACGCTTGGGTGGATGAATCTTTAGAGAATGGTCAAGACATTATCAGATCGAAAGTACAGGCTCTATCTAAAAAGTTAAAAGAACCTAAGCAAGCTGAAGCGACTGAAGCAGATCCAGAATCAGAACCACAGGCGCAAGAAAGCCAAGAGCAAACCGCTATTATTGATGATAATGAATCTTTCAATTTTAATGGGAATGATCAAGCTGAAGCGACTGAAGAACTTGAAGTTAAAAAACTGATGGATCAATCGAACCAGAAAGAGCAGCCAGAAGCTAAAGAAGAAGATCCAGACAAAATCAAAAAACCGCTTTTAGTTGTTATTCATGACGGCAGACAAGCGAACCTGATGCTTAATAAAAAGCCTTCTTCTTTGGGTTTTGCATGGATCAAATACGAAGATGGAACAGAGGTATCCGTAGATTGCAGCAGCCTTGAAATCGAGTATTTACAAGAAGCCTAAACCTACCAATGGAAAAAGACCTTGCTAATGCAAGGTCTTTTTTTGGGCGGGTTTTCCCGACCACCTAGCTTGATTACCCTTAGTCATGACTAAGGAGAAAAGAGGGAAAAAAAGAAGATATATAATCTAGGGCAGGATAGGCAGTAGCCGTTAAAATTGCCATTTTGTCACCCAGTTGATAGAATGGGATAAGCAAAATATTACTTTGCTTATGGAATTAATCATGACTAAAGACAATAAAATCTTTTTCAGAGTTGATCGGGCAGTGCTTGATTGGTGGGAAGCAAAGTGTGAAAAACAGGGAATTAAGAAAGGCGCACCTTTCCAAAAAGCGTTAGAACTTTCTTATCAAAAAGAGAATGATCCTAACTTTTCAGGACAAGATTTTTCCTTGAATCTGGAAAAGGACTTAACCGAAAAAATCTATCAGTTAGCTAAGTTTGAAGAAGTAGATCCAGACGACTTGATCAAAAAAATGATCAAGGAAAAGTTATCTGAAATAGAAAAAACGCAAGACGTTATAGATGTATTTGAAAAAACATCACGCAAAGAATTACGGCTTAAACCAAGTTTGATGAAAGCCATTAATGAGAAAGCAGCACAGATCGGCATGAAACCGAATCAATATATCATTTCGGTTTTAACAGCTAATGTCACAAAAGATTCAATATTCTTTAGCCAGGAAGAAGCTCTTAAACTTGGCGAATCAAATAGTCAGCTTTTGGCGATTGGTAGAAACCTAAACCAAATGGCTAAGAATATGAATCAGGGTATTTATGAATCTTACGATAGAGAATTTGTCGAGCGAGTACATCAGCTAGTAAAAGCTCAAGTTAGGCATGTTTTCACTCTATTAGAGCGCAATAAAAAGAGGTGGGAATAATGGCTAACGGAAGCAGTAAGACTACCAGAGAAGTGCAAAGCACTTTGCTTGCTCATGGTGAGCAGCTACTTAACGGATCTAAAGTTAAGCGTGTTAATCAGACCCAAAGTTTAGATACTTTTTTAAATGATCTGTCTAAGCCTAAAAATGGATCTGGCCATTCAGCTAAATCAGCCCCTAAATCATCTCCAAATAGCGTTAAGGCAACTTTAAATAGAATCAGTAAAAAGACCCCTGAAGTAATGGTCAAGGTTACTGGTGGAGGTAATTCTATGGGGAAGGTGAAAGCCCACATGGGATATATCACACGGAATGGGCAATTAGAGGGAATTGATCAGGACGGAAATAAAGTTAATGGTAAGGATGATATAGAAGATACTGCTGAAGATTGGCAAATGTCAGGTACACCTATTTCTGATGAAGAATCTAAATATAAGCAGGCTTTTAATATTGTGTTATCTATGCCGAAAGGTACGGATGAAAAAGGCGTTTATGATGCTGCAAAAGAATTTGCAGAGGAACATTTTAAAGACCATAAATATATGATGGTGCAGCATACCTTTACCAATGACCCTTCAAAAGATCCAAGTGAAAACCCGCATGTGCATGTTGTTGTTAAAGCTGTTTCTGAAAAAGGTGATCGGTTAAATATCAGGAAGGCTGATCTTCAGGAATGGCGAGAAAGTTTTGCTGAAAAATTAAGATCCAGAGGGATTGAAGCGAATGCGACAAAACGTATAGCTAGGCTTCAAAAAAATAGAAGTGATAAGCAGTCAGTTAAACAAATGAAAGAGCAGGGCAAATCGTTTAAGCGATATGGTAAAAATAAGGCAAGTCCAGAACGTGTCCAGAAAGCTAAACAGCAAGAAAAAGAAGCATTGACGCATTACAAGGAAATTACTAAAGCTCTATCACAGTCACCAGATCCGCAAGATAGAAAACTAGCAGTTGATCTAGTGGACTATTTACGGAAACAGGTAGAAGTGAAAAAACCAACGCCACAGCCACAGATTCAACCTAATAAGCTAGATCTTCAACACGGAAAGAACAAGGGGAAAGAGCAAGACCGTTAATAATATAAGGGAAGGATAAGGCGCAATACTGTGCTTTAGTGCCCTTTAAAAATCCTTAATTTTCTGAGCGGGCATACCTAATTTAAACATCCTATTAAGCTCAAAAATTGCATATTTTAAATCTTTTTCAGGTATATGCTTAACATCAAAATATTCAATTTGGCCAAATCTCGCTTTATATAATGCAATTCGTTCTATTCTGTGTCGTTGCATCTGCACTGTTGACGACATAATTCGATCCATTAAATAGAATAAGTAATACGATGTGATCTGCATACTGTCTTTAATCATAAATCCATGATTTTTTGTACTTTTATAGTCATATAGTGTTTCATCAATACAAATATCTGCATCTATCCCCCCTAGTGCAACACGGATATTTGCAGAATATCTGGGATTGTATGTGATCAGACTATCAGGCTTAATAAGACCATTCTTAATGAATACATTATCAAAATTTTTGACTAGGGAAGATATATCTTCGTAAACCACGTTCTCCGTTGGTTTTAGTATGTCTTTCTTTGTTGCTACTGGTAGAAATCCAGATCGCCATAGATTTTCTAATTTAGCCAAAAGAATAATTCCACCAATAAATTCTTCATTTAGTTCTAAATCGTTTGATTTATTAGCTAGTAGAAAATCTATGTGATTTTGAATTTTTTTATACAATACCAAAATGCTTTTATTTTTCGTTTCCTCTAGAAAGCTGATAATTTTAGGTTGCTCAAATTCCTTAGCACTCAATTCAGTATTCGTGTAGTACGCACAAATTATTTTAGATAAGTAGTCAAATGCTGTACCAACCAAGCCTGAATCATAACTACTCGTTAATTTATGTTCACTCATAACTTCATAATTAGTAAAAGGAGGAATACCACTGTAAGTTTTGAAATCTTTTTTTTGGGGTGCGACACTTTTTATAATTTCTTTTACTTCCTTGCACTTAGGATCTGAAGATTTCAGTATCGACATTAAAGACATATTTTATACTCTTTATCCATATAGTTACTATTCAAACAATTTTAAAGATACTAAAGACTAGATTGAAAAATCTAAGTTTTTATTCTTTCTAATGCAAATTGAATCTTTTCTTTGGGGCAATACTGCTTTTTGGAAAACTTTTCCATTACAGCCGATCCAATAATTTTTTTATCTGTATTAAAGAAAAATATCTCTAAGTCATAAGGTACATTGACCATATTAAAACAGGTATAAATCGGCTTTTTCCACGTAAAGACTAAAGGCTTTAATGAAGGATTTTCTTTAAAACCTATTTCTTGATCATGCTCCCTATATAGGTACAGAGCCGTTAATTTTTTTCCATTAAAGCTAAACGTCTTTACTTCTTTATCTTGATCAAAGTAAGGGTTATAAACCTGTTTAAAGGCCATAACAGACACTACTATTAAAAGAGCTATAAACGCTGCATATTTTAATTTCAATTCCTGTTATTCCTTTTAGCCAGGTGGCAAGTCACATGCAAAAAAATTATCTTAGTCATGACTAATTATTTAACACTCATAAGTTGATCCCATTTAAAGTAATTGGGAGACAGCTTATTACGTGACATATTCCAATTTCTATCAGGTAGCATACTGGCACCTAATCCTATTTTTCTCTTACCAAATTTATTCTGTATATCATCGAGTGAATCCATAAGTTTATTACTTGATTCTATCTTGTTCATGTCCGTGAATAAGTCATAAATATGAGTGGCTTTAGGTTCAAGACAAGTGAGGATAACTCCACATTTTTTAAATCCAATATTCTTTTGGTATAGCTGATCAACCATTGAGGTAGCAATTTTAGAAAGTAATAAACTATTGTCTGATGGATCGGGTAAAGCGTAAGACAAAGATTTATTATAAAAAGGCTCAGAAGTATCAAATGGATTAGATTGAACAAAACTAATAATACAGCCACATAGTAAATTTTCACTTCTTAAACGGCTTACGGCATCCTGAACATAAAGCGTAATCGCTTCTTTAAGATCCTCACAGCTATAAACTTTCTGGCCAAAGGAACGGCTTGCTATTATTTGTTTTTTTGCTTTAGGACTTTGCTCAATTTCAATGCAAGAAATTCCCTGTAATTCTAATAGAGTTCTGTGCATGACTACAGAGAATTGATCTCTAATCATTAAGGGTGAAGCACAAACAAAATCTAGAACTGTATTAATGCTTAGGCTATTCAGCTTTTTAGTATGCTTTCTACCAATCCCCCATACTTCACTAACTTCTATAGATTGATATAAGCCCTCAATCGAACAATAGTCCATTGAAACAAGGTTACATACACCTTTTAAATAACTATTCTTTTTAGCGATATGATTAGCCATTTTTGCTTCTGTTTTAGTCCGTCCAATTCCAATACAGGCCGGCAAACCTAGCCAACGTGAGAGCCGATCCAGAATTAAATGAGCATAAGCAGTTAGATCATAATTTGAAGCATAAGCAGTTAGATCTAAAAAGCATTCATCAATCGAATAAATTTCTTGTTCTTGAGGTGTAACAAATTCAGCTAGGACTTTTATAAATCTGCGGGACATTTCCGCATATAGAGCATAATTACTCGAAAGGACTGTAATATTGTGCTGCTCTACAAGCTCCTTGAGTTGAAAAAGAGGTACACCCATCTTTATTCCTAAGTCTTTAGCTTCTTGTGAACGAGCCACAGCACAACCGTCATTATTAGATAATACGATTACTGGCTTATTATTCAGGCTTGGATTAAAGACACGTTCACAGCTTACATAACAGTTATTAATGTCTACCAAAGCAAAAATCTTATTTTGATTTTCCATGTAGATTAGACCAATAGGATTAGATTATTTATGTTTCCTAAATGGCTTAATGACAAAGGTCACTACACCCCATATTAATAATTCTTGGCAATCATTAAGGTGAATATCGTCATAATCTGGATTTTCAGCTTTAAGCCAACACTTATCACCTTCAATCATTAACCGCTTAACGGTGAACTCATTGTCAATTAAAGCAATAACAATATCTTCGTGTTTAGCTTCAAGACTACGATCCACTAAAAGCTCGTCATCAATTTCAATGCCTGCGTCACGCATGGAAAGAGAAGCTACTTTGACAACAAATGTTGCAGCTTCATTTTTCACAAGGTGTTCATTCATGTCTAAAGTTTTATCAATGTAATCTTGTGCGGGAGAGGGGAAACCAGCAGCTACTTTTTCTGAAGCTAAAGGAAAGAGGTGGATCAGGAAATTTGAACAACACCTATAAGTGATATTTTGCTCCCCAAATGATGTTATAAACATCGATATAAGGAGTATTTTATGGCACGTAGACCAAGAAGAAATCATTCAAATGATTTTAAAGCTAAGGTAGCACTTGCTGCGATTAAAGCAGAAAAAACACTTGCTGAATTGAGTGCTGAATTTGATGTTCATCAAAACCAAATTATCGACTGGAAAAATCAATTGATTTCGGCTTCCTCGCAAGCCTTCGATCAATCAAAAGCTCCAGCAGAACCACCCATTGATCTAAAAAAACTACATGCAAAAATCGGTGAGCAGGCATTAGAAATTGATTTTTTAGAAGGTGTGTTGAAGAAACTGGGCCGCTTCAACCACAAAAGTTAATCGACGACTCACTTCAGATTTCAGTATCTAAGCAAGCTAAGCTACTGAAAGTCTCCCGTGGTTGTTATTACTATCGCCCAAAACCTGTGAGTGCATCAGATCTGAAGCTGATGCGCTGTATTGATGAATTACATATGCAATACCCTTTTGCAGGTAGCCGTATGATGCGTGATTTATTGAACCGTCAAGGACATCATATAGGACGACGTCATACATGTACTTTAATGAAAAAAATGGGCATTAATGCGTTATATCGTAAACCAAATCTAAGTCAGGCCAATCAAGCTCACCGTAAATATCCATATCTGCTCAAAGGATTGAATATTCAACGGAGTAATCAAGTGTGGGCAACGGATATAACATATATCCCTATGGCAAAAGGCTTTGTCTACTTATGTGCTGTGATTGATTGGTACAGCCGTAAGGTGCTTGCCCATAGCGTATCGATTAGTATGGAGGTTGCATTTTGTATAGAAACATTAAATGAAGCGATTGAAAAATATGGATCACCTGAAATCTTTAATACAGACCAAGGCAGTCAATTTACCAGTGATGCGTTTATTGAAGTGTTAAAATCAAATGACATCCAAATCAGCATGGACGGTAAAGGTCGTTGGGTCGATAATGTGATGATTGAACGATTATGGCGGAGCGTTAAATATGAGGAGGTTTATCTCAAAGCCTACAGCAATGTTTTGGATGCGAAGAAGCAATTAAACGCATATTTTGAATTTTATAATTTGAAACGACCTCATTCGAGTCTGGACAAAATGACTCCAGATGAGTTTTACTATGACCAGCTACCACAACAAAATAAGGTAGCTTAACTAGAGCAGAATATCACTTATAAATAAGCTTTTAGTTGTTCAAACAAGTGGGACCACCTCTTTATATCGATGTTAATCGGCTACTAAAACATAATTTTATTTTTTTATGCAAGAGGAAACGTAAGATTCTTCTAAAGCCAATCAAGTTTTAAAGTATGATCAGTCAAATAAGACATCACTTGAGAAGAAAAGATGAAAACAGTAGGCAATGACTTGGTACGTAGTCAGTTGCATCAAAAGCGAAAATGGTATCTGGGGCTGGGCATTTTACTAGTGATTTTTGGTCTGGTCTTGCTAGCGACTTTACCCTTTGCAACCTTGTCCGTGGTATTCATGTTTGGCGTACTGATGATGATCGGCGGGATTCTGCATTTTGTTGCTGCATTTAAAATTTTTCATGGCGGTTTTCGCTGGTTCTGGGCCTTATTCGGTCTTTTATACTTGCTTGCCGGATATTATGCGTTCAGTACACCGCTACAGACCGCGGTGGTCCTGACCCATATTCTGGCGATTATTCTAATTATTGCAGGTATCATCCGGATCTTGAATAGCCTTTTGTTTCGCGCTCTGGGTGGATGGGGCTGGACTTTATTTTCAGGCATCTTGACCCTGCTGGCAGGGATTGTGATTTTGCAATCCCCAGATGCACCGTTTTGGGTCCTGGGCCTGTTTCTGGCGATTGATATTTTATTTCAGGGGATTAATTACCTGACATTTGCGTCTTATATCCGGTATGAAGTCCCGAAAAGTTCAGCTGAGCTTTAAAAGCTCGCATCAAGAGCGCTCCGTGCGCTCTTTTTTATGTCTTGTGATGAATATAAGTGTGATCAGTTTATGTCAAAAATCTTTGTACTTGCGCCGGGTTCCTTATACTGAACTTGCATAAATTATGTTGTGTAACGTATGTAACAAGTTGAAATTATTAAAAATAGGATAACTAAAAATGCAACCGACTGAATTAAAAAAATTACCAGACTGGTTATTAGAACAGTTACCCCAAATAACTGAACCAGCAATTTTATCACTTATAGGTGTTGTTCAAATTTACGGAGCCATCTCTTGTCAGCGAGATCTAAAGTTCGGTAATAGGTTGAAGCTGCGATCGGTAAAATCCTACAAATCGCATCAACACCATATAAGTCTTTATTGTTATGGATGAAATCCACCATTATTTGTGTGGGCGGTCGAGCTCCGCCTGGGCGAAAAAAGCGGCTGCTTTACGTAGAATTTCATTGGCACGCTTTAATTCTTTAATTTCACGTTCCATTTGCTTCATTTTTTCTTGATCAGATATCTGTTGTACTTTAATAGGATTTTGCTGATCTAAATGCTTTTGATGCCAGGCACGAAGTGTTTCAGGAGTACAACCAATCTTAGGCGCAATTGCTGTGATTGCAGCCCAAGTAGAAGGATAATCTTTTTCAGATTCAATTAGTAATTGAACCGCTCTTTCTCTAATTTCGAGGGTATAGGTTGGTTTTGTCATCGGAATAGTCTCTCAGAATATTGAGTCTCCGACAAACCCGGTACGGTTCATTGTTTGTGTTTGGACAAAAGTGATGAATGCAGACCGTTTTGATGTGAAGAAATCATGATCTGAATATTTAAGATAAAAAACCGGCTTTAAGCCGGTTTTTTTATTTAACTTGTAGAATCAATGGTTAATTAAATGGTTACTAAAAAGCAATCACTCTAAATATAAAACAGATTTAACAATAACTTATAAAAATATATGATGCGTATGATACGCATCATATGAAAATTGCTTAAATTTGCTATAATTGAATTGCGCAGTGTCATTTGTGGTTAGGTTAAATATTCATGAGTCTTACGGAAATTAAGGTACGCCAGGCTAAACCAAAGGAAAAAGTCTATTTTCTGGCAGATGATGACGGCTTAAGTTTAAAGATAGAACCAAATGGACGTAAATCTTGGAGTTACCGCTATTCACTTGTAGGGACAAATAAACGTCCTCGCATGAAGTTGGGCGAATATCCTGTAATGTCCTTGAAAGAGGCCAGATCAGTCCGGGATGAATATAAATTTAATGATTATCAAAATAAACTGCTGCATAAAAAAGACATCAAAACTTTTCAGGATATTTGTGAAGAGTGGTTAGAATTTAAAATTAAAAATTCCTTTGAAGATGAACCACGATGCGGTGTAATTCAGCTTGCAAAAAAATGTTTAGATCAGGATATTTATCCAAATATTGGACTAACGCCATTTATTGAAGTTAAAAGATATGATCTGGTTAAGGTTATTAAAAATATAGAATCTAGAAATGTAAAAGAACCTGTAAAGAAAGCTTACAGTTATTTAAATCAGATTTATGATTATGCTGTAGCAATGGGGTATTGTGAATATAATATTGCAAATGGGCTTCATAAAATATTAGTTAATAATAAGATTAAGAAAAATTATCCTCATTTGAACTCAGATGAACTATCTAATTTCTTAGCTAGATTGAATCAGATTAATACAGATCCTATCATTAAAAAAGCCCTATTATTTAAGTTATATACAGGCGTACGTGGTGGAGAATTACTGCTTTCTGAACCACATCACTTCGATCTGGATAAAAGAATATGGAAAATACCGGCCTTACATATTAAACAATATAGAAGAAAAGTTATTTTAGGTCATGATATTCCTGACTTTTTAGTTCCACTATCTGATCAAGCACTTGAAGTTGTGAAATCAGCACTCGCTTGGTCTCATGGCGAAAAATATGTATTTTCTAGCCCCCGTAATAATCATAAACCTATTCATTTTAATACCCTGAACTTGATTATTAGAAAAATGGGATATACTAAAAATGAACTATCATCTCATGGTTTACGCTCAACATTTAGTACCATATTAAATGAATCTGGTTTATTTCAATCAAATTGGATTGAAGCACAGCTATCTCATACTGATAAAAATAAAACCCGTGCAAGTTATAATCATGCAGAATATTTCAATCAGCGCGTGGAAATGATGCAATGGTGGGGAGATTTTATTGATAGTTGTACTGTATAGTTAATGGTTATGAAATCCAAGTTTTAATTAGAATATATTAGTAAATATATAAAATTAGATTCAAGCATTATTAAGACTGAAATATTGTAAAGTAAACTACTTATATTCTGTATTATTTATTTTATACGATTTATAAGAGCCTTAGTTTTTTAATATATTAACCATGATCTATTGACAGAAAACTAGTAAAGTAAATGCCCGCTGAAACTAATTATCCGTGATTTGAGTTATTTAATGCTCTAGTAAAACAGCATTAAATAACCCGATCACGGCATCGAGTGTGGTCAGATCTATGATGAAACTCGGCTAACCAAAAATATTGTATTGGAACTAAAATGCCCTATAGATGGCAGTATAGGGCATCTAAATTACTGAACGTTAACTACGATCTTGCCGATTTGGGCATTTGTTTCCATGTATTTATGAGCTTCTTGGATATTCTCAAAATTAAAGACTTGGTCAATTAAAGGTGATAACTGACCTGACTCCAAACCACGATAAACAAATTGTTTTGCCTGTTCTAGCGCATTGGAATCAGTGGTAATTTCAAAGAGCTCATAACCACGTAATGTTAAATGTTTGCCTAAAACATCCATAACACTCATTTGGATATCACGTGTATCAAGCGCACCATATTGGAAGAATGTGCCTTGTTTAGCCATAGCTTGCATGATTTTACCTACAGCTGGACCACCTACAGGATCAAACACCATATTTACCCCCTGGTGATTGGTAATACGATTCAATTCATTTACTAAATCTTGCTCCTCAGTAGCGATCACATATTTAGCCCCTAGATCTATCAGTTGCTGCTTTTTAGCACTAGTACGAGTTAATGCGATTGGGGTAGCGCCTAACATATTAGTAATTTGAATTGCTGCCACGCCAACACTGCTAGATGCAGCACCAATAACAACATATTGGTCTTTCTGTAAGTTGCCAAAATGTACTAATGCACCATAAGCCGTCACAAACATCATCCAGCTTGCAGCCGCTTGTTGGAATGTCAAATCTTTAGGATGTTTTACAACAGCATGGACTGGCAGATTGATGAGTTCTGCGTATGTACCATATTCATCAAAACCAAAAGATGGAATGACACTCACTGCATCGCCAATACTAAACTCTGAAACACCTTCGCCAATCGCTGTAACGATACCTGCGGCTTCATAGCCAAGTACAGAAGGAAAAGTGGGTTCAATCACATAATTACCGGTACGGTACATGATTTCAGCCCGATTTAAGCCGATCGCATGGACTGCCATTTGTACTTCACGTGCTTTGGGAGCAGGAATTTCTAGATCTTCAATTTGTAGGACCTCAGCACCACCGATAGCACGCATCACCACAGTTTTAGACATGTTTCTTTTCCATATGTTTAACAGATGGAATTAGCATAGTGGTTCAAACAGATCAGATAAATAAACAACCTATTTATAGATTGGTTCTATTTTTTATCACAATCTCTTGCAAATATCCTTTCAATCCAATCTATAAAGACTTGCATACGTGCAGGTAAATGTTCACGGTGAGTGTAGAGCAAAGAAATAGGTTTAGGCATATTTTGATAAGTTGATAACACTTCAATGAGTTGGCCATTCTCGAGATACGGCTGTATTGCATGACGAACCCCTTGAATTAAGCCCAAACCATGTAAGGCTGCGCTTAAAAATGATTCTGAATCATTGACTAAAATACTTGAATCCAATTTATATTCTTCAAGTTTCTGATTCACAATAAATTGCCAATTCATAACCTTACGTTGTTTACCGCTAAAATAATTGATGGCTTGATGGTGTTTTAGATCATCTAAGGTATGCGGTGTGCCATATTTTTTTAAATAAGAAGGGGCAGCACAAGTGATCATTTCAACTTGTCCAAGTGATTTTGCAATGAGGGTTGAGTCATCTAAGTAGCCGAGTCGAATTGCAAAATCGACACCTTGATCAATGAGATCCACTAAGGAATCAGAGGATTCTAGAATCAACTCGATATTTGGATATTGTTGTTTAAACTCTGCCAAATGAGGAATCAGAATGGCTTTGGCAATGGTGATGGGTACGTTGATGCGCAGTTTACCCGATATATTTTGAGTCTGTAGATTTGGCTGAAAGCTATTAAAAATAGCATCGAAGTCTTTAAGGAGTTGCAATGCTTTGTGATAGAAAGCTTCACCTTCTAAAGTCATGCTGACTTTACGGGTGGTTCTATTGAGTAATCTCACCCCCAATTCATGTTCAAGCTGTTTGATGGCTTTGGAAATCAGTGGACGATGCACACCCAATGTCTCAGCAGTGTGAGTAAAGCTTTGGGTTTCAACCACACGCACATATATCTGTAACTTCTGCAAATGATCCATTTAATTTTGCCATTCATTGAATATCGAAATTATAACAAATGGCTGATTTAAAGGTCTTATTCGAACGACATGATGTTTAGCCGTCCGATCAGGGATGGTCATGAATACAGAAAAAAATTAATCTTCAATCAGGTCAATTTTGAATGATAAAAAATATTTCACCTGCTTATGCAATGAACTTTACCCAAAGTTTAACTATATTGATTACGATATTGGCTCGGTGTAACGTTAAACCAACGCTTAAATGCGCGTCTAAAGTTAGAACTGTCATGATAGTTTAATAGCGTTGCAATCGCATCGACAGATAAAGTACTGTCTGTTAAATAACGACGTGCTTGCTCCGACAAAATTGCATCTCGAATCTCCCTAAAGCTTGTGCCATCTGCGGCAAGTTGACGTGCCAATGTCCGTTTACTCATAAACAATGCCGCTGCAATTTGGTCTTCACTCAGTTCATGTAGCGAACTCGACAGCATCATTTTTTTTATCATATACACATAGCTTTGCTTGCCCGGTTTGAGCTGCTGTAGCATGCTTTCGCATTGTTGCATCGCGAGTAAATAACTGTCTTGATTGGCCGAGGCATTCGGAATGTGACATAGACTGAAAGGAAAGGTGGCTTTGATTGCAGGTGCGGAAAAAGAATAAGCGCCCGATAAATACTGCGCATAGGCTTGGTGATAGTCGGGTTCTGCGTGCGCAAAACAGATTTGAGCGTCATGGAGAGGGCGTCCAACAATAAATTCAGCACACTCAAATAAAATCACGGCACAGGTTTCAGCCAATAGACGATGTACCTGTTCAGACAGTTGAAAATCAAAATACAGTGATATATTGACTGAATGTTCGGTGTATTCAAGATTTAAACGTGCAAAGCTGATACGGGTGGGAATAAATTCCTGAAATGCTTTCAGTGCTATCAATAAATTTGGGCTACTGTTGACCAAGAATCCCATGGCACCATGTACTGAATAGCCACCGATTTTGTAGACACTCTTTAGTTTAATATTTTAATACGCTAGTTAAGCGTAAACTAGAATATGGAGATCTTAAGTTTCTCTCGGCAATTTAAATGAAAAGAAACGGGAGTTAATAGTATGAGTCAAGACCCTAAAAAATGTCCTGTTACCCACCTGACTACTGAAGCTGGTGCCCCTGTGGTCGACAATCAGAACAGTATGACGGCAGGTGCGCGTGGACCTTTACTTGCCCAGGATTTATGGCTGAATGAAAAACTGGCCAACTTTGTCCGTGAAGTGATTCCAGAGCGTCGTATGCATGCCAAAGGTTCAGGTGCTTTCGGTACCTTTACCGTGACCAATGATATTACCCAATATAGCCGCGCTAAAATTTTCTCTGAAGTCGGCAAAAAAACCGAAATGTTTGCGCGTTTCTCAACGGTGGCGGGTGAACGTGGTGCGGCCGATGCAGAACGTGATATTCGCGGTTTTGCCCTGAAATTCTATACTGAAGAAGGCAACTGGGATCTAGTTGGCAACAATACTCCGGTATTTTTCCTGCGGGATGCCCGCAAGTTCCCTGACCTGAATAAAGCAGTCAAACGTGACCCGAAAACCAACAAGCGCAGTGCCACCAATAACTGGGATTTCTGGACATTATTGCCTGAAGCCTTGCATCAGGTGACCATTGTCATGTCGGATCGCGGTATTCCTGCTGGCTACCGTCATATGCATGGTTTTGGCAGCCATACCTTCAGTTTTATCAATGCCCAAAATGAACGCTTCTGGGTGAAATTCCATATGCGTACCCAGCAAGGCATCCAGAACCTGACCGATGCTGAAGCAGCAGACTTGATTGCCAAAGACCGTGAAAGCAGCCAGACCGACCTGTTTGATGCCATCGAACGTGGCGACTATCCAAAATGGAAAATGTACGTTCAAGTCATGCCAGAACTGGAAGCCGAAACAGTGCCTTATCATCCATTTGACCTGACCAAAGTCTGGCCGAAGGGCGATTATCCACTGATTGAAGTCGGTGAATTTGAGCTGAACCGCAATCCGGAAAACTATTTCCAGGATGTAGAACAGGCAGCCTTTGCACCTAGTAATCTTGTACCGGGCATCAGCTACTCACCGGACCGTATGTTACAGGCACGTTTAGTGAACTATGCCGACGCAGCGCGTTACCGTGTTGGTGTAAATCATTCACAGGTTCCGGTCAATGCTGCACGCTGCCCTGTAAACTCTAATCGTCGTGATGGTCAGGGCCGCATGGATGGCAACTATGGTTCATTGCCACATTATGAACCGAACAGTTTTAACCAGTGGCAGGAACAACCTCAGTTTAAAGAACCAGCATTAAAGATTACCGGTGATGCTGATTTCTGGGACTTCCGTGAAGATGACAATGATTACTTCAGCCAGCCACGTGCCCTGTTCAATTTGATGAATGATGAGCAGAAACAGGCCCTGTTTAATAACACGGCCGCAGCGATGGGTGATGCGCTAGATTTCATCAAATACCGTCATATCCGCAACTGTTATGCTTGCGATCCAGCTTATGGGCAAGGCGTTGCTAAGGCCTTAGGTATGACTGTAGCAGATGCTCAAGCGGCACGTGAAACAGATCCTGCTAAAGGTTTGCCAAGCTTTCTTTAATTTATTTTACTTTCTCTTCCTCTTTTAAGGGGGAGAGGAGGTAAACTATGGAATATAGCATAAGAAGGTGAAAACCTTATGCCATAAATTCTCTATTAAGGATCATAAAGAAAAACTAAGATTTCTCTTTCAGAATTTGTGAAAAAATTTTAACTTTTTCTAATGTGGCGTCTACACCTTGCTTAAAAAAGGTATCCACCAGTGCCGAACCGATCACCACCAGATCAACTTTATTGGCTAAGGCTTTCACATGACTTTCATCTTTAATCCCAAAGCCAATAGCAATCGGGATATTAAAAATTGGTTTGATTTCAGCAATCTTTTTTTCAAGATTGGTCAGATTTAAAGTACCGCCGGTGAGACCATTTTCCGCAACATGATATAAAAATCCTGTCGCACTGGCTGAGATTTGTTTCAATCGCTCAACTGGAGTAGTGGGTGCGCTCATTGCAATTAAATGCATATTTTTTTCATTTAATATCTGTTTAAATTTTTCCCGATATTCATAAGGGGCATCTAGGATCAGAATCCCCTCAATCAAATTTTCGGTATCCGCAACCAGCTTCTCGAAACCATATTGTATGATCGGGTTTAAATAGGTCATTAAAATAATCGGGGTGGTTTCATCCTGTAAACGGATAGCTTTCACGAGCTCAATGGTTCGATGCACGGTCTGACCAGAAGCGAGTGCTCTAACATGAGCAGCCTGGATGGTCTCTCCATCTGCCACAGGATCAGAAAATGGGATGCCCACTTCGATGATATCAGCTCCAGCTTGACCCAATTGACTAAATAGACGATAACTTTCATTAAAATCAGGATCTCCGGCAGTAAAATAACAGACTAAACCACTGCGATTTTCCTGTTTTAATTGCATTAGTTTTTGATCTAAACGGTTCATGCGCGTGCTCCTGCAAGATACTTTTTGACTGTGTCTAAGTCTTTGTCACCTCGACCGCTTAAATTGATGATAATTGTCTGTTCCGGATGCATTTCTTTCGCAAGTTTGATGGCATAGGCAATAGCATGAGAACTTTCCAGCGCTGGGATAATGCCCTCTTGCTGGCTCAGTAGTTGAAAGGCATGTACAGCCTCTTCATCTTTGACTGCTGCATAAGTCACGCGGCTTGTTTCAAACAGGATGCAATGCTCAGGGCCAACCCCAGGGTAATCCAGTCCTGCGGATATGGAATGTCCCTCTAGAATTTGCCCGTCTGAATCTTGCAGTAAGTAAGTCAAATTACCATGCAAGACGCCGACTCGACCTTTGGAAATCGAGGCAGCATGTTCATGACTATCAGTGCCTTTCCCGCCAGCTTCAATTCCAAACATTTTGACATTGGTATCCTCTAGAAAGGGGTGCATGAGTCCTAATGCATTGGAACCCCCACCGACACAAGCAACCAAAGCATCTGGGAGTTTATTTTCTTTAAGAAGAATCTGGTTTCTGGCTTCGATGCCAATAATTTTCTGGAACTCTCTCACAATAGTCGGGTAGGGATGCGGGCCAGCACCAGTTCCTAGCAGATAGTAAGTCGTGTCGACATGACTGATCCAGTCACGTAAGGCTTCATTCATAGCATCTTTCAGGGTTCCACGGCCTTTTTTTACGCCTTGTACTTCAGCACCAAGTAATTTCATACGTTCAACATTCGGTTGCTGACGTTGAATATCTGTTTTACCCATATAGATCGTGCATTTCATCTTAAAGAGTGCACAGACGATTGCTGTGGCAACACCATGCTGTCCTGCACCTGTTTCAGCAATGATTCTGGTTTTACCCATGAATTTAGCCAATAATATTTGCCCCACACAGTTATTGATCTTATGGGCGCCGGTATGGTTCAAATCTTCTCGCTTGAGATATATTTTGGCTCCCCCTGCGTAGGAAGTTAGATTTTTTGCATAGAATAGCGGGCTAGGGCGACCCACGAAGTCGGTTAAAATCTGTCGATATTCAGCCCAAAATTCAGGTTGATTCCGTATGGTATTAAAGGCTTGTTCTAAATCTTGTAGAGCTGGCATCAGGCTTTCAGGCATATAGCAGCCACCAAATTTACCGAAAAAACCACCTTGATCAGGACCCTGACCGATATAAGGAGTTGTCATTGTCTTTCTCTTAAAATTTCAACATTGATTGGATCTTAAAAGATTTCCATTTTCCTGATAATTGATATATTTTTGATTTATGATGTTAGAAAAATTTACAGCATGAAACGTAGAACCTTACCGCCCTTAAATTCACTTAAAGCATTTGAAGCGGTCGCTAGACATCAAAGCTTCAGCTTGGCTGCGGAAGAACTGTGTGTCACTCATAGTGCAATCAGCCATCAAATCAAACAGCTCGAAGAATGGTTGGATAAAAAATTATTTATTCGGCATTCATCAACGATTACTCTCACTCAGGATGCAGAAGACTTATCCCGTCTTTGTACTCACTTCTTCAATGAGCTGGAAGAATGTGTATTTGAATTAACTCACAAAGCGTCAGAAGTAGAAATCGTAATCGGTGCCTCTCATAGCTTTATGGCGAACTGGTTAATTCCACGACTGGAAAAACTAGAGAGCCTTTATCCTAATATCTCTATTAAATTGATGACCTGTAACGACCTAAAGCTACTGGAAAAAGAAAAAATTGATATTTTTATCAATAGTTTGAATGTAGATGAAATGCTGCCTAAGTTTTTGGATAAATTTCTTTTATTTCCGGACAACATGGGACCAGTTTGTAAAGGTGAAAGCTATGCTCTCACTAGTATTCATGATCTTTTTGAGCACCCATTACTTCACACTTATTCCAATAAGAATGCCTGGCAGATCTGGTTTGAACGATCCCATCTAAACCTTGAGACTAAATCGAATGATCGATATTTTGATCGTCTCAATTTAATGATAGAGGCGGCTGTTTCAGGATTGGGGATTGCTATAGCGCCCCAGATTTTGGTAGAAAAGGAAATATTAAGTGGCAGAATTATTGCGCCGTTTGAATTTACCTATTGCAACTTTGACTTCTATGCAATCGTTAGGAAAAATAATTCAAATCAAGAGATTATCAATATTGTAAATTGGTTACAGACCCAATGTTGAGAGGATCCCAATCAAAAGCCATTTCTATCGCTTCTTATTCTCAAGTGAAAATACCCTATCAAGAATAGACCAATACCGCCGCAGAGCTGGGCAATAATTTCGAGCACAATTTCCCCAAGGTGTTTTTAGCATCAGCATACCGTCTGATCTAGGCGATGTCATTAACAACAATCCCAGGCATAGGCTTTGGTAGCAGGTATTTGGACCACACGCTGAGATCGAAGGCCCGATAGGACAGCAACAAAATACAATCCACGCAAAAAATCACAAAATCTTCATCTTCGTTTTTTTAAGATGAGTTTGGTCAGCTTGATCTGACCCAGACAGAGAGAGATAGCGTTAAATTTTATCGCTCAATTTTTATTTTAAAAATGAAAGTAAACAGAGGTATGTGGTGCGTCAAGTAATTGAATATGTGGGAGCAGATCTGTCAAGGATCATTGAAATGGCCTGGGAAGATCGCACCCCATTTGAAGCCATCCAGCGTGAGTTTGGCTTGAATGAAACTGCAGTGATTCGCTTGATGCGGAAAAATATGAAAGCATCAAGTTTTAAAATGTGGCGTGAACGAGTCACCGGCCGAAAAACTAAACATCTGCAACTGCGTTCCCCCGATGTCATTCGGGCTTATTGTGCGCGGCAGTATAAACGTTTCTAAGCGCTTTGTTTTGAACGCAGTTTGGACTCACGTTTACATCGTTCAGAACAGTATCTGACTTCCTCCCAGCAGCGTTGCCATTTTTTGCGCCAAGTAAAAAGGCGCAAGCAGTGAATACAGGTTTTTTCAGGGAGATGCTGTTTTTTCATGGTTTATAACTCATCTATCTGGCTAAGAAGCTGTTGGGCATGGGTGGATTATTTGTTCCGCAACTTTAAGTTTATCCCGCTGCCGATAGAAATCACTAGCAAATCGTCCTCACGTGAACGCAAGTTCATTTATCTAGCTAAAATCTTACTCATTTTATAAGCCTTATTTTTAATGATTTCTTAACTCATAAACGATGTGAAAATTATGTGATTTTAATCAAAAAGATACAAATTATTATAGTTGTAATTCAGGCAGCCTGCGCCTAGTATCTTCCATGAAGTTACTCCATGTAAGCTTCCTTAGTTTTGTCCCATACACCCCTCTGTATGGGATTTTTTTTAATCCGGGGATTGTCATGAGCATGCATTCAAAAGCATATATTTTTAGACAGCAGCAATTGCTGGTGGATGATCATTTCCAGTTGCCGCAAGTGGAAAGACTGCAGCACGACCTGAACCTGTCGGAAAATGGCCAGGTCATTGCACGGGATCTAAAAGAAGATGAACCAGTACCCGAGGGTTATCAACTGATCCCGATTCGGCAACTGGTGCAGGTCTGGAGCAGGCCGCAGTTTGAACAGGCCAGCCGTGCCGTACAGTTACTGGAGTGGCGCCGTAATCACTGCTTTTGCAGCAAATGTGGCCATGCCACCCAGCAGCACGCCAGCCAGTATGCCATGGTCTGTCCATCTTGTGGCTATAACCAGTATCCCCGGGTGAATCCCTGCGTGATTACCATCATCACCCGGGGTATAGATGAAATTCTGCTGGCGAAAAATGCCCGCAATAAAACCCAGATGTACAGCCTGATTGCTGGATTTGTTGAAGTCGGCGAAACCTTGGAGGAGGCAGTACGCCGTGAGACGCAGGAAGAAGTCGGCCTGCAGATCAAGAATATTCAATATCTGGCCAGCCAGCCGTGGCCGTTTCCCAGCAACCTGATGATGGCCTTCAGGGCAGAGTATCACTCGGGTGAGATTCAGATTCAGGAAGATGAACTGAGCGACGCGCAATTTTTCAAGTTTGATCAGTTACCTGAGATTCCCTTCAAGGGCAGTATCGCTTATGCCATGATTCAGCATGTGATGCATGATACCCCTGTAGCAGATGACAGCAAAGAATGGCTTTAACCTAGAAAATAGCCTAGGGCTTTTCAGCAGCACGCCTGCTAGATCACATGATTTTGTCTTCACGCTTTGTTCACATCCACCTGGGTTATCTTAGTCCTGAAATCATTCAAGGCTTAAAAATGAATACTCTATTCAAGTCAGTTTTTGCGGTTACGGCACTGACCCTCATGAGCTTAAGCATGCTGACTCGAGCGGAAACGGTTGCGCCTCAGGCAGTCGATCAGGTGGATATCCAGCAGTATGCAGGCAAGTGGTATGAAATTTCGCATTTACCGATGTATTTTCAGCGTAAATGTGTATCGGATATCTCTGCACAATATGAGGTCAATGCCGATCAGACCATGAGTGTGTTAAATAGTTGTCGGATTGCCAATGGTGAGATGATTAGCTCTGAAGGAGTGGCTTATCCGCAAAATAAGGGCAACAGTAAACTCAAGGTCAGCTTTTTACCTCCAGGTTTAAGGTGGATCCCGTTTACTAAAGGTCATTACTGGGTATTACGCGTGGATCCAGAATATAAAGTGGCACTGGTCGGTGGACCAAGTAACAAATACCTGTGGATTTTGTCGCGTGAACCACAACTGGACGAAGCAACTTATCAGTCCTATCTGGAGACTGCGAGACACTATGGCTACGACATCACAAAGTTAATCAAATTACCGCATTAATCTGCTACCCTTTGGCCGAACTGCTTAGTCTCTTACAGTTCGGCTTTTTTTCACTTCACATAAAATTCATATCTGACTGATTAGACTCATCAAATGGAATAAAGACAGTTGCTCGAAATAGGATGAGTCCATGTTGAAAAGTCTGATGCGATGGATAGATAGCTGGTCTATATCGACACCAACCGAAACACTGACGGCTGAAAATAGCAAGATTCAGTGGGTCCGGATTTTACCCTTTATTCTGCTGCATCTGGCCTGTTTCGCTGTGTTCTGGGTCGGTGTGTCATGGTTTGCGCTTGGCTTTATGGTCGCGTTCTACTTGATCCGCATGTTTTCCATCACGGCTTTTTTTCATCGCTATCTGTCGCATAAAACTTTTCAGACCTCACGCCCGATACAGTTCCTGTTTGTATTGCTCGGCACCATGAGTGCGCAGCGTGGCCCGCTATGGTGGGCAGCTCATCACCGTTATCACCACCGCTATACCGATACCTTGCAAGACCCACATTCATCCACGCATGGTTTTTGGTATAGCCATGTCGGCTGGTTTCTGAATGAATATAATTTTGCTACGCGTAAAGAGGTGATCAAGGACTGGCTGAAATATCCAGAACTGATTTGGCTGGACCGTTTTAGTTTGATTGTGGTGTTGCTGACTGCGGGCGGGATTTATGCACTAGGCGAATGGCTGGCCATCACTTGGCCGCAACTCGGGACGTCCGGCCTGCAATTGCTGGTCTGGGGCTTTGTGGTTTCCACGGTGTTATTGATCCATGCGACCTTGTGCATCAATTCATTGGCGCATCATTATGGCAGCCGTGATTTTGAGACGGATGACCACAGCCGTAACAATTTATTTCTGTCACTCATCACCTTAGGCGAAGGCTGGCATAACAATCATCATTACTATGCTGGTAGTACCCGGCAGGGTTTTTACTGGTGGCAGATTGATGTGACCTATTACTTGCTGAAACTCATGTCCTGGCTGGGACTGGTCTGGGGCCTCAAGCCCATTCCGGCACGGATTTATGAAGCCAGTAAAATCGCTCAGGCTCGAAAACATAAAAAAGCTGCTACTGCCGACACTCACACGATTCAATCGAAGGAATCACCATGAAAATTGCAATTATTGGTTCAGGTATTTCCGGTCTGTACGCTGCCTGGAAACTCAGCAAAGTGCATGAAGTCACAGTCTTTGAAAAGAATAACTACTTTGGTGGTCATACCGATACCCATCAGCTGAATATCGAGGGTGAACAGGTTGCGGTGGATAGTGGCTTTATTGTGTTTAATGAGCATAACTATCCGCTGTTTTGCTCGATGCTAAAAGAACTAGGGATTCAATCGCAAAGCAGTGACATGGGCTTTTCGGTGAATAATCAGGTCAGTGGCTTACAGTACAATCCTTCAAAAAAATTCTCGCTGTTGTTCCGACCTCAAAACTTTCTTAATACTGATTTTCGCGCGATGTTGTCGGATCTGTTCCGTTTCTATGCAGCCAATAAAGATCTGGATGTGGAACAGGTCGATACACAGCTCAGTATTGATGATTATTTAAATCAACATGGTTATAGCGATGCCTTTCGTCAGGAACATCTCTATCCGATGTGTGGAGCGCTGTGGTCCTGTCCGGTGGAACAGGCTGGACAGATTCCCTATAAATTTGTGGTGAGCTTTTTCCAGCACCATCGCATGTTGCAACTGAAAGACCGGCCGTTATGGCTCACGGTGAAAGGTGGATCGGCTCGCTACGTTCGTGCGATTCAGTCCCAGACGAATATTATTTTCCGCAAAACGGGTGTGCTCCATGTATCCCGTAGTGCCAATGATGTACTGGTTGAAACAGCACAGGGCAGTGAGCGTTTTGACTGGGTGATCTTTGCCAGTCATGCTGACGACAGCCTGAAACTGCTTAAAGACCCGACAGCGCAGGAGCTGGACGTGCTGGGCAAGTTCCGCTATCAGGCTAACCGTATGGTGGTGCATTCAGATACCCGCATCATGCCCAAATCCAGACGTCAGTGGGCCAGCTGGCATGTGCATGTGACCCCGAGTCAGGCAGCTGAACAGACACCTTTCCAGCACAGTGGTATGCACTATGGTTTCAGTTACTGGATGAACCAGTTGCAAAACCTGCAATGCAAGACTCAGGTCTTTGCCACTCTGAATCCTAATTTCACCCTCGATCCGAAAAAAATCTGGGTAGAACGGCATTACCGACATCCGGTGTTTGATGCCTCCGCGATTGAAGCACAACAACGCTGGGCTGAAATCAATAGCCAGAACCGCACCTCATACTGTGGCGCTTACTGGGGCTGGGGCTTTCATGAAGATGGTGCCCGTAGCGCTGCATGGGTGGTCGATCAGCTCTTAAAACAGGCCGAGCAGGCCGCCTAGGAGGATATGATGCAAATGTATCCACTGGCGATTGCCTCTGCCGAAATCCGGCATCGCCGTTTCTTGCCCAAAGCGCATGCTTTTGAGACCCGGCTGAACTATCTATACTTTGATCCTGATCAGCTCTCAAGCTTTACTGAAAAATCCTGGCTCTGGTCTTGCAATCGCTGGAATTTCCTGACCCTGGATGAACGTGATTTTCTGACCATGGAATGTGGTTCGATTCGGCAGAAGGTCGCACGTCTGCTGATCAAGCGGGAAAATTATCTGCTAGCGCATGCTGCGTCCATCCGGGTTCTGGCCTTGCCACGTACACTCGGATTTCGCTTTAATTCTGTGGTGTTTTATCTGGTCTTTGATGCCACCGACCAGCTGATCTTTATCCTCAGCGAAATTACCAATACTCCATGGAATGAACGTCAGGTCTATATCCATGACTGCCGGAACAATGTGACCGAACATACGCCGTACCAGAGCCACCAGTTTGATTTCAAAAAGGCCTTTCATGTATCGCCCTTCATGCCGATGGCGCTGGATTACCGCTGGCGATTCAGCTTTTCCGATCAAAGCAATGTGATTCATATGCAGCTGTTCCAACAGGGAATATTGCAATTTGATGCCACCATGCAATTTTCGTTGCAAGCCATCACAGTTCCTTCACAACAGCATCGCTATGCTGTGCTGAAAGTTCTTGAGCCCTTCAGGATGGTCGGTGGAATTTATCTGCATGCCTTTCGCTTATGGAAGAAAAAAATTCCATTTTACCGGCATCCTCGCAAAGAAAAAGGAAACACCTTGTTATGAAAACACTGTTTATGGGAGAAGAAAGCACACTGCCGGTGGTACTGCGCCATCTACTGAAATTACGTCATGGTCAGCTGATTTTTAAAGGCGTCTGGAACGGGATTGTGGGAGAGAGCAGTGATCTGTATGCCGTGATTCAGGTGCATGATAGCCGCCTGATGGATCTACTGTTCCGCAATGGTGTACTCGGTGCTGCAGAAGGTTTCATTCGCGGCTACTGGAGCAGTGAAGATCTGGTCAATGTGATTCGCATTCTGGCGCGCAATCGCGATGTGTTGGACCGGATGAATCAGAACACCTTGGCGAAAGCCAGCCAATTCTTCCTAAAGACTTGGTACAAATCCCGCAAAAACTCGATTGATGGCAGCCGTAAGAATATTGCCGAGCATTATGACCTGAGCAATGACTTTTTCAAGCTGTTCCTGGATTCCAGCATGATGTATTCCAGCGCGGTATTTAAAGAGCCGGGCATGAGCCTGGAACAGGCCTCCGATTATAAAAAAGAACTGATTTGCCAGAAACTGCAGCTGCAACCAATGGATCATTTGGTCGAAATTGGCAGCGGTTGGGGTGGTTTTGCCATTTATGCCGCGCAGCATTATGGCTGTAAAGTCACCACCATTACCATCTCCCAAGCACAATATGATGAAGCGGTCGCGCGAATAGAGGCAGCAGGATTATCCCATCGCGTGGATGTCCAGCTGAAAGACTACCGTCTGTTGAAAGGCAAATACGATAAGCTGGTCTCGATAGAAATGATCGAGGCCGTGGGTGAGCAATACTTAGCGACCTATTTCAACAAATGCCGTGAATTGCTGAAACCGAATGGTCTGGCCCTGATTCAAGCCATCACCATTGAAGATGCCCGCTATGCCAAAGCCTTGAATACCGTGGACTACATCAAGCGTTACATTTTCCCGGGAAGTTTTATTCCCTGCATCAGTATCATGACCCAGTCCGCTTCCGAGCAAAAACTGCGTCTCAAGCATCTTGAAGATATCGGCCAAAGTTACGCCCAAACCTTGCACTGCTGGCGTCAGCGCTTCTTGGAACAACGTGAACAGGTACTGCAACTCGGCTTCGATGAGCGCTTTATCCGTATGTGGGATTTTTATCTATGCTATTGCGAGGGTGGTTTCCGCGAAGGCGTCATCAGTGATGTACATCTGCTGTTTGAAGCCAGTGCTTACTAGGCCACGATAAAACAGGAGGACTGATATGCTGCTGGATTTATTTTTGCTGAATGTCTTCATCATGCTGTGTAGCTGGGTACTGGTGACCTATAACCGCAGAGCGGGTCTGGTGGATGTGGCCTGGAGTTTCAGTATTGCGCTTAATGTCATCATTGCGGCTTGGGTCATGGAAACTGCACCGCTGCTGGTTCGGGTATTTCTGGGTGTATTTAGCGGCATCTGGTTTTTACGCTTAACCTGGCATCTGCTGCGCCGTTATGCCAATGAAACCCGGGAAGATACCCGCTATGCCAATATGCGCCGTGCCATGGGCAGTTATCAGCATCTCGGTTTTCTGGCCTTTTTTATGTTTCAGGCCGGGCTGGTGGCACTGTTTTCCTACCCGATGCTGGAATTGCTCAATATTCCGGTCCAGCAGTGGAATGACTGGACACAGGCTACAGTGCTGGTGGCAGGCATGATCATGCTGTTGGCGCTGATCGGGGAAAGCACAGCCGACCAGCAACTCTACCGTTTCAAACTGAATCCACAAAACCAAGGCAAAACCCTGGACCAAGGCTTATGGAAATATTCACGTCATCCGAATTATTTTTTTGAATGGTTGCACTGGTTTGCCTATCCGGTTCTCGGTCTGGCAGCAGGTGTGTATGGATTATGGGTTTATCCGCTGCTGATGTGGCTGTTTCTGTACTACATCACCGGAATTCCGTTTAGTGAACAACAGGCGCTGGCACATCGCGGCGACAACTATAAAGACTATCAACGACGAACTTCAATGTTTATTCCGTGGCCACCCAAAGAGTAGGTAAATACATGGACTTTATGATTCAAAAATCTTTAAAACTGATCGAAAGCGGCAAAGTGCCCGACCCGGTGATTCGCGCAGGCATTCGCACTTTAAGCAAAAAACGTTTGGCACAGGAAGGGCGCTTTGACCCGGCACTGGCGGCACAGCGTTATATGGATGTGCTGCATATGCTGAAAAACAGCGAAATTGCCATCGAGACCGACAAAGCCAATGAACAGCACTATGAACTGCCCACCGCATTTTTCCAGGCGGTGCTGGGCAAGCGGCTGAAGTACAGCGCCAGCCTGTTTGAACAGGCGCATACCACACTGGATCAGGCCGAAGAAGCAGCATTGGCCAGCTATTGTCAGCGTGCACAGTTACAGGATGGACAGGATATTCTGGAAATTGGTTGCGGCTGGGGCTCACTCAGTCTGTATATGGCCGAGCATTATCCCAAAGCCCACATCACTGTAGTGTCGAACTCCTCGACCCAGCGTCAGTATATTCAGGAACAGGCCCGTCTGAAAAAACTGGAAAACCTGACGGTGATCACCTGCGATGTCAATGTACTGCAACTGGAATCGGCTGCTTTCGACCGTGTGGTTTCGGTGGAAATGTTTGAGCATGTGCGCAACTACCAGAAACTGTTTGAAAATATCAGCAGCTGGCTCAAAGCTGATGGCTTGCTCTGGTGCCATATTTTCTGTCACCGTTTCC
Organism: Acinetobacter sp. YH12200; assembly: GCF_013418175.1. Taxonomy (NCBI): domain Bacteria; kingdom Pseudomonadati; phylum Pseudomonadota; class Gammaproteobacteria; order Moraxellales; family Moraxellaceae; genus Acinetobacter; species Acinetobacter sp. YH12200. The sequence goes on from NZ_VPCO01000018.1 coordinate 55,008, forward strand.
TGCATTATCCGTTTGAAGTCAAAAATGAATTTGACTGGATGTCGCAATATTTCTTTAGTGGCGGCCTGATGCCGGCAGCCTCAACTTTCCTGCATTTTCAGCAGCATTTGCAGCTGGAGCAGCACTGGCAATGGGCCGGTACCCAGTATGAACGCACGGCAAATGCCTGGCTGGAGAATATGGACCAAAAGCAGGCCGAGCTGCAGCCCCTGTTTCAGCAGACCTATGGCGCAGATGCGGCCATCTGGTGGCAACGCTGGCGGATTTTCTTTATGGCCTGTGCCGAATTGTTCGGTTATGAGCATGGACGCGAGTGGGTGATCGGCCACTTTCTGTTTAAAAAGAAAGCCGTATAATTGAACGATGAATCGAATGCGCCAGCGGGGAATTGATCAATGTTAAAGCTGTTTAGGGACAAACGCGATCATCCTCTCGGTGAGGTGTTTAACCGCTACTACTGGCTGCAAATCGGATTTATTGCCTTGTCGGTGGTGATCGGCATTGCCTGTAGTGCCTGGGTGATCAAAGGCTTTTTGCTGCGCACCGCTTTGGAACAGGAAATGTCACACTACTGGCAGCGGCTGGAACGCAATCCGGCCGCCGAACTTCCCGACACCAAAAACCTGTATGGTTATCGCTGGTATGATACCCTCCCTGTGCAGTTTCAGCACATGCAGTTCGAGCAAGGCGTAAATCGGCATTTTGTCGATGGTAAAGAGCGCATGACCGTCTACGGTGAAAAAGACAGGCAACATGTGCTGCTGGTCTTTGGCGAAAGTAACGTGAACAAGCTGGTCTGGCTGTTTGGTCTAGCACCACTAATGGTCAGCCTGTTCGTGCTGTATAGCGTATTGTGGTGGTGGAACCGTCGCGCCCGGCGTTATTTTTCTCCGATTACCCGGCTGGCCAATGCACTGGAACATATCGACTGGGAGCATCAGAAAAATCAGGCTTCGCCTTTTCAGGACATCCGTACTGACTCCAATCTGGAAGCAGAATATCTCAAGCAGGCACTGGAAAAATATCATCAGGTGCTCAGCAAGTTCATTCAGCGCGAACGTGAGTTTACCGGTGATGTCAGTCATGAACTGCGCACGCCATTGACGATTTTAAAAGGCAATGTGCAACTGTGTCAGGCACGCTATGGTGACAACAAATCCTTTACCCGCCTGCACAATACTATTGAAGACATGCAGCTGCTGGTCGATACCTTACTGGCTATCGCCCGAAATACCACCAACACCCTGACGGCCGAGCCCACTATGCTGTCAGAATGTCTGGAGAATCTGGTACAGGATCTGGACAGTGTCAGCCACAACAAAGGCATGCAGATCGACCTACAAAAAGACCTCGATGAGCAGCCACGTAAACTGTATCCATCGATGACCAAAATGGTCTTTGGCAATATTTTGCGCAATGCGCTGAATTATTCGCAAGGTACAGAAATTGATGTGATTCTACAGAAAAATACAGTATTGATCGCTGATAATGGAATCGGCATCTCTTTGCCAAATAATTCTAAAGTTCAGGAGCTGTCTGGCCAGCAGTTGCAACTGGAGATCAAAGGGCATGGTATTGGCCTGCAACTGGTACAGAAGTTGTGCAAACAGCTGGGCTGGCGGGTCGAACTCTTTGACCGGCAGTATTATCTCAGTACCCATCCAGAGATTGATCTGGCAATGACGACCGGTCTGATTGTGGTAGTGTATTTAAACTAAGTTTCAGCTTTGTACGTTTAGACTTAAGCTTCCAAAGCAATCTTTAAACCCACACCAGAAATGGTATGAATCAGTTTCTGCTCAAAAGGCTTGTCGACCATTTTACGTAAATTATAAATGTGACTGCGCAAGGCATCACTTTCCGGCTCTTCATCACCCCAGAGTTCCAGCATAATTTCCTGTTTGGTGAGGACTTTAGGTGAATGACGCATCAGCAGTTTCAGCAGTTTGAACTGAATCGGGGGCAGTTCAATCGTCTGTCCAGCCCGAGTCAGCTGCTGTCTTGCGGGATCCAGAATCAAATCATGAATTTGCAGGCGACTACTGGAAACTTCACCCAATGAGCGTTTGATTAAGGCTTTGACCCGAACCACCAACTCATTAAAATCAAAGGGCTTAACCAGATAATCATCCGTGCCGGAATTAAAGCCTTTGAGTTTGTCATCCAGAGTATCGCGCGCCGTCAACATCAGTACGGGTAAATCCAATCCTTCGTCATGACGCAGCCATTCACACAGTTCATAACCCGAACCATCAGGCAGATTAATGTCTAGAAGCAAAATATGATAGCGCTGCTGTTTCAGTAATTGGCGTGCAGCGTTCAGATTGCGGGCATGATCCACCACAAAATCATGTTCTTCCAGAAACTCGCATAAGGTAGAGGCTAGTTCATAATGGTCTTCGACCATCAGGATAAAATGTTTGGACATAACGGCAGAGACTAATTCAATAATTGCTGTTTTAATTTAGCACTAAATGGCTGCGATCCCAGCCAGATATTAAAATATTGTTGTGCTAGCGGATGCTGAAGATTGCCTAACACCTGCTGATTTAGCATCAAGGTCAGGGTCTGAGTCTCGGCTTGATAGCTTAAGCGATAGAGATCTCCCGGTTTTACCGGCTTATAAAGCTGGGTGATTCTATCTAATACTATTAAATGTTTAGACTCTCGCTCATTACGCTTCAGAAAATGGGTCGCTGCACGCTTGAAAGCCCATTCCGGAATATTTTTTGTATAAGAAAAATCAATCTGCATATTCTGGCCTTGCCAGGGTTTTGTACAGTTCTGAGCATAATAACGGGCGACGCCAACCTGTTTCTGAGCTACCAGAAGTGGACCACGACCACACTGATTCATATTTTGGGCATGTGCCCATGAACTGAAACTGCAGAGTATCAGTAGTCCAGTATTTAATCCTATTTTTTGAAAGGCAGTACCCATGAATAAGCTCCTCCGACATAAGGTAAAGAACGATACAGGCCATTTGCAGGATCCCAGAAATCCTGCTGAAAAATAATCTTATTGTCGCGGTTGACCTTGATTTCACTGATGCCATAAGAATCCATGCTTCGTGTTGCGCCAAACATTTTAAAATCATAGGCCATATGCCAGTGCACGTAGGCAGAGTCTTGATAATAGGAGGTATTTAATAGTTTGACATTCACGTTACTGACACGCTTGTTCATCCCTTGAAAATGTTGGAGTAGATTTTGACGTGATGAAAATTGGGATAAGGTATCGTTAATAAACAGCTGATCGGCATAGAGTGATCCGGCTCGTTCAATAAATGCAGGTGTACCTAAAGTATTAAAAGCTGAAGTAAAGCGAATGCCGATGTCTTGGGCTTTAGCCTGATCCAGCGCAGTTCCCTGAATTTGGTTTCTGGATTTTGCATAATCACCTGAATAGCTGGGAATACTTTTACATCCTGCTAAAACTAGTAGCGGTAAGGACAAGGTAGCTAGCAGTATTTTTTTGATATGTTTCATATTGGCTATCCGTATTAGGTCTATGCTAATACTTTAGGCCGAAAGTCGTGAACAGAATGTGAAGAGGATGAAAGGCTGTTAAATGAGCAGTAAACAGAAGCTCTTTAATGATGGAGTAACGTGTATATCCCCAGTCCTGTCTAAGCCTTTTTTGACATTCCCCAACTTTTCGCAGAAAGCAGAAATTCATAATTTAAAGCCACGAGAATGCTTTGCATATTGAAGCTATTCCGGTCTTCGGGTAACTGTAATAGAAGTGGCAAACGTGTCACCCCATTTTCACCATTGGCAAAAGCATAATGGCGCACTTTAGCGTCAATCACCGGAATTAAATTCTTGGCTTCCAGATACACACTTTCCTGAGTGGCCTGCTTTTGCATGGCAATCATTCTGAGATAGCAATGATCGCGAACCTCAGTCAGATTCTTTTTGAGTTCATTGATCTTTAATTCATGATTTTCAGGTTTTTTAAACAGCCGTTTAAGAAAACCTCGATTTTCGGTATTTTGTATTTCACGTTCTAACTGGCGTATTTGCTGCTGGATCTGGCGAGTTTGTTCAAGCGCGTCATTCAGAAGCTCTCTAATTTCCTGGGTGGGTGCTGAAACGGCCCGCACCTGTTGCTGATAGTGAAACTCATCATGAAAAATCACAAAGATTTGGGTGCGACGTTGTTCCAGTAATTTTAAATAGGCAATTAAGCGATATTTGAACAGACGCGCATGCGGATTAAACTGCAGCATCGGTTGCTGCGATAAAATTTCCAGCTGATGCAGAAACTCATTGATTAATCTTAAAATATTCAAATAGCAATATTCTAGTTCATCAGTATGCTGCACACTGTTTTTCAAGCCTTTGAGAAAAGGTTCGAGAATATTTAAGGATAAATCTTTCTCCAAAATTTCCAGATGTTCTTTCACCAGATGATCGATGGCAAAACTTTGGATATTTAAAATTTCTTTTAAACTTGGGATGAGATTCTGCTGATTATATTGATGCAGCGATTCAACCAGTTCCACAATATGTGGATTCATTTTACGTTGAATACCAATAATTCGTGTCATCAGCTGTTTAAAATTTTCAACATAATCTGCTTGATCCAATTGTTCCGGGTCAAGCACCAAACCACTAATATAGAACCGATCTTCTTTACCAAAGCTTTCTTCAGTTAAAAAGCGACGAATGGAATAGGCAGATACTAAACTGTCATAAGAACTGTTCAGGACAAAGTAATATTGAAAGGTTTCAATAATTTCAAAGTCACGAACCTGTTGCTGCGGAATAAAATAATCCTGAAAAATCGCCAGTTCCTGTTCGGCATATTCGCTCGGCAAAATATGGGCAAACCAGCTGCCCAGAATTTCACTTTTCATGAAGACTTCAAAGATAAACGTTCGGACTTGTTCAAGATCCAAATGCCGGTGATTGGCAGAAATAGAAAAATCTAACTCTCGAATGATCAATGCAGCATCGTAGAGAAAAGCTTTTTTGATCAGTTGTTGTGCCTGAATATCGGCGGGATTGTCCAGATCGATTTGATTAATTTCACGGACAATGCTTTCCAGGTAGTCTGCAACCTGAAAGTCACTTTGATAGCCTTGCAGAAAGCTGAAAGTGCTATTGATGCGCTGTGCAAGTTGCACGAGTTCAGGATTTTGCGTATTGAGCTGCAGATCTTTCAGGCGGGTATGGCCGGTAAACTCAAAGGCTTTGGTCAGGTAGTTCCACGAGATATTCTTGGGTTTTAGGTACTGATCTTCTATTTTTTGATGTAGCGCTTGCGGTGTTGCAGAGAGGATCGACAGCAGTTGTTGTTGCCAATGCTTATCAAGAATAGGATCAATTTGTTTTAATTGTACCCGCAGCTGATAAGGAATGTATGTTTGCATGGGAATCCAAATCCATTTGTAGTGAATTCAATCTTTTAAGGAAGTAAAATAATGTGATTTATATCACAAAAACAAAGATTTTTTAGCCTTTCTCCATGAAAAAATGATAACAGGGTATTTTTTATTCGATAAAAGATCATCAGGCATCTTTAGCAGTCCAAATAATGGGAGCCAGCAATTTCAATTTTACGGCCACCGATTTCTGCTTATTTTAATGATGCTGTTATTGGGAGGAATAAGCAGTTCATGTCAGTTTTTTATGATATAAGTATCATAAATCAACACTTAGGATTGAGCTATTGAGACAGGTTTTACTGGCGCCTCGTTTAAATCTGCGCAGCTTGATTTTACTTTTAACGATTCTAAGTGTGACCTGTCTGTTTGTCTTTGCTTTATTTTTTGTCAACTATACGGTGAAAGAGCGCCTGATCGATAATTCTCTGGCCTTGAATGCGGAATATTCATCCAGAATTGCTGCGCATACCAATTACCAGTTTGAAGAAATCTTAAAAAATTTAAGCTTTAGTGCGAAGTTACTCGGTAAAGACTTTACTAATACAAGCTTGAGAAACACGGAAGCGGCACGTCTCAAAAGCCAATCCGGTAATTTCAACAGTGTTTTTCTGGCTGACCGAGAAGGACGCATCATTTCATTTTTCCCGACCACTTTAAATATTGATGCTAAACAGATTTATACAACCCACGGTATTACCGAGTCGATCAAGCGCAAGCAAACTTATATTTCTTCGCCGTACTGGTCTTCAACCAAAAAATTGATCGTGATTATTTCTGAACCGATCTTCGATGCCCAGGGGCAGTACTTGGGCTTTGTCGCTGGTACGATTTATCTGCAGAGCAAGAATCTGGTCAGTGAAATGCTGGCCTCCAAATATGGCTACAAGAAAAATTATACCTATGTCATGGATGACCAAAATCAGATCATTTTTCATGCCGATACTCGGCAAATTGGCCAGGAAGTCCAGGCGGGTGATGGATTAACCACGATGCTGCCGCAGCAGGATGGCAGTTTCCGTCTGATGAACAGTAAAGGCATAGATAGTCTGGTCGGTTTCTCGCATATTCCCAGCGTGAACTGGGTTGTAGTATCACAGCAGCCGATTGAGGAGCTATTTGCTCAAGCCAACAGTATTATTATCAAGGTATCCATCGGGATTAGCCTATTCTATTTATTCATTTTCTTTGTGGTCTGGCGTTTATCGGGCTTGATTGCACTGCCTTTAAACCATTTGGCGAAAATGGCCAGTATGCTCAGTCGGCAGGATGTTCAGGATAAAATCAACGAAATTAAACCTTCGTATTTTGAAGTCAATCAATTCAAAAATTCTCTGATGCTGAGCTGTCAAAATTTCAATGAAAAAATTGATGAGCTGAATCAATCAGTGAATACTGATCCCCTAACTGGTTTATACAATCGCCGTGGAATGAACCTGTTTATCGAAGAGTTTGTGCGTATGCGTACCGATTTTGCTGTGCTGGCGGCAGATATCGACTTCTTTAAAAAGGTGAACGATACCTATGGGCATGACAAAGGCGATATTGTCTTACAAAGGCTAGCGAACGTGATGCAATATCATTTCCGAGACAATGATGTCTGCTGCCGTTCGGGAGGAGAGGAGTTTATTATTTTAATGGCTGCTTCAGATCCTATAAAAGTTTTTCAGGCAGCGGAGCGGTTACGAAAAGCGGTTGAGCTCACTGAAATGGGAGAAATTGGTATAGTGACCATTTCCATTGGGATTGCTTACTGGCCAAATAGTTCTAACGATGTAGAGGAAGTATTGCGCATGGCAGATCAAAAACTGTATCAGGCCAAGCGTGAAGGACGCAACTGTACGCGTTGATTTTTAGACCTTTACTGATGAAAATTGCATAGAGAGATCTAGCGTATTTTTTTAGTAGTAAAGGATTTTATGAATATATTTACGGAATATTTACCTTGGCTCAATGTTATAATAAACATGTGAATTTTCAACAAATAAAAAACCTTGAATAACCTTATTGTATAAGGCTATTTGTGAATTTCATTGGGGAATTTTATGCCAAAATCATCTCGTGACTTATTTTCACCAGATGTATTCGACCTCAAGTCGTTTATTTCTCCTTATATGATGCTGATTCCACCGACGATTTTTGCCTTGCTGATCTGGTGGACCAATCAAAGTTTTGGTTTCCTATTTACCCATACCGTGGCAGAACTGATTTCAATCATTATCGCGCTCACAGCGCTGATTGTGACCGTGGTGTCACGGCATTTTACTAAAAATTATTTTGTGGTTTTCATTGCCATCGCGCTTGGCTGGTGTGGATTTATTGACCTGTTCCACACCCTGCTATATAAAGGCATGCAAATTCTTCCGGTGGACAGTGCCAATCAGGCCACTCAATTATGGATTGGTGCCCGGTTATTGCAGGCCTTTGCCATGCTCGCTGCGCCCTTTATGCTGACACGGGCGATCAAGCCTCTTGCATTGAACCTGTTTTTTGGTCTGTTCAGTGTGGGGATTGTCAGCGCTGTGATGTTGGGTTTCTTTCCAACCGCCTTTGTTGATGAGCAAGGCCTGACCCCTTTTAAAATTTACAGTGAATATCTGATTATTGCGGTTCTGGCGTTAGCACTGGTGCTGGTCTGGCAGCGCCGCGAATATTTATCGCCTCAACTGACGTTTGGGGTCAGCCTGTCCATGCTGACCATGATGGCTTCTGAATTTGCCTTTACCCAATATGTGTCCGTATATGCCGATGCCAATCTGCTGGGGCATATTCTGAAAGTCTATTCGTACTGGTTCATTTATATGGCATTGGTCGAGTCGACCATTAAAGAGCCTTTTAGCATGTTGTCCAAGGCTGCCAGCACTTATGACACCATTCCTGATCCAACCTATATTGTCACTTCTAGCCAAATGATTCAGCAGGTCAACTTGGCGGCAGCCCAGCTGCACGGCATTCCAGCGACACAATTGAGCGGACGCTCTGTGCATGAACTGGTGCATGATCCTCGGGTAAAGGCCGAAGATTGCCCGGTGTGCTCCCGATTGCAGCAGGCTCCGCAAGAGTTTTTAGTCCAGTTGACCTTGCCGGATCACAAAACGGTTGAGTGTCATGTGGCACCTTTTGCAGAACGCCTGGGTAAAAAAACCGTCTGGGTCATGGTGGTACACGATATTACCGATCGCCAGTTTTTGCTGCAGGATCTGCAGGAACGTGTAAAAGAAGTGCGATGTCTGAATCAGATCAATCAACTCTGCAATAATACCCATACCGGCATGAGCGAGCTGTTGCACAAAGTGATGCAGACAATCCCTTCCGGCTTATCTTCTCCGGAGCGGGTTAAGCTGCAGATTGATAGTGACTGGGGTGTTTTTGGTACAGCCCCTCCGGCTCAGATGCCTTTTTTGCAATCAGTCTTTGCCAATGAGACTCAGCAATTCGGCACCTTAAGCATCTGGTATGATCCGGCAGCGGATGCCCCGACTTTTCTAGATGAAGAGCAGAGTTTAATCGATCATATCACCGGTCAGATTACCGATGTATATACCCGGATACAGTCACAAAGGCGTGTAGCACGGTTGACTTATCTCTATCAGCTGCTCATTGAAACCAACCGGGTGATTGCGCATAGCCAGAATCGGCAAGATTTGCTAACCGAGTTGCAGCAGGTGCTGTTGAATCTGGGTAGTTTTGCTAAAATTTTAATTGCAATCAAAGCAGAGGATCGAGCTGACAGTCCATTGATGATTCAGTTCCATCATAATATTAGCGCAAATATTATGCCCACTTTACGCACTCTCTTACAGCAAGATGAAAATACTCCATTGCATCAGGTGAAAAATACCAGTCCAGAGGTAGATGTCTATGCCTATTCCTTGATCAATGACGCGGACGAGAATGTTTCACCAGAATACCAGGCATGGAGACAGTACTTAAAACAGGAAAAGATAAGTCAGGCAGCATTAATCCCGTTGTTGCTTGATGGACATTTCTGGGGGCTAGTGGGGGTGTATACTACAAGGCAAGTAGAATTTGATGAGGAGCAAATTCTACTGTTGCAAAATCTTTCTAGGGACATTTCTTCTGCGTTGGAGCGTTTTTCAGCGGAGCAACAGCGTAAAACTGCCGAGACCTATTCTCAGCAGATGGAACAACGTTTCCAACAGGTATTTTTGCAGTCTCCCGTGCCAATGCATATTATTTCCGTACAGGATGAACGAATTCTTGCGGTTAATTTGGCCTATGAAAAATGGCTGGGATATAGTCTGGAAGATTTTCAAAATCGGGAAGCCTGGCTGGAAAAAGTGGCGCCTAATCCAGAGCAAAGACAGTTTATGCAGCAGAACTGGGAAGAGGCATTGCAACTGGCAAAAAACGGTAAACAGGTGCAATTTCCTGAAATTACTCTGTTAGCTAAAGATGGTAGTCAGCGTATTGCTCAGCGAACACTGGCGATTGTCGGCAATGATGTGATTCTGGCTTGGAATGATCTGACCACCATCCGCAAAACTGAACAGGCATTACGAGACAGTGAACAGCGTTTCCGGGGTATGGTGGAACAAACCGTGGTCGGGATGTATGTGCTGCGCGACAATCACTATCTGTATGTCAACCCGAGTTATGCCAATATGCTGGGCAGGTCTGCTGCAGCACTCATTGGACATAATATTCTGGAATTTAGCACCATGGCCGCAGACACACCGGCACTGATTAACCAAGAGCAGGATCAGGCTGCAGAATATTCGAGCCTATCCTGTGTGGTTCCGTTCCGACATCAAAATGGCCAGATCCGGGAATTTGCCCTGCATAGCCGTCGCATCACTTGGGATGATGGCTTGCCAGCCTCGATTGTGATGGCACAGGACATTACCGAGCAAAAGCAGGCACAGGACCAGATTGCCCGACAGCTTGAGCAGTTGGAAGCAACCATGTATGGCACCTTACAAGCTGTGTCCATAATGGTGGAATTACGCGATCCTTATACCGCGGGACATGAACGCCGTGTAGGCTTGATTGCCAGTGCCATTGCCAAAGAAATGGGCTGGGATGAAAAACGTTGTCTGCAAATGGAAGAAATTGGATTGGTACATGACATTGGTAAAATTTCAATTCCTTCAGAAATTCTGACCAAACCTACTCGTCTGACCTATCTGGAAATGGAAATGATGAAAGGTCATGCGCAGGCTGGTTATGAAATTCTCAAGGATGTTCCTTTCAATATTCCAATTGCTGAAATCATTGGTCAGCATCACGAACGCATGGATGGGACAGGTTATCCTAAAGGATTAAAAGGTGATGAGATTCATCCTGAGGCGCGTATTCTGACGGTGGCCGATGTGATCGAGTCAATGGCTACACATCGCCCATACCGTCCTGCTTTAGGCATAGAGGTTGCGCTTGCAGAAATCTTAAAAGGACGTGGAACGATTTATGATGTAGAAGTATGTGATGCAGCAGTACGTTTAATTAGGGAAAAGGGATACGTCTTGCCAAGTTAAGCAGTCTTGATCATCAGGTGAATAGCAGCCAAAAAGCTATTCACTTATTTTTTAGTTAAGTAGTATTCCGGATAAATTTGATATTGTTTAATGCTTTAAATTGAAGCGCTAACATGCTTATGTTATCTATAACTGAATAGAAAGTTCGTATTTGGAGCATTATCGATGTCATACCAGAATATTTTAGTACCAGTTGATGGTTCAAAAATTTCATTCTCCGCGGTAAAACATGCGGTCGAAATTGCTCAGGTATTCGATAGCAGATTGACCTTCATCAGTCTGGTTTCTGAAGATCCATTTACAGATGCAGATTTCTATTATTATTATGTCTCTGCTCCAATGAAAGAACACTTTATTCAAGCTTATGCGAATGCAGAAGAGGTATTAAAACAAGCAAGTGAAATTGCATATGCAGCGGGCGTTCAAGTTGAAACTAAAGTCCTAAAAAGTGTAGTGTTTGAAGAAAGTATTGTGAAAACTGCCAAACAGATACAGGCTGATCTCATTGTGATGGGATCGCATGGTCGCAGAGGTTTTAAAAAATGGAGACTCGGAAGTGTGGCCACAGCTGTACTTCGCTCAACCGAATTACCAGTGATGATCATGAAATATTAGGGTGTGTTGACATTTTAGCTTAACAAATAGCGAAGTAGTAAAATCAAATCTTCAAACCTAATTTCACTATTCGATATGCCTCGTACCATGCTGAAAGATCAACACTGGCAAAATTTAAAAGTTATTCTGCGTAATTTATCCATTCATCATAATTCAAACTTACTTAATTTTATTGAAGCTATTCTCATAGTTTTAATTATAAATAGTAAATATCAACGGTGCCTAGTAAATTCAAAAATTTTTAATAGTCAATTTTAGGACTAATTTTTCTTTAAAATCATTAGCAAAATGCTAGAGTATGAAGATTGCTATTGGACGGTAGAGGATAAAACCATGGCTGTTATTCTTCAGGTAGACTTTCCGACGCCAGGCCCATTTGGAGAAGAGATGAGTCGCGCCTATCAAACACTTGCAGAAAGTATTAATCAGGAAGCTGGCATGATCTGGAAAATATGGACAGAAAATAGCGATGCTCAGGAAGCAGGGGGAATTTACCTGTTTGATAGTCAAGATAATGCAGAAAAGTATTTAAAAATGCATACTGCACGCCTGAAAAATTTTGGAATAAAAGATATTCGGGGGAAAATTTTCCAAATTAATTTACCACTGTCTGCTATTAATCAATCCCACTTCATTGTGCAACTTTGACTTTGGTCGGTCTGGAAGCAAGATACTATCTCATCCCACTTCCTACCTAAATTAATCTCTGTTGCATTTCGTCTGAGAATCCAAGCAATAAAAAACCCTGACATCCTGCCAGGGTTTTTTACAGTGCGATCTTTGGTAGCTGCTATTCTACCCTCACTATCCTAGTGTTAGAACTTATCGTTGTTGTTTTCTGTTCCGGAACTTCCTGTTCCTGCATGATTTCATCATAAGTAAAAAAGCACAGATCCCCTAGCCGCAAAATCCCTAAATGTCTGTGCGCCAGGGCGTACAAAAAAGGCTAAAAGTTGTCCCGCTTTTATCTACAGAAATTGGGGATAACTTTTCCCCTAGAGATCTGATGGAATCAGGAAAAATTCTAAAACTGTCCTAGATAAATAGATGAGCTAATTAACCAACACATTCGGCTCATTAGTTGAGTTGAATGTATGCTATATTCAACTCATCTTAGATTTTTAGAGAAAGATGGCTTTGTTGCACAAAGCTATTCTTGAGGGCTTCTTTAGCAATATAATTTCCAGATGAAGAAGCCTGCACCTAAAACTTACCGTACAACCAATTGGTCCTCGTATAACCAAGCTTTAATCAAGCGAG
>NZ_VPCO01000008.1:0-136607 GCF_013418175.1 Acinetobacter sp. YH12200
TTTGCGAGATTAAAACATTTCCGTGCTATTGCAACTCGATTTGATAAACTGGCACGCAATTATAAATCTATGATTCGTATAGCCTGTATATTTATTTGGTGCAAAGCCAAATGAGGACACACCCTAAAGATTAACCATCTCAAAAGTGAACAGCCAAACGCTATAACTGCCGATTGATATTTTTTCTTGGCACTGCTTCTGTTTGGCACGTTTCATCATTCATTAAAGGAACTGTTATTTCTGTAAATTTAATGTAAATATTAAATGACATAGATCATGAAAAAATGAGCGGCTAGCCTGCTGTTCTTGCTGATCAGTCTTAGGCTTGAGTAATTTTTTAGTCGAATAAATAAGAAACATTATCTGTAATAAAATGCATCATATTTGTAAACTAAGCGTTAAAATCAGCTCTATATGGCAAACCATTAAAATGTATCATCCTCCTAGAAAAGCGATTTTCCGGAAAAAGTAATTGTGTTGTTAAATATATAAAAAAACAATGTATTACAATTATTTAAATATACTTAAAAAGCTAGACTTTAGTGTAAAGGATTGTTTTTTTTAAGCAACTTTTACTTTAGACTAGCTTTTCATTTTTTATATTTAAATTAACGGTTTAGGCAATGAAAATCCAAACAACATTATTAATCACTTGCGTGATAACACTAATGACAGCATGCAGCCAAGTTAAGACACAAGAATATTATGCTGAACATCTTGAAGAAGCACAAAAAGTCGTACAAAAGTGTGAGATTGAAGCCCGCAAAAACAAAGAACTAAAAGATAAGTTTGTAGAAAACTGTACCAATGCCAGCATGGCAGTCATGAATGGCATGCTTAACAATTTAAGCCAAGGCCTATTCAAATAAATACTTATAGCCTAACAACAAAGAGAACAATAATTTTGATGTTGGGCTATTTATATAGCCATAAATGGCTGTGTTTTTATTACTCTATTTAACCCGTTTACAATCTAAAAAATAATTTTACCCATTATATTTCAATATCTTGAAAAATTATGTTGCTTTATTCAGACGTTTATACTCAAACATATTCCTATCCGCTTGTGCGAGTGCTTCAAATAAACCATGCGCTGGATGGCGCATTGCCATACCAATTGCTGCTCCGATGTTTGCCGTGCTAAACGCTTCGATCAAACGTTCAAGCAGACTCACATTACTAGACTCATCATTTTCAATGCTCAGAATTACGAACTCATCTCCACCCAGACGGGCGATAATATCATTAATCCGTACATTTTCCCGGAGCACCTGAGCCGCTTTCTGAAGCAGCTTATCCCCTTCATCATGCCCTAGGCTGTCATTAACTTTTTTGAGGTCATTCAGGTCAATAAATAATACAGCAGCAGGATGACCATACCGTTTGCAGCGCTCTTCTTCTGCCCGTAACAGTTTTTTCCAGGCACGCCGGTTATATAATCCAGTTAACTCATCTTTACTGGCTTCTTCCTGCAATAATTCATGTTGTCTGATCTGCTCGCTTTGACGCAGTTCCGCCTGCAAAATCGAACTCAGTAGTTGACCAAATAACTCGACCATTCCCATATCCTGAAGAATCGCTTCGGATTTGATTTCCGGATCAATCGCACACAGTGTTCCAAACAGACTACCATCTTCATTGATTAAAGGCTGACCAATATAAGCCTTGATACTCACCTGCTGGTTAATCGGTGCAGTCGCATAAAGCGGAATATCTTCAGAACGAGGGGCAATTTTAGGTGCTTTACCTGCCACCATATGAGAACAGAAAGAGTCGGCCCATTGAAAAACCTGTCCAGCTTGTACATTGTAGCCATGATCTTCACTTTGCAGCACAATCCAGTCCTTAGCTTCTACTCGGGTGATCATCCATAAATTAAAGCCAAAATGCTGATGCAGAAACTGTAATACTGCCTGCCCAGCATCCTGAAAACTTTTAAAATTTATATTCTCCATCCGAAGTAACCCCTGCTCCACATTTGCCAAAATATGAGTGATATAAAATTGGAAGTATTAAACTATTTTTCTGTATTTAATAGCGTGTATTTATCTTATAACAGCTATAAAAATAAATATTCACAACACATCGTTTCATAAGTTTTCATTAAAGAATTAACCATAAAAAAAGAGGCCTAAGCCTCTTTCTGTCAAGCTGAATTTATACTTCCGCAGGATTGGTTAATTCCGTCATTGGCCAACGTGGTGTCGTCGTCACCGCCAAGCCATCCTGTTGGCCTGCTTTTAAACGCTGATAACCGGCAAAGGCAATCATCGCGCCATTATCAGTACAGAGTGCCGGTTCTGCATAATAAACAGTCGCTTTAATTTTGGCTAAATCTGCTTCTAAACGCTCACGTAAGCGTTTGTTGGCACTGACACCACCGGCAATCACTAAGCGCTTCAAGCCCGTCTGTTTCAATGCTTTAACTGACTTTTTCACCAAGGTATCGACAATGGCTTCCTGAAAACTTGCTGCAATATCTGCATCACGGTTTTCATCACCCAGTTTTTTCATTTGTACAGATACAGCAGTTTTTAAACCGCTAAATGAGAATTCCAGCCCTTGATGGAGCATTGGACGTGGGAAAGCAAAAGCAGCAGGATTGCCTTGTTCAGCCAGTTTGGAAATGTTTGGCCCACCTGGATAGGGCAGACCCATCATTTTCGCCACTTTATCGAATGCTTCTCCGGCTGCATCATCAATCGATTCACCCAGCAATTCATACTGGCCAATGCCATAGGCTGCCATCAGCTGTGAATGCCCACCAGAGACCAACAGCGCCACAAATGGAAATTCTGGCGCTGTTTCAGACAATAATGGTGCAAGCATATGCCCTTCCATATGATGAACACCAATTGCCGGTTTGTTCAGTGCAAAGGCCAAAGTTCGACCAAACAACGCACCTGTCATTAATGCGCCCATTAAACCCGGCCCACGCGTATATGCAATGGCATCAATTTCCGATTTTTTGACGTCAGTTTGCTCCAATAATTCATTCATTAATGGAATTAGTTTACGCACATGATCACGTGACGCCAGCTCTGGAACCACACCGCCATATTCTGCATGCAGTTTAATCTGGCTATAAAGCACCTGCCCGCGTAAGCCCAACTCGCTGTCATACAGCGCAAGTCCTGTTTCATCACACGACGTTTCCAAGCCTAAAACGATCATTAAACTGCCTATAACCTGTATCAATTCTATTGCAGTCACTATTATAGGCTTGTGGTATGAGATGTAAATGAGTAAAATACTGACCTTCACTTGTGATCACAGGCATTCGGCCTGCGATCTTATCCATAACTTTATGAGGATTCTTCATGCCACAAGTTAAATTGAAAGAAGGCGAACCAGTAGACGTAGCTATCCGTCGTTTCAAACGTTCATGCGAAAAAGCGGGTGTTCTAGCTGACGTACGTAAGCGTGAATTCTACGAGAAACCAACTCAAGAACGTAAGCGCAAAAAAGCTGCTGCTGTTAAACGCTACCAAAAGAAATTGGCGCGTGAATCAGTACGTACGACTCGCCTTTACTAAGATTAATTTGTGATTGACTGCCTGGATTAAATAATGACGACTTTAAAAGACCAAATCACGGATGTTTTGAAAGCAACAATGCGTGCCAAAGAAATGTCCAAGCTGACGGTCATACGTGGTCTACAGGCGGCAATTAAGCAAATCGAAGTCGATGAGCGCAAAGAACTTGACGACGCTCAAGTTCTTGCGGTCATTGAAAAACAAATTAAACAACGTAAAGAATCGATCAAGGCCTTTGATGGTGCTGGTCGAGAAGATTTAGCTAGTAAGGAACAAGCCGAGGTTGAGGTGTTATCTCAATTTCTACCAGAAGCTATGACTGAGGAAGAACTTGATTCCATCATTGCGCAAACGATTGCAGCGCAAGAAGCTACTAGCATGAAAGATATGGGTAAGGTGATGAATTCTCTGCGTCCGCTCATAGCCGGGCGCGCCGATCCTGCACAAGTTTCAGCTAAAATTAAAGCGAAACTTGCTTAATCCCACTTCTCTAATATTCGATCTTTAACGTTGAACTGACTTTTTATAAAAGACAGTTCTTAACGTATTCTTATTGCAAATAACAGTCAACCTGATAACGTTTCAGCAATTGCATCTCTTTTGAAGATTTCACTTCTATAATCACATCCTGTTTAGTTATCTTCTGAAACTGACGATCCAGATAAGCACGATTTTGGTCAGCCGCCTGATACAAGCGATCGGCATAACGTTGCACAATACTACAAAAATGTGAATTCTGTGCTGCGCTAAAACCTTGTTGCTGCGGATTCAAACCACCCAAAAATTGACGCGATTCCTTTTTATAGTCAGTATTAATACGCTCTACCGCGTCTACATACTCAACAGCACTCGCAGCAAATACCGCATAATTCCACCCCAATAGACAGATGCCCAATAATATTTTCTTCATAGCATGCTTCAGATTTAATCGCACTGATCATTAAAAAAGATTGTAGCCCGATTCAGTATATCCTGACCATATCATCCTGATATAAAAAGCTTAAAACCTGACTAAGGCTTAAATTTTATATTGACGTGCCTGCTGCATCTGTTTCAGGCGTTGGTTAATGGTTGCCGATAAAGATTGATTATTTTTCGCTGTACGCTGTGCATGTAATAATGACTTGATGGCGGTTTCCTCATAACCGGACCAGTATTCTACTTCTGCACGATAACGCAGCACATTGGCGGCCTTGATTGCCGATGCTGGCTCTGCATTGGTCGCCAGTTGCATCAGTCGCCAGCCGCTCACATCGCGGGAATTGGCATTCAAAAACTTTTGTACAATCTGTTTAGCTTGATCAGGTTGCTGGGCACGAATCAAGACTTCTGCATATTTATAATTGAGTGCGCGGTTTTCCGGCATGATCCGCGCTGCCGAAGCCACACTTTTCAACGCTGCATTCAACTGGTTCTGACCTAAGTAAATATCAGTCTGAAACAAGACCAATAAAGGATGCATCTGGTTATGCTTTTTCGCCTGATCTAAAGCAGCCTGTGCGGCCTGAAAATCACTTTGCTGTATCTGGTAGGCAGCCAAAGCAAGCTGACCGGCAAAATTATTCTGCCGATTCATCAAACTGAGCTGCTCCTCACTGGTCTGGCGAGACAGCACCCTGCTATACCATTTGATAATCTCAAAGTCCTGATCATTCAGCTTAGGTTTGACCGCAGGCAGCTGATTGGCACGCAAACGTGCTTCACTCATACGCTCAGTCGTCAGTGGATGGGTGAACCAGAAATCCGGCAGGAAGCTTAAGCGACTGGTCGAGCGATGCATGACTTCGAAGAAGTCAGCCATACTATGCGGGTTATAGCCCGAACGATACATATATTGCATGCCAATTCGGTCTGCTTCACGCTCCTGATTACGACTATAAGTCAGCTGTTTATCCATCAACGCGGCTTGCGAACCCATCATCACCGCAGCACCCGCATCACCATCCGCCTGAGAGGCCACCAACGCCCCGACCAAAATTCCGGCCAATGCCAGCAAACCCTGCCCTTTAAAAGCATCTTGAGAGCGACTGTAATGACGTTGTGTGACATGTGCAATTTCATGCGCCATCACCCCCGCCACTTCATCCATATTTCGGGCTGAATTGATTAAACCAGCATTAAGAGCAAACAGCCCTCCCGGCACAGCAAAAGCATTAATTTGTGGATCATTAATCACCAGTAAACCAATGGGCTGTTGTAACTGAGTCTGACTGAGAATATGAGAAAATACCGACAGCAGCTGGTCTTCCAGCCATGGATTCTGCATGACTGGCATTTGCTTATGCACTTCGCGATAGACTTTTTCACCGATCATTCTTTCTTTTTGCTGATCGAGTAAACCCACGCCTGTACCAATATCAGGCACAGAAAAGTGTGCAGTCGCTTGATTAAAATCATGGCTAGAGCTATGCCCTGTCACCATGCACATCGTTAAGCCACACGCCAACGCCAATCGTTTCAATGAAAAATCTCTAAATCTATTGTTCTAAGCTGCCTTGAATATAGCATTGAAAAATGGGCATATACGCAAGAAAATGTTATTTAATATTATTGAAACTCAGGATTAACCACATAGCGTGGCACTCGCCCTTCTAAAGCATCCACCAGATTCTGATAGGCCAATTCGGCCATTTTTTTACGGGTGGCGGCGGTAGCCGAACCCACATGCGGTAAGGTAACGACATTATCCAAATGGAATAATTCTGATTCTTTTAGCGGTTCTTTCTGATAGACATCGAGACCGGCAGCAAAAATCTGCTTGGCTTTTAAAGCGTCAATTAAAGCCTGCTCATCAATGACTGAGCCACGTGAAATATTCACCAATACCGCATGTGGTTGCATTTTTTCCAACTCAGCCGCTGCAATCAGCGCTTTAGAATCAGCATTTAAGTCAACCGCAATAACGACAAAGTCGGAACGCTGTAATAGTTCATCTAAGTCAGAATACTGTGCATTCAGGCCTTGGGCCAATTCTGGTTTTTCACGGCGGTTATGGTACAAAATATTCATATTGAAACCATAAAAACCACGACGTGCAACTGCAGCTCCAATATGACCCAGACCGATAATACCTAAAGTTTTTCCAAAAATATCCAGACCAAATTGTGCTTCACCAACAGTACGCTGCCATTGTCCTTGTTTGGTCCAGTGATCCAGATAGGCCACTTTACGTGCCGCAGACATCAGCAATGTAAAAGCCAGATCTGCCGTGGTTTCAGTCAGTACATGCGGGGTATGGCTGAGATAGATATTTTTTTCATTTAAATAATCAAGTTCATAGTTGTCATAACCGACACTGACACTAGAAATGACTTTAAGCCGGGTGGCAGTCGCCAGATTGTCACGATTCAGCAATCGACCTGCACCAATCATGCCATCGGCATCCTGAACCTCCTGCAAAAGCTGCCGGTTCACATCGCCTAACTTGGGTTGTATATAAGCGACATCATAATGTTGTTCAAGTTTATTTTGAATATCAGCATCGATCTGACTAAATACAACCACTTTTTGTTTCATATTTTTTATTCCAAACTCATATTATTTCAAGCTGGCAGACCTATTTTGCATAAACTGCCATAAACGTTTTTTCAGAATTGGCTGATCTAGCATTTCCTGTAAAGAAGCCAACTGGATTATTTTACTATTTGAAATATAAGGTACAGTTCCCAAAAAAATAATATTTTTCTCGGCACTCATCCCATCGAGAAAACCCTGAATATAAGAGTCCACACCGCGCCCATCCTGAACATTGGCCCAAGGAAATGGCCAGTTCAGCTCACAAAACTCGCTGACCACTGCACGCTGGATATTCGTCCATAAATTCTGGGTTTCTTCAGTCATTGCAGTCGCATCAATCACAATACTGCAATAGGCCAGACTTAAAATCTGCAAACTAAATGGCGGAATTTGTATGATTTCACGCTGTTCCTGAACCAGTACTGGCGTGGGCACTGATACCACGGGCATGACTTCAGCTTCGGGTTGAATAACCGGCTCAGGAATTGATAGATCTGTAAATACCTCGGGCTGCTTGGACTGAGGCAAGACAATGTCACTGTGAAATTCTGGTGCGGCCTGATCACGCCAGATCGAGACCTGATGTGGCTGACATGCGCTGTCCCTAGGAATCCAGAGATCAATTCCTAATGTTGCCAGTATGTCACGCTGATGCCCTATCATCTTTTCATCATCACCAATTTCAGGCTGAACATTTTAGCCGGATTGCCTCTACTTTGCCGAACTTTTTCCGCTTTTCTTTTTTATCCTGATGGATTCTAATACAAAGTCGATCTGCCTGCTAAAAACTGTACTTTTAATACTCAATTAAATCACTGCCTCTGTTATAACAGATGCAGTTTCAAACTGTGAATTGTTGTCTTCTTTTTTACATAATGGTTAAACTGTTTTTCTTCAACATTTGTTGAATAATCTGCTCTGCCTCAAAACCCAAGCGCCAATAAAGCAGTTCCATCACATCCAGTTCGTCCTGAGTCACAATACGGTCGCTCCACAAACAGGCTTCTGCGATACCCAAAATCCCGAGACGTTCACGCAGTAAAAGTCCCGCAATATCATTCAGAATTTCCGCCAGATCAATCGGCTCATCAGAAATTTCATTGTATAAGTCCAATTCTCGAGCCGACAAAATCCGGTTTAAAATGCGTTCGCGAACCTCAAGCTGGTTTCCGCTATTAATCTGCTGCACATGCAACAAGGCATCAATCAGACGCACAATCTGGGGCTTAACTTCATCCAAAGCTGTTGGAATATGTGCAGGCAATAGATTCAGTTCATATTTGACACATTCCAGCAATAAGGCATCGAGCAAGCCAATTTCACCATCTTCCTGAATAATTCGTGCCAGTTTCATCAAAAACTGACGTGCAACTGTGGTGGGCATCCCGCCAATATTCTTACAAGCTTGCTGGAAAATCGAAATATGCACCCGCCCATCCAGATTCAGCAGTGAATCTACAATGGCGCGGCTCACCTCAGCCTCAGTCGGAATAAATTCACGATATTGACGAATCATCAAGATGGCAACCATGACTTCACGCGAGCCGGTCGCCGTCTGCAATGCACGTTCAAGCAACTCCGGACGCGGCATACTCAGCCGCAGCTCTGGATTCAGTGGCTTGATCGCATCTTTAATTGCAAAACTGATTGGAGATAGACGCAACAACGGCAGAGGCTGTGGCGAACTCCAGCTCATCGCAGTCTCGGGCACCACTTCTTCCAGAGAACGAAATAAACTGAATAAAGGCTGATTCTTGAGTTTCTTCAAGTTCTCGAGCTGCAAATCCTGAATCAGGGCAGGATTTAATTCATAGATGCGCTGATTGATGTTCGGGTGAATGTTCAACCAGTTTTGCGGACTCAAGGAATTGGCAAAACACATATGGGAAATGGATTCGGCATATTCACTATAGATTTGCGAACCGGAATGATGCACATGAATTCTGAGTAAAGTCTGGATATTGGCATCATTTTGAATCAGGCGGCGAGTTTTCTGGTCATTCTTAAAAGTGCGTCCACCCAGTGAAATATATTTAATAAAGCGTGTGATCAATACCCCTAAACTGCCAATCAGCCAGATTACTGCGCCAATTGCGACATAAAAGGTTTCAAACTTATTTTCACGTCGAATGCCAGTTCGATAGAAACCAGATTTGGCAATTTTGCTGCCCCACTGGCTAAAGGTGGTTAAACTGCTATACAAAATTTTTAAGCGGGTATTTTCCGCAGTTTCACCCGACAGAATTTTATTAAATTCGTGACTGAGTAAACCATATAGCTCGACTTTATCCAGAGTTTGTACCGCACCCCAGGTCAGAATAATCGCGGTATCTCGCGGGCTAAATCCCGCCGTCAGTGCATTAACTCCAACTTCATCGGGCAGTACATACACCGCCGGAGGTTCAATTAAAAAGGTATCGGCCAGCTGCTGGGTAATTTGCAGTGCCGCACTTTCCTCAGGAATACTTTCCATCGGACTGAGACGGCGCGCTCCCATCTGTTTTGCCAGCGAATAACCGCCATTCCGGAAAAGATAAAATTCATAGATGACCGAGATCAGCATCACACATAACAGCAACGCAATCAGATAAGGACTGAGCATATGCCAGAAAATAGACTGGGTAGAATCAACATAAAAAACGAATAGACCAACAACGGTATTGATAATAAAAATAGTTAACAGCACAGCAATCAAGCAGAAGCTTACAGGCAATACGATATTCTTGTTTTTTATAAAATCATATCCTACGTTGCGCAATGTAGAACCCTAGTTAAGATTATTTTCAATGGGTTCATCATAAAACAAAAAAGCGGGAAATTCCCGCTTTTTCATGATGATTTTAAGCGCTTAAACTTCACGTACGCCAGTTAAATCCACAGAAGCTGCATCGATATTCACATCGATGTAATTCCCTTCTTTCATGGCACTGTCACTACGTTTTTGCTGTAGATCATCCAGATACTGCGCATCAATACCACCCGCGACATAAACGCCGTCAAATACCGAACAGTCAAAATCTTTCAAATCTGGCACTTTGGTGGTTCGAACTGCATCTTTTAAATCTTCCAGATCCTGGAACACCAAACGGTCTGCACCAATAATTTCACGAATTTCTTCAACGCTACGATCTGAGGCAATTAGCTCTGATTTTGCCGGCATATCGATACCGTACACGTTTGGATATTTCACCATCGGTGCTGCAGAAGCAAAGAAGACTTTTTTCGCGCCAGAATCACGTGCCATCTGGATAATTTCATTACAAGTCGTACCACGTACAATCGAGTCATCGACCAATAGTACGTTTTTACCTTTAAATTCAAGCTCAACCGGGTTCAGTTTTTGACGTACCGATTTTTTACGTAGTTGCTGACCTGGCATAATAAAAGTACGACCGATATAACGGTTTTTCATGAAACCTTCACGGAATTTCACACCCAGCATATTGGCAAGTTCCAATGCAGAAGTACGTGAAGTATCCGGAATCGGAATCACCACATCGATATCATGCTCTTCACCCCACTCGCGCAGAATTTTTTGCGCCAGCTTCTCACCCATTTTCAGACGTGCTTTATACACTGAGATACCATCAATAATGGCATCCGGACGGGCAAAATAAACATATTCAAAAATACAAGGACGATATTCAGCATTTACGGCACATTGCTTGGTAAAGAAGTTACCTTCTAAATCAATAAATACTGCTTCACCTGGCAGAATATCACGCTCAACCTTAAAGCCCAGCGCAGTAATCGCAACAGACTCAGAAGCAATAATATACTCCATGCCCTGTTCCGTTTCACGTGAACCGTAAATCAATGGACGAATACCGTTTGGATCACGGAAGCCCACCAGACCCTGACCGGTAATCATCGCCACCACACCATAAGCACCTTTGCAACGCTCATGCACACGCGTCACCGCATGGAAAATATCTTCCGACGTCGGTACCAGTTTGCCGTGTTTTTGCAATTCATGCGCCAACACGTTTAACAGAACTTCTGAATCAGAATCGGTGTTCATATGACGCAGGTCAGTTTTGAACAGGTCATCATGAATTTCTTCGGCATTGGTCAGGTTACCGTTATGTGCCAGGGTAATCCCGTACGGCGAGTTCACATAAAACGGCTGTGCTTCTGCACTACTCGATGAACCGGCTGTTGGATAACGCACATGACCAATACCGTAATTTCCTTTCAAGGCACGCATATGACGGGTGTGGAATACATCACGCACCATACCATTGTCTTTTCGCAGGAATAAACGTCCTTCATCACATGTCACGATCCCAGCTGCATCTTGTCCACGATGTTGTAACATCGTTAATGCATCAAACAACATTTGGTTAACGGGTGATTTACCAGCTATACCAACTACTCCACACATAGCAACCTCGCAGACAAGCTAGGATTAATAAAAAGGATTATTTGTAGACTCATCTGCAGCTCCAGACTTGGACGATGTTTCAGATGATGAAGCTGAAGGTTTCGATGCCCCTTCAGGTTTGATATGTTGTAGTGCGCCATTCGCGGCTTCTTTCGACATTTGAGTCGCCCAAGGCGCATAAGGCAATAAGGCTTGAATAAACTTGGACTGTTTCCAGTGCGGTGAGCTTTCTACCCACGGGCCAATCCCCTGCATGGTAATCAGGACAATCAGCAAACCTTTCAGGCTACCAAAGACACCACCCGCCAGACGGTTGAGAGGACCCAGTTTAAAACTCTTTAAAATACGGTTCAACAGTGCAGTAACGATCCAGGTCAGAACTACAATCAGCAGGACGATAAAGGCGAAGGCCGCAATCTTTTGTACGACTGGATCTGTACTCAGAGCAACCATAGACGGCGCAAGTAGCGTTGAATATTTTGCCGCAACAATCAGGGCAAAGATCCATCCCACTAAGTTCGCAAAGGCTTTAATAAATCCTTGACGCAAACCGTTGAGCCCTCCAATGAGCAAGATAATCAGTAGAAAGATATCAATGGCATTCATAGGATTTAAAGTGCGTCTACACAATCTTTTACAAGTTTAGGTCCGGTATAGATGAGGCCACTATAAACTTGTACAAGGCTGGCGCCTGCCTGTTTCTTGGCAGCAGCATCTACACCTGAAAGAATACCACCCACACCAATCAATGGAATTTGTCCTTTTAATACCGCAGCAAATGCAGCCAGACATGCGGTACTTTTCTCAAAGACTGGCGCGCCAGATAGACCACCTGCCTCCTCTGCATGCGCCAGACCGTCTACCCCTTCACGTGACAGTGTGGTATTAGTCACGATCAGGCCATCGATCTTGAATTGCAATAACTGTTTGGCAATAAAGGCAATATCGCTGTTATCCAGATCAGGCGCCACTTTGAGTACCAAAGGTACATAATGCTGGTATTCCTGAGCCAATTCAAGCTGACGCTTCTTCAGTGTTTCCAGCAGTTCGGTCAGTGCATCACCACTTTGCAGGCTGCGCAGGTTTTTGGTATTGGGAGAAGAAATGTTGACGGTAATATAAGAAGCATAATTATAGACTTTTTCTAAACAGATGAGGTAATCATCTACTGCTTTTTCTACCGGAGTATCAGCGTTTTTACCGATATTGATACCGAGAATGCCTTTAAATTTGGCAGCTTTGACATTTTCAACCAGCTGATCCACGCCATCATTGTTAAAGCCCATACGGTTAATAATAGCTTTGGCCTGCGGCAGACGGAACAAACGCGGATGAGGGTTGCCTGCTTGCGGTCGCGGCGTAATGGTACCAATTTCAATAAAACCAAAACCTTGACCAGCAAGGGCATCAATATAAGCACCATTTTTGTCTAAACCTGCCGCAAGCCCTACTGGATTGGGAAATTCGATTCCCATACAGGTTACAGGTTTTGCAGTAACATTTTGACGCATCAAGCCCATTTTATGGGATGATTTTAATAGTGATAGTGTCAGCTCATGTGCACGCTCTGGTGCTAAAGAAAACAACAAAGGGCGGGCTAGAGAATACAACATATCTAGAAAAGTCTACTGCTTTTTAAGTCGGCATATTATAGGCATAGGCTGACAAAAAAACCATGCTTTGCAAATCTTTATTTTTACCGTTTATTGCACGGTCGCGGTTAATTTAATCTGTCCTGCTTCATTATTTAGTTCCATTTTCTCAACACTTAGACCCATTTGTGCCAGTTGAGTCAGGAAGTTTGCCAAAACTGCATAATTTTCATGCATGACCGCCAATTGAATTTTTCCATCTATTTGCTGGGATGCAACCGAAAGACCTTGTTGCTGTGCCACCCGCTGTACTTTCTCTGCGGCATCCAGCTGCATGTCTCCAGCAGGCTTTATGGTGACTGCATTACTTTGCATCCAGACAATGGTATCTTTCAGCTGATTTAAACGTTTCTGCTGGGTGTCTGCTGCCTGATGCATATACCAGAGTGCTGAACTGACCGCAGCCACAACTACAAAAATAGTGGTAAAAATCACCAATACCCGTTCACGTGCCGAGAGACTGTCCAGATAATCCCTCAGTTTTTCAAAAGATTGATCTATGCGATTTTGTAGCGCTTCGATGGCTTTCATTATTGTACCCTCACCAGCCCAATGGCACCTGTTCCGCTGGCCTGAATATTCCCCAGCTCCACTTTAAAGCCTTGCTGACTCAATTGCTTGGTCAATGCATTTAGCATATCTGATGAATTGGCTTTAAGCTCCATACTCAACACAGACGCATCATAATTGATCCGTTGTGCCACAATCTGGTTCTGCATCAAGACTGGTCCAATCCGACTAATCAGCTGTAATGCCTGTGTATCGGCGATCTGGCTTTGACGCAACTGCCCTTCAAACTGGCTTTTGATATTCTGCTCAGTGACCGGATAATTTTGCCCAAACCAGTACTTGAACTGATCAACGGCCTGTGCAGCGGTCTGATTTGCCACTTTTTTATATTGATACCAGCGCACCGCATCATAACTAAACTGTAAGACTAATATGCCCAGAAATACAGCTGCGCATGCTTTCCAGTAACCGGAAATGGCACCTTCAGATTTGGCTTTGGGCAATACATTAAACGCATGCTGTTTAGGTTTTTTCAATACCGGAAGGACATACTGAAAAGATTCTAACTGCTCCTGTGTGACCAATGCTTCTAGGCTACTTAACTGATCCTGATTCAGACTACTGACTTTATAATGCAAATCTTTGGGCTGATAATCCAGATACAGACTCAGATCATCCAGCGACTGGCCGATATATTCTGCCTCTCGTACCAACAAGCGCCCACCAATTTGGGTAATCACCCGCTGATTGGCTTCAGGAACTGGCAGTACCAAAAAGTCTGGCAGCAAAGCCGCCAGCTTGACGGGAATCAGGTTGAGAGAATACTGCAAGGTCTCGAGGGTCGAATTCGCAATCCCCATAATACTGACCTGATCAGGCTGCTGAAAATGATGCAGCACTTTCATGGCATCGACGGGCAGCACCACATATTCTTCAAGCAGATACTTGATGCCCTCATTGCCCATTTTTTTATATTGGCTCTTGGGCAAAGTCTGCTGCAAAATTTGCACATGACGGCTCGGGAAAAACACTACTGCTTCTTCGCCATGATGAGCCTGGATCTCCTGAATCAACTGCTCAAGTGTTTCCGCAGTATTCCAGAATTCCCCAGTTGACCATTGCCAAACCCCATTGGCCTCAGGCATCCATAAATACAACATCGATTGTGTACTACCGTTTTAATTGGTTTTTATAATGTAGGAATAAAACTTTTAACTGTTGTCGACAAACCCGCGGCAATGACTGGCTGCGCATAGATACGTGCTTCTGCCAATGCATAGGGATGAAAAGACTCCGCCAGCAAAATAGAAGAAATGTGCGCCACCACATTCATATGACACACCACGGCAATCGATTCATAAGGCAGTTGCGACAACCATTCAACCGCGACCTTGGCATCATCATCGGGTTTAATCGCATTACAGATCACCACCGGCACATCTTGAAAATACTGCTGCAGATGGGCCAGGGTTTCCTGCGCACGCAATAAGGGACTGACCACAAATACTTCAGGTTTAATCATATTTTTTAAGAACTGTGCAGTTTGCTCAGCCTGCTGATGACCACGCTCCGTCAATGGACGCTTGCTATCATTGCCATTGACTGGTGGAGCAGCCTCACCATGTCGCACTAAAGTCAGTTGCATTGGGTTTCCTTATTTTCTTTTGCCTGCATGATAACTGGCCAATATGACAATTCACATACAGTCCCTTTGTGTTATAGATCAGACTTGATGATGTGGCAAGACAAATTCCACATCACTGCGATGACCGTTTTTCATCAATGACAATGCAATGCTGAGTGGTGGTGCACCTTCAAAAATCACATCATACAAGGCAGAAGTAATTGGCATATAGACATCCAGTTCTTCGGAACGCGCCTTGACCTGTACGATGGTATTGATCCCTTCTGCAGTTTGACCCAGTTCAGTAGTAGCCTGCTCCAAAGTCTTGCCTTTGCCCAAGGCAAAACCAACCTGATAATTACGACTCAGCGGACTGCTACAAGTCGCAAATAAATCACCCACACCGGAAAGCCCGAGGAAAGTCAGCGGATTCGCGCCCAATTTTACCGCAAAACGGCTCATTTCGGCCAGTGCACGGGTCAGGATCATACTCTTGGTATTTTCACCCACGTTATACGCGGCTGCCATCCCCATCGCGACGGCATAGATATTTTTCAAGGCACCACCGAGTTCTACACCATGTACATCATCACTGGCAAAAACACGGAACAAGGCACTATGTAAGGCTTGCTGTACGGCATAACGTACCAGCTCAGATTCGCTGGCAATCACGGTTCCTGCCGGCTGACCTGCCACAATTTCCTTGGCGAGATTCGGCCCGGACAACACTCCATAAGGCACTTCTGGCAATACTTCCCGAATAATATCACTCATGAAGCTAAAAGTTTTGGCTTCAATCCCTTTGGTGAGTGAAATCACGGCTTGTGAGGTGATAAAAGGCTTGATTTGTTGCAGGACATCCCGAAAAGAATGACTTGGAATCGCGACTAAAATAATATCACGATCACGCACAGCCAGTTCCAGATCCGACACAGCCAGTAAGTTTTCTTCCAGCTGGAAATCGGGCAAATAACGTTTATTGATATGCGTGGCATTGATATCTGCCGCAACAGCTTCATCACGAATCCAGATCATGGTATTACAACCATTACGCACTGCGGTATTGGCCATTGCGGTACCAAAACTGCCCCCACCCAACACCGTGACTCTTAAAGCGGTCTTATGATCGACTGCAACCGGCTCGACCAGTGCTGAAAAATTTAATTCTGACATGTTATTTTTAATACCCTGTTATACCGTGCAAATTAACCGTTCTGATTCCAATAACTTACAAAATTACTGGTCTGAATCTCTGCGCGTGCTGGAATTGCTTTTGCTGCAGTGCCAATATAAATAATACCCGAGACCAAATCATCTTTTGAAATTCCTAATGCCTGCTTAAACAGGCCAGACTCGACTACAGCACCACTGCGCCACATGGTCGAGAAACCCTGAACCTGAAGTGATAACAGAAAATTCTGTATGGCGGCACCTGAACTGAGAATCTGTTCAAAATGTGGAACTTTAGGATGATCCTGCAAACGCGTTAAAGCCAACACCAATAGTGGCGCACGGAATGGATGATTCTTGACCCGTTCAATCTGTACCGTTTCAGTTTCACCCAGATCGACCAGTGCCTGAGACAACAGCTCCCCAAATGCTTCACGCTGTGCATCAGGTATCACCACAAAGGTGGTGGGTTTCAACCGATGATGATCCGGTGCTGTCAATGCCGCCTGAAAAGCCAGCTCCAGCTGTTCTGCATTCGGTGCCGGTGCCAGCAAATGTCCTATTGATTGACGTTGGTGAATATTTTGATGAACGATGTCGACCACGGATTCCGTCATTGCTTTGTAGATCTATACTTAAAAACTGTTTTCAAGATTAGCATATTCCAGCTGTAATACTCTATAAACTTCACCGCGACTTAGCCGCAAAAATCACTAAAGAACATTACAATATTTTTATTTTAATCAATGAAATGCTTAGCTGAATTACTTTTTTAGCATAGAGTCACACTAAAAATTTCCAAACTTATACAACAGCTCCAAATTCTGTGCGCTTTACTATGCTCAAATAAGCTTAATTCTGTTTTCACCCGAGATTTTATCATGAAAAAAACAATTGCGATCAGCGGATTAGCAGCTTCAGCTCTACTTTTAACTGCCTGCGCTTCTAACCCAACCTCACTGGCAATTCAGAAAGAAAACAATCAGTTTGAGGTTACCGGATTAGGTAAAAATCAACTAACTGCTAAAAATAATGCCATTAATGCTGCCAGCAAAACCTGTGGTTCGAAAGCTACTGCGATTATTATCGATGAAAAGACGGGTTATAACGGGGCATTAAAAGGTGTCGTTGATGATCAGACTGGACAAATGATTCAGGCAGCAGCGACTGTTTTAGGTAATATCGCAGGCACCAATACCGGTTTAAACCAGAATGATGACTATCAAACCATTTTGACTTTCCGTTGTCAGGCCAAATAAGTCCAGATCACATGGTCATAAAAAAAACCGCTCTTGAAGAGCGGTTTTTTTAATCTGGATTAGCAATAACCTTCCAGACGGGTCAAAGGCAATTTCTGTCCAATCGCCTTCTCAATTTCTGGTAGATAGAACGCATCATCTTCGGCAAGGAAACTAATACTCACACCACGTGTTCCCGCACGGCCAGTACGTCCAATACGATGTACATAATCATCTGACTGTTCAGGTAAAGTGAAGTTCACCACATGTGAAACACCATCCACATGAATACCACGACCCGCAACATCTGTTGCAATCATGATGTTGTGCTTACCATTTTTGAACTGGTCTAGCATTTTTAGACGCTTGTCTTGAGCAATCTCACCAGACAGCATGACCACCTTATAACCATCACGTTTTAAATGATCATAAAGCTTACGCACCTGATCACGACGGTTGGCGAAAATCATCACCTTTTCAATCGGCTCATCACGCAAGATTTCTTGCAACAGTTTATATTTATCGGCCTTAGCTACCATATACACCCGTTGCTCGACATCGGCATTGGTTTTCTTTTCCGGTTCAATTTCAACTGTGACCGGTTCAAATAACCATTGCTGGGCCAAATTTAGTACATCATAGCTGAATGTTGCAGAGAACATTAAAGTCTGACGTTGCTCCTTACGCGGCGAAAAACGCACAATGCGTTTCACTGAAGGAATAAAGCCCATATCGAGTAGACGATCCGCTTCATCAATGACCAGAAATTCAATCTGATCCAGCCAGACTTCTTTTTGCTCGACAAAATCGATCAAACGACCGGGTGTCGCGACCATAATATCGACAGGTGCTTTATTTAGTTGATTCTTTTGCTTGTCAAAATCTACACCACCCAGCAAAGTCACGACATTGAGACCGGCATATTTGGCCAGATCCTGTGCATCGCTTTCAATTTGCAGTGCCAGTTCACGGGTCGGTGCCAAAATCAGGGCACGCGGTTCACCACGATAACGCTGCTCCTGAATTGGGTTATTTAATAGATCATTCATGATACTAATTAAAAAAGCTGCAGTTTTACCTGTACCTGTCTGTGCGCGGCCAATGGCATCATGTCCTGCCAGCGTGAATTTTAAAACCTTCTGCTGGATAGGCGTCATGGTGGTAAAGCCTAAAGCATCAATCGCTTTTTTTAGATTGGGATGTAAATTTAAGGTTTCAAAACCAGATGACATAAAGCGGTGCTCTACTTGGGTAATCACTAAGATGGGGATAGTATAAACAAAAAACGCCCCAAGTTATATTGGAGCGTTTTCTTTTTAGCTTAATCCGAAGATTAGTCTAATGGTTGAACTTCTTCAGCTTGAAAGCCTTTTTGGCCTTTAACAACACTGAATTCAACGCGTTGACCATCACGAAGTGAACGGTGGCCGTCACCTTGGATAGCACGGAAATGAACAAATACGTCATCACCGCCGTTACGTTGAATAAAGCCGAAGCCTTTAGTATCGTTAAACCACTTAACTACGCCTTGTTCGCGAGCAGCTGTCATAAGTTAATCCTCATTGAAACTAAAAGAAGGACCACCCGGTGTTGCAAACAGCAGAGCAAACAAGTTTGAAAATATTATTTTTAAGCTTGTAATCATTCTGTAAAACTATCAACAAAATCCCGGTTACATCCATTTATGTAATAGGGTGAAAAACAATCACTTTGTTTATTCAAAGTCCCAAATACGCAACGAGCTTAACATGGGTTTATCACAATTAATAGATTTTTTTTAGCATGTTCTGTTTGATTTAGTTATTTTTTTCATGAAAATTGTCAAAAGACTTTATATCTTCTTTTAGATCGTGATTTTTATTAAAGCAGTTTGGTTCCCTGCGCTTCTTTGTTACTATTTATTGTCATTTTTTTGCTATATGAATGAAACCCTAATGTCGCAAAATCCACAGCAATATTGTCTTATCGATGCCATGGGAAAACCCTGCCCGATGCCGCTATTAATGTTAAAACGGGCACTAAAGGCCGGTAATCAGAAAACTTTCTTGCTCAAATCCTCTGATCCACATAGTCAGACGGATGTCAGCCGTTATTGCCAGATTCATCAACTCAAGCTTGAATCAAGAAAAATTTCTGATTTAGAGTTTCACTACTTGATTGAATCTTAAAAATTTTCAATTAAACTGTTTATCTTAGTTTCGTATACTTTTTTACATTTCTCTACCCAAATATCCATTATTTGCGGAGAGATTGGATTAAGATAAAACCTATGTTTAGGGTTATCCCGCACTTCAAGGAGAACACATGAGTGACAGCCGCAATCAGTTGATGCCCCTGTCATTATCGGCGCCAGGGGTCAACCTCGGTGCTTATATCAGCACTGTCAATCAGATTCCGATTTTAACGGCCGAACAAGAAAAAGAGTTGGCTGAACGCTATTACTATGACCAGGATTTAGATGCAGCAAAAATGCTGGTCATGTCACATTTGCGTTTTGTGGTGCATATTGCACGCAGTTATGCAGGTTATGGTCTGCCACAAGGCGACCTGATTCAGGAAGGCAACCTGGGTCTGATGAAAGCTGTAAAACGTTTTGACCCGAATATGGGCGTACGTTTGGTGTCATTTGCTGTGCACTGGATTAAGGCGGAAATTCATGAATATGTGATCCGTAACTGGCGTATTGTTAAAATCGCCACCACCAAAGCGCAACGTAAACTGTTTTTTAATCTGCGTAGCCTGAAAAAATCATCGAAAAAGTTGACCCTCGCAGAAGCACAGTCGATTGCCAATGATTTAAATGTCACACCAGAACAAGTTCTGGAGATGGAAGGCCGTTTGACGGCATATGATGCTGCTTTTGATGCTTCCGGCGATGACGATGATGAAGGTTCAACTTATGTTGCACCGGCTTTGTATCTTGAAGATAACCGTTATGATCCGGCCCGTCTGATTGAAAATGAGGATTATGAGGAACAAAGTACCTCTGCTCTGCACGAAGCCATGGATCAGCTCGATGATCGTTCACGTAATATCTTGCAGCGCCGCTGGCTAGATGACGAGAAATCAACCCTGCATGAGCTGGCCGCCGAATATAACGTTTCCGCGGAACGTATTCGCCAACTCGAAAAAAATGCCATGGAAAAAATTAAAGTGGCGATGTCCTCCAATTAATACCAAATTCTGTTATTGATTTAATCTGAAAAAGCCTTCTTTGATGAAGGCTTTTTTATGTCCGAATTTTGAATTTATGCTAAGGTTGAGCGCAAACTTTATCAGGAAGATCAATTCAAATGTGGATTGCGATTTCAGCACTCAACTTGGCGCTTGCCGTGATGCTCGGTGCCTTTGGTGCACATGGTTTAAAAGCGCGCGCGACTGAAGCCCAGCTCGGCTGGTGGCAAACGGCAACGGATTATTTTTTCTATCATGCCTTAGGTTTGCTTATTCTGGCCTTGCTCGCGAAAGTCATTCCGACACTCCCGATTCAATGGAGTTTTTGGCTAATTCAGGTCGGTATTTTATTATTTTCTGGTTCACTGTATATCATGGCCTTGGGTTTACCACGTGGATTAGGCGCAATTACGCCAATTGGTGGTGCTTTAATGATTGCAGGATGGTTAATTCTGGCTTGGAATGCTTTAAAATACGCCAGATAAGTCTGAAAATCACTTAATCATGGAGGGTAGCTAGAATGATGATTTATATCAATGGCGAACAACAGGAAACTCACTGCAAGAATCTGCTGGAACTGATTCAGAGTATGGCTCTTGAGGGTAAGCGTTTTGCAGTTGAAGTCAATGAAATGATTATTCCTAAAAGCAAATTAGGCAATACGCCGATTTGCGATACAGACAAAATAGAAATTATTCACGCGGTCGGTGGCGGCTAATACTCGGGACAATTATGCAAGATTTATTACAGATTGGTTCACGCCAATTCCAGTCTCGCCTTTTGGTAGGCACAGGCAAATATAAAGATTTAAATGAAACTCAGCAAGCCATTCAAACCAGTGGCGCAGAGATTGTTACTGTCGCGATTCGTCGGGTCAATATTGGACAGCATCCAGATCAGCCGAATCTGCTGTCAGTCATTCCTCCGGAAAAATATACCATTTTGCCAAATACCGCAGGTTGCTTCGATGCAAATAGTGCCGTTCGCACCTGTATGCTGGCGCGTGAACTCCTTGATGGCCATAATCTGGTCAAGCTTGAAGTTTTAGGCGATGAAAAGACCTTATATCCAAATGTGACCGAAACCCTGAAAGCTGCACGTACCTTGATTGACGATGGCTTTGAGATCATGGTCTATACTTCGGATGATCCAATCGTGGCGCAAGAACTGGAAAGCATGGGCTGTGTGGCAATTATGCCTTTGGGCAGTCTGATTGGTTCGGGCTTGGGAATTCTCAATCCACATACCCTGTCGATTATTAAAGAAAATGCTAAAGTGCCTGTACTGGTCGATGCCGGTGTTGGTACTGCAAGTGATGCCGCAATTGCGATGGAACTGGGCTGTGATGGTGTACTGATGAATACGGCGATTGCGGCTGCACAGAATCCGGTACTCATGGCCTCAGCCATGAAAAAAGCAGTCGAAGCTGGCCGTGAAGCTTTTCTGGCCGGCCGTATGCCACGCAAACGTATGGCCAATGCCAGCTCGCCGGAAACTGGTTATTTCTTTAAATAATATTTAAAGTCTTGGATCATTTTTCAAATAAGGATTCTCAGGAGTCCTTATTTTTTTGACTAAAATTCATGCGCACAATTTAAGCTTAAATCATTCAGCTATTTGATCGAGCTTTTATAATAATGAACACTCGATAATAAAAATAAGGATGTACGCTGGCGCTACTCAACTGCAACGCGATGATCGACGTTCAAGTCTCATCAGCGATTTCATTTAAAGAATATTGATTTTGTTAATTTCTATTCACACTTTAATGATGAAGACTGACAAATAAAAACCGCTTTCAATAAAGCGGTTTTTTAAGCCTGATGATGAATACTCATTTATGGAATTAGACCTTCATCTCGCATTGCAATCTGTACAGACTGACGCTCTGCGACTTTATTGCGGATATGAATAATATTCTTATACGGACTTAAATCATGCTCAATATGATTCGACCAATTGGTCAACACAAACAGATAAGCATCGGCTGGGCCAAAGTTATCATCAACCAGATAGTCATTGTCTGATTCAGCAATCGCTTTGTCGATATAACTTAATAGACGATCGACTTCTGCATAGGCTTTTTTCTTTTCATCATCGGATAACTTGCCACCAAAGAACACCGCATAAGCATCATGCAATTCTGAATTGAGATAACCCAGCCATTCCAGAACTTTGGCACGCCCCATTCCAGATGGTGGAATCAGATCTTGTTTTGGATCGTGTTGAGCCAGAAAAGGTAAAATGGCTACGTTTTCTGTCAGGATCAGACCAGGATTAATTTCTAAGGCTGGTACATAGCCTTTAGGATTAATTTCGTAATAATCCGTACCTTTCTCTGTTTTATGTGTTTTTAAGTCAACACGTTCCAAATCAAAATCGACATTAATTTCATTTAAAATAATATGAGCTGCCAGTGAGCATGCACCCGGCGAATAGTAAAGCTTCATTTCTGATCCTTGTTATACACTTCTCTATGTTTTAAATCGCTTCTGTCAAACTTTCAAGTGATCAAACCTGTAAATTGCAAAAAAGCGTAACTGCCCCTCAGGACATTTACTCATTCAATATTCAGGAAATTAACGGCTTTTTCAAGCCCATCTCTGTAGATTTTTGACCGCATCTGTTTAAGATACCCAGGTTTTCCAAATTTAGATGATATTTCGTGATTAGCCTTAAAAAAGAAGAATGGTTTTCCAATGTTCGGACTGATGTACTCGCAGGTTTGGTGGTTGGACTGGCCTTAATTCCCGAGTCGATTGCCTTCTCTGCAATTGCTGGCGTCGATCCGCAGGTCGGTCTCTATGCTTCGTTTTGTATTGCTGTGACGATTGCTTTTTTTGGCGGCCGCCCTGCCATGATCTCAGCGGCTACGGGTGCGATGGCACTGCTGATGATTACGCTGGTAAAAGACCATGGACTGCAATATCTGCTGGTAGCGACTATTCTGACCGGAATTATTCAGGTCATTGCCGGTTATTTTAAAGTGGCCAAGTTGATGCGCTTTGTTTCGCAAGCTGTGGTGTATGGATTTTTGAATGCATTGGCAATTCTGATTTTTGTCGCACAGCTTCCCGAGATGCAAAAAATGGATGGGATGGGCTATCTGTTTATTGCCATGGGTCTGGCGATTATCTATCTATTTCCTTATCTGCCTAAAATTGGTAAAGCCATTCCTTCTCCGCTAATTTGCATCATCGTGCTGAGTGGACTGGCGCTGTTCTTGGGTACAGATATGCGAACCGTGAGTGATCTGGGGCAATTTCCGGACACCTTACCAGTGTTCCTGCTGCCGGAGATTCCGCTCAATCTGGAAACCCTACAAATTGTACTGCCTTATTCATTGACGCTGGCGACTGTCGGTTTGCTGGAAAGCATGATGACCACGACTGTAATTGATGAAGTCACCGGAACTGAAGGTGACCGTCATCAGGAATGTCGTGGTCAGGGTATGGCCAATATTGTCAGTGGTTTTATGGGTGGCATGGCCGGTTGTGCCATGATCGGTCAATCGATTATTAATGTGTCTTCCGGTGCACGAACCCGTTTATCGACGCTGATTGCCGGTGTATTTTTGCTGTGCCTGGTGGTGTTTCTGAAAGACTGGCTGGCTTATATTCCGATGGCGGCTTTGGTGGCGATTATGGTGATGG
This sequence comes from Acinetobacter sp. YH12200, assembly GCF_013418175.1. Lineage (NCBI taxonomy): Bacteria > Pseudomonadati > Pseudomonadota > Gammaproteobacteria > Moraxellales > Moraxellaceae > Acinetobacter > Acinetobacter sp. YH12200. Next base: position 24,458 of record NZ_VPCO01000008.1, read on the forward strand.
TCGCCTTTACCACTTTCCAGTGGGGTTCAGTCAAACAATTCAATAAACATCCGCTGGAATTTAATGTGGTTATGATTGCGGTGGTGCTGGTGGTTTTAGCCACCCATAATCTGGCACTGGGTGTATTTGTTGGCGTGCTACTTTCTGCCCTGTTCTTTATTAATAAACTGGAAAGAACCGTGCATGTATCTACCCATTTAAATTCAGCTCACTCCCGCAGCTATATTATTTCCGGACAGATTTTTTTCAGTAGTTCAGAAAAATTCTATCAGTTCTTTGACTTTAAAGAAAAGCTTGCACATGTCGAGCTGGATCTGACCCATGCACATATCTGGGATGTGACTTCAGTCAATATGCTGAATAACGTCATCCAGAAATTTAAAGCTCAAGGTATAGAGGTGACCGTGATTGGTTTAAATGAAGCCAGCAGCACCTTGATTGACCGTTTTAGGAGCTGAGGCATGATGATTAATAAAAGAGCCTCGCTTGGCTCTTTTATTGTATCTGGAAGATCTTGCCGATTTTTATGGAGAAATACCGAGAAAAGTTTGACTTGCTCGGCTCAGGACTTAAAATACCGCATTCTGAATTTTTAGATTTGCCAAAGTTATGTCGAACGATCAATTAGACCAGCAAGTCGTGGAGCTGGACAATTTAAGCGAGCACCGTGAAATCGTGACGTTTATGCGCCGCTCAATGCCGCTGAACACCTCTCAACGTACTGCGCTTGAACAATATGGTCACTTAATTTTGGAATATCCGGTGGGCGATTTACGTCAACACTTTGAACATCCTGAGCGTCCTTTAACGGTAGAAATCGGTTTTGGTATGGGCCGTTCTCTGGTGCTGATGGCCAAGGCCAATCCCGAGCGTAATTTTGTCGGGATTGAAGTTCATGTACCAGGCATTGCGCAGTGTATCTATGAAGCAGGTATGGCCGGCGTAACCAACTTACGTGTACTGGATGCTGATGCGATTCAAGTGCTGCGTGAAATGCCGGACAATAGTATCAATACGGTTCAGCTTTACTTCCCTGATCCATGGCAGAAAAAACGTCATTTTAAACGTCGTTTTGTTTCACATGAACGTATGCCACTGGTTGAGCAAAAGCTGGAGCTGGGCGGCACCTTCCATGCTGCAACGGATTGGGAACCATATGCAGAATGGATGCTTGAAGTTCTGGAAGAACGTCCACGTCTGGAAAACCTCGCAGGTAAAGGCAACAGCTATCCTCGTCCTGACTGGCGTCCACAAACCAAGTTTGAGCGTCGCGGCATTGAAGCCGGTCACAAGATTAATGACTTTATCTTCAAGAAAATTTCTTAATCTAGGTCTAAAAAAGCGCTGAAATGTCAGCGCTTTTTTATAGAGAAAATTTGTCTTTGAACCCTGCTCTGTAGATAAATCATTAGCTTCTTCATTTTTGATGACGCGTGAGAATCTGCTGGCTCAACAACTGATAGACATTTTGCAAATCTTCCCGCTGCATATGAACGAGCATCTGCTGATGCATATTCAGGATATTTTGATCACCACGCATGGCGGGGCCAGTCTGCATCTGCCTTGGATCATTTTCTGTGGCTTTATGGGCAGTTTCTAGTATTAAGGGATACAGCAGACTGAAATCGACCTGCTCGGCCTCGACAATCTGTTTGGCCATATCATAACAATAATTACTGAAATTACAGGCAAATACTGCGGCCAGATGCAAACTTAAGCGTTGTTCAGAGCTATAGTGATAGACTCTATTGCTTAGGCTATTTGCTAGATCATGCAGTTTTTCTTGATCTTCAGCATTATCCGCTTCAATAAATAAAGGCGTATTCGACCAGTCGATGTCACGCTCCAGACTAAAAGTCTGTAAAGGATAAAATACGCCTGAACGTGGGTGAACATCCTGCAAAACGTTTAAGTGGGTACTGCCAGAGGTATGCACAATCAGTACATCAGGAAGATAGGCATGTACCTGCTCGATGACAGATCGAATGGATTGGTCACTGACAGCAATGATTAAAAGATCAATTTCGGAATGCAGTAATTCAGGAGCGTTAATTGCCTGAGCCTTAAATTTAGATGCCAGCTGCTCTGCCTTGGCAAAACTGCGGCTATAGATTTGTACAAGCTCATGCTGTCCATTTAAGCCTTGGGCAAGATGAAAAGCAACTCGACCTGCCCCAATAATACTAATCCGCATTTACTGATCTTCCAGAATAATTGCGCATAGCATGCCAATAAAAAAAGGACGAAGCAATTCGTCCTTTTTATGTGAATCAGATTTTAAAATTTACGTAGCGTTAAAATTTGCTCACTGCGGCCAAATGGCCCATGAAGATCATGTAAAATTCCACTGGTTAAACCAATGCCATCTTCACCATATTGCTGTAGCACTTCTAGTCCTAGCCATGTGCCTTTAGGTAAACGATGCAAATGAATCTGCAAGTCCAGATTTGGAAAGCCCCATCCCGCATTTGGATCCTGACGCGGCACCACGCCATTGGCTGTATCCACCATTCCCATCAAACGGCTAAAGTCGCTGGTCGTCTGACCTTCTACCATTTCCAGGGCATTGGATAACCAGACGATACCTTTGCCCGCACGATGATCGACATGGGCACGGGTATTAATACTTTGAATATAACCACCTGGCCAGCAGCGCATCCCTTCCCACACCGGCAGGTCTTCAGGGTGCTGAACCGGAAAATCTTCCAGACCGGCGATCGCGCGGGTATCCGAAGTCATCATTTTCCAGGCACGTGCCACAATACAGGTTTTCCCGTTGGCACACATTTCTGCTTCAATAAGTTCGATGGTTTTACCCGGACGAATCATGCGCGTAGTAATGGAAAATTCACCAAAAGCAATCAGTCCAAAGATATCCAGACTCACCCGGCCAATGCGCATCTCTGCACGTGGCTGAAACTGTTCCAGTTCTGCACAAATAATGCCAGTCGCGGGCGCCATATGCTGCTCATGCGGATTCCATGCACCTTGCGCATGAATATTAGATTCATAATAAGCAGTGCTGCTGCCATCGGCATGCTGTTCGCGGTTGATGAAACGATAGTAGGCTGACATTGTTTTTACACTTCCTTGAATCTTATATTTAAATTTCTAGTTAACTGTTTCAGTTAGCTATGCTTATTTCTGTATAAAAAAACCATAATAATTCATGATTTGACAGTAAATTTTGCTATGTTTAAATCCGACTTTGGTTAAAAGCGCTGCTAAATCTTGGGCAGAGATTAAATGAAAATCCTGCTGTAATCGTTCAATCATTTTTTCGCTTTGTTGAATACTGAGTCCTGTCTGCTGTGCCATTTTTTGCAAGATTTTTAATTCAGTTTCATTTTCAGGTTGCATCAAGTCATAGGTTAACAGGATTCCATCAGTCTTAAGACTATCGGATATATCCTGAAAAAATTCAGCTTTATTTTCTGATGGAATAAAATGTGCCACCAAAATTGCTAGAGCCGCATCAAACTGATTATCTTGATTTAAGCTTTGTGTATCTGTCTGAATAAAACGAATCCGCTGCGATCCCAGGCCTAACCCAATATTTTTCTGCGCCTGTTCCAGCATAGTCGCCGATGGATCAATTGCAGTAAATGTCCAGTTTGGGTGGCGTTGCAACAGATAAGATAGCTCATAGCCTGTCCCGCAACCAACCACCAATATATGGGCAATTTCAGGTAAATGAGTGGTTAGAATGGCATCAATTTGCTGATGTACCAGTTCATAGCCGGGAATCAGTTTACGGATGTGCTCATCATAATTAGCGACGACGAGTTCACTATGGAAGTTTTTTGCCATATTTTCACTTTACCTCACACCATTCAACAGACTAAAGAGCATTAGGTTTATCAGTTATTACAATATTGATAAAGATTCCATCTAAAGGTTTTAAATTTTCGACCATTATCCTAAATCTAATCACATGACAGGCGACATGAATGTCGCCATTTTGCTGAAGGGACATGGATGTCCCTTCAGCAAAATAAAGGGCTTTTGTTTACTTTTAGCCCATCGAAAGTCAAAGCATGGCCTACACGTTAAAATTAAAATCTTTCTTTCTAAGTGAGGCTGTGCAGATCTTTCGCTTTTTCTTAATAGTTTCTCTTCAACTTTTTTTAATGATAAAAAAGTTGAAGAATTCACCAATCTCAAAAACTAAACAATACTTAAGCTATTTCCTTTAAGTTCAACTCTTCACGCATAAATTCACGTAATTTAAACTTCTGCGCCTTACCGGAAGCTGTCATCGGGAACTCATGGAAGAAACGCACATAGCGCGGCACTTTATTGTGTGAGATATGCTCGGCACAATACTGGCGAATAGTTTCTTCAGTACACGGATCGTTTTCATGCAAAATGATGCAGGCACAGAGTTCTTCACCATACTTATGATCTGGCACACCAATCACCTGAACATCTGAAACCGCAGGATGGGTATAAAGGAAGTCTTCAATTTCTTTGGGGAACAGGTTTTCACCGCCACGAATGACGACATCCTTGATTCGCCCCTTGATTTTGACAAAGCCTTCATCATCCATTTCAGCAATATCACCCGTATGCATCCAGCGCGCATTATCAATTACTTCTGCAGTTTTATCCTGATCTTCCCAATAACCGAGCATCACCGAATAACCACGCACACAGAGTTCACCGAGTTGTCCGCGCGGCACCACCTTGCCATCTTCATCGACAATTTTCACTTCCAGATGCGGATGTACCCGGCCGACTGTCGTAACACGCTGTTCAATGGAGTCTGCGGTAGAGCTTTGCGCACTGACCGGTGCGGTTTCAGTCATGCCATAGCAAATGGTGATATCTGACATATGCATCCGCTCAATCACACGCTGCATGATTTCCTGTGGACATGGACTGCCGGCCATAATGCCGGTACGTAAACTGCTCAGATCAAATTCATCAAACTGTTCATGCTCAAGAATGGCAATAAACATGGTCGGCACCCCATAAGCCGCCGTACATTTTTCTTGTTGAATGGCTTTGAGGGTTTCCAGAGGATTGAAAACGGCAGATGGATAAATCATGGCTGAACCATGGGTAATACAGGCCAGATTTCCCATCACCATACCAAAGCAGTGGAACAGTGGTACCGAAATACAAACCCGATCTTCTGGACTTAAATGAATGGCTTCACCGACAAAATAGCCATTATTTAAAATATTGTTATGGGTCAACATAGTACCTTTCGGATTCCCCGTTGTACCCGAGGTGAACTGAATATTGATGGTTTCATCAAACTGCAATTCACTCGAAATTTGCTGCAATTTTTCTAAGGCGTTTGCGCTTGGTTCCACCAATAAGTCCTGAAAACGATGTAGACCCGGATGTTCCTGTTCATCAATTTTAATCACATGCTTCAAATGCGGCAGACGCTCTGCATTGAGTAATTTACTTTCAGTCTGTGTTAGCTCAGGAGCAATTTTAGTCAGAATTTCCTGATAGTCAGTGGTTTTAAACTGCGCTGCAATCACCAGTCCCTTACAGGAGACCTTGTTTAAGACATATTCCAGTTCATTACTTTTATAAGCTGGATTCAAATTCACCAGAATAATCCCGGCCTTAAATGCAGCAAACTGGGTAATGGTCCATTCCACACAGTTCGGCGACCAGATGGCCAGACGGTCACCTTTTTCCAGGCCCAGTTTCTGCAAACTACAGGCAAAAGCATTCACTTGCTGCTGCAACTGCTGATAGCTCAGACGCACATTCTGGTGCAAGCTGACGATTGCATCAGAATATGCATACTGTTCGCATGCCTGATCAAATTTTTCGCCAATTGTCATGCCCAATAAGGGTTGGCTGCTTGTTCCGTAGGCATAGCTTAACCGTACTTGTGTCATTGAATCGATCTCCTTGATTCTTTGTAATTCTGATTTTCAACTCTATTAATTGTTTTTTGACCACGACAACCCTGTCTTCCTGCCTGTTTTTTTGTGTTTTATGCTCCTGCTACTCCCTCCTGTCGACGTACTGCGTTGACACAAAAATCGGCAATCTGTTTGACAAAGTGATCCTTATAATTTTGATCAAACCTGATATTCCGAGATGGATTCAAAGGTTCAATTACCACAAAGGTCATGGAACCAACCACACCCAGCGCTGCGGTATTTAAATCTTCAAATTCAAACTCGCCATTGACTTTTCCTTCAGCCAAAATTTCCTTAATGCTTTGCTTGATTAGCTGTTTACTGTGAAAACGCTCATGTTCCATTTCCGGATCGACCGGTTCGAACATCAGCGAATACGCCAACTGGGGGCTGTTCATGGCTCGCTTCACAAAAGTTGTAACAGATTTTTGCAATTTCTGTTTTGGCGATAAATCCGAGGCAGCAATGTGATTTAAAATCTCAATCTCAAGCCGAATTGCTTCTGACAAAACCTGAATCAAAATCTGATTCTTGTTTTCGAAATATCGATATACCAAGCCTGTAGAAACGCCTGCACGTTCTGCAATCGCCTGAATCGACGCCTCTTTAAAGCCCCCTTGAGTAATCAGCTCACGAGCAGATTGCAAGATCGCCAAGCGATTTTGCTCCATTCGTTCCTGCATCAATGATGATCTTTTATAACTCATAAAATTAATCTCAACAAGATAAAATGAATTGTAAATCATTTTGTGAATATTGATTCACTTTTTTAAATTTTCGATGTATGTTAAATAACAAGCACAACAAAAATGCTTTTTTGGATACAACAAATAGAACCACAGGATGGATGAACAATGAATTTACAAAGCTTGGATTTCGGTTTGGACGAAACACTTATTGCACTTCGTGATTCAGTGGCTGCATTTTGCGCCAAGGAAATTGCTCCAATTGCTCAACAAGTGGACCGTGACAATGAATTCCCTGCTCACCTTTGGAAAAAATTTGGCGAGATGGGCCTGCTCGGTCTGACGGTCAGTGAGGAATATGGCGGTTCAAATTTCGGTTATCTGGCGCACATCATTGCCATGCAGGAAATTTCCCGCGCTTCAGCATCGATTGGTTTGTCCTATGGCGCACATTCTAACCTATGTGTAAACCAGATTAAGCGTAATGGCAGTGAAGAACAGAAACAGCGCTATCTGCCCAAACTGGTATCTGGTGATTATGTCGGTGCATTGGCCATGTCCGAACCCAATGCCGGATCCGATGTGGTCAGCATGAAACTCAAAGCTGAAGACAAAGGTGATCATTACCTGCTGAATGGTTCGAAAATGTGGATCACCAATGGCGGCGATGCCGATGTACTGGTGGTCTACGCAAAAACCGATTTACAAGCCGGTGCCAAAGGCATGACCGCTTTTCTGGTTGAAAAAAATATGCCGGGGTTTAGTCACGGTACGCACCTAGACAAACTCGGCATGCGTGGCTCAAACACTTATCCACTATTTTTTGACAATGTCGCAGTGCCAAAAGAAAACGTGCTCGGCGGTGTCGGCAATGGCACCAAAGTGCTGATGAGCGGTCTGGACTATGAACGTGCTGTTTTAAGTGCAGGCCCACTCGGCATTATGGATGCCTGTATGGATACCGTGATTCCGTATATTCATGATCGTAAACAGTTTGGTCAGGCGCTGGGTGAATTCCAGTTGATGCAGGGCAAAATTGCTGACATGTATTCCACCTGGCTGGCCTGTAAAGCCCTGGTCTATGCAGTTGGCGCAGAATGTGACAAGGCAGAGCATAGCCGTAGCCTGCGTAAAGATGCCGCCAGTGCGATTTTATATGCAGCTGAAAAAGCCACCTGGATGGCGGGCGAAACCATTCAAACCTTGGGTGGCAACGGTTATATCAACGAGTTTGCTGCGGGACGTCTATGGCGCGATGCCAAACTGTATGAAATTGGCGCAGGCACCTCAGAAATTCGCCGCATGCTGATTGGCCGCGAACTGTTTAATGAAACTGCCTAAAAAATAAATCACAAGAATAGACAAGGATGTTCGGCATGAATCAATTAAAGAGCAAAATTAATATTCGCAGCGACGAATTTAAAAACAACCAGACGGCGATGCAAAATCTGGTCGAAGACCTGAAACAGAAAGTCCAAAAAATTGCCTTGGGTGGGGGTGAAACTGCCCGTCAAAAACATTTGGATCGCGGTAAATTATTGGCCAGAGAACGTATTGATCATCTGATTGATCCTGGTACGGCATTTATTGAAATTGGACAACTGGCTGCCTATCAGGTCTATCAGGACGATGTGCCTGCTGCGGGCGTGGTCGCTGGCGTTGGTCAGGTCAATGGCGTGACCTGCATGATTATTGCCAATGATGCGACTGTTAAAGGTGGCACTTATTATCCATTGACCGTGAAAAAACATTTACGTGCTCAGGAAATTGCCGAGCAGAATCATTTGACCTGTATTTATCTGGTCGATTCTGGCGGTGCCTATTTGCCGCTACAAGATGAAGTCTTCCCGGATCGTGATCACTTCGGACGTATTTTCTATAATCAGGCGCGTATGTCGAGCCAAGGCATTGCCCAGATTGCCGTGGTAATGGGCAGTTGTACGGCGGGTGGTGCCTATGTGCCTGCCATGTCGGATGAAACTATTATTGTGCGCAATCAGGGAACCATTTTCCTCGGTGGCCCGCCACTGGTCAAAGCAGCAACCGGTGAAGTGGTTTCCAGTGAAGACCTTGGTGGTGGTGATGTGCATACCCGCCTCTCCGGTGTAGCCGATCATCTGGCTGAAAATGACCAGCATGCCCTGGAAATTGCCCGCAATATTGTGGCCAATTTAAATAAAAAACCAAATCCGTTGCCTGAACATGTGGAAGCACCTTTGTTTGATGCTTCAGAGCTATACGGTATCGTGCCAACAGATTCGCGTAAACCTTTTGATGTCCGTGAAGTGATTGCCCGGATTGTCGATGGTTCGCGTTTTGACGAATTCAAGGCTCGATTTGGTACTACCCTGATTACCGGATTTGCCAGCCTATACGGTATGCCAGTCGGGATTATTGCCAATAACGGCATTCTGTTTTCCGAGTCAGCACAAAAAGGTGCGCATTTTATTGAGCTGTGCTGTCAGCGCAATATTCCGCTGCTGTTTATTCAGAATATCACTGGCTTTATGGTTGGCCGCCAGTATGAAAATGAAGGCATTGCCAAAAATGGCGCCAAACTGGTGATGGCTGTGGCCAATGCCAATGTGCCTAAACTGACCATGGTGATTGGCGGCTCATTTGGTGCCGGCAACTATGGTATGTGTGGCCGTGCGTATTCACCACGCTTTATGTGGACTTGGCCAAACTCACGTATTTCAGTGATGGGCGGTGAACAGGCCTCCAGCGTATTGTCGACCTTAAAACGTGATCAGATTGAAGCCAAAGGCGCTAACTGGTCTGCGGAAGAAGAAGATCAGTTTAAACAGCCAATTCGTGATCAGTACGAACGCCAAGGTCATCCCTATTATGCCTCTGCACGTTTATGGGATGACGGTGTCATTGACCCTGCCCAGTCTCGTGAAGTGTTAGGTCTTAGTTTAGCTGCAGCACTGAATGCGCCAATCCAGCCGACCAAGTTTGGCGTGTTCCGCATGTAAGAGGTGAAAAAAATGACATATCAATTTTTACAGCTCGAACAGCAAAATCAAGTGGCAACTGTCTGGATTAATCGCGCTGAACTGCACAATGCCTTTAATACTCAGGTCATTGAAGAATTGTATCGCTGCTTCCAATCTTTAAATAGCCGTGATGATGTACGTGTGGTGATTCTGGCAGGGCGCGGCAAAAGCTTTTCGGCTGGTGCCGATCTGAACTGGATGAAGCAGGCCGGTCAGGCTTCTCAAGCAGACAACGAAGCAGATGCATTAAAACTGGCGAAAATGCTGCAAAGCCTAGCGACTTTAAAGCAGCCAACCATCGCCCGGGTGCATGGCATTGCTTTTGGCGGTGGTATGGGTCTGGCATCAGCTTGTGATATTTGCGTGGCCAGCACCGATGCCAAGTTTGCCACCTCTGAAGTACGCCTAGGTCTGGCACCTTCGACCATCAGCCCGTATGTGATTCGTGCGATTGGTGCGCGTCAGGCTTCACGTTATTTCCTGACCGCCGAGCGAATTTCTGCGGAACAGGCCAAAACCATTGGACTGGCGCATGAAGTCACTCCACCGGAACAGCTCGACAGCAAAATTGATGAAATTGTGGAAGCCCTGTTACTCGGTGGCCCTGCTGCACAAAATTCCTCAAAACAACTGATTCAACTGGTCGACCAACAGGTTTTGACCGAAGATTTACTTCTTAAAACAGCACAGCATATTGCCCATATTCGCCAGGGAGATGAGGCGAAAAATGGACTGAATGCATTTTTAAACAAACAAAGCCCGGCCTGGATCAAGACCACGGCATAACAACAAGAAGGATGCTACGATGTTTGAAAAGATTTTAATTGCCAACCGTGGTGAAATTGCCTGCCGTGTGATTCGTACAGCAAAAAAACTCGGTATTGCCACCGTTGCCGTATACTCCGATGCCGATGCACAGGCACAGCATGTCAAACTGGCGGATGAAGCGATCTATATTGGTGAATCGCCAGCAGCACAAAGCTATTTACAGATCGAACGTATTATTCAGGCGGCCAAAAACACCGGTGCGCAAGCAATTCACCCAGGTTATGGCTTTTTGTCGGAAAATGACCAGTTTGCCCTGGCCTGTCAGGACAATAATATTGTCTTTATTGGCCCGCCTGTCGATGCCATTTTGGCGATGGGTCTCAAAGCCACCTCTAAAGCGTTGATGGAAAAAGCTGGTGTGCCTTTAACCCCGGGCTATCACGGTAGCAATCAGGATGCCGACTTCCTGAAACAGCAGGCTGACAGTATTGGCTATCCGGTGCTGATCAAGGCCAGTGCTGGCGGTGGTGGTAAAGGCATGCGTCTAGTGGAACGCAGCGAAGATTTTCTTAGCTCGCTTGCTTCATGTAAGAGTGAAGCACGCTCTAGTTTTGGTAATGAAGATGTACTGATTGAACGTTATGTGATTCAACCACGTCATATTGAAGTTCAGGTGTTTGGTGATACTCACGGCAACTATGTACATCTGTTTGAGCGTGATTGTTCGGTACAACGTCGCCACCAGAAAGTGCTGGAAGAAGCGCCTGCACCGAAAATGCCGGAAGACAAACTGGAGGCGATGCGTCAGGCAGCAATCGATGCTGCGCGTGCAGTAAATTATGTCGGTGCCGGTACAGTCGAGTTTATCGTGGAGCAAGACGGCACAGCTTACTTCATGGAAATGAACACCCGTCTTCAGGTTGAACATCCAGTGACGGAAATGATTACCGGACAGGATCTGGTGGAATGGCAACTGCGCGTAGCTTTTGGTGAGCCTTTACCAAAGCAACAGCATGAATTGCAGATTCATGGACATGCACTCGAAGCCCGTGTCTATGCCGAAGAACCGGAAAAAGGCTTTATTCCTGCGATTGGTCAGATCAGCTACCTGCATTATCCGGAGCAAAGTGACTGTGTACGTGTCGATAGCGGTATTGTCGAAGGTGATGAAATCAGCACCTATTATGATCCGATGATTGCCAAACTGATTGTCTGGGGCAAAAACCGCGAAGCTGCTTTAACGCAAATGCATCATGCCCTGGGCCATTTCCATGTGGATGGTTTGGGCAATAATATTGCATTCCTCGACCGTTTGGTGCTGTGTGATTCGTTTAAAAATGCCCATCTGGATACCGGCCTGATTCAACGTGAAGAAGAGTTCTTATTAAAACCTTCGACTGAGATCAATGCTGAACTGATCGTTAGTGCTGCATTCATCGAATTATTATCACGCCAAGCTCAAAACCCGGTTGCGAATAACTCAGTCTGGCAACAACACGCTTTCTGGCGCCTGAATCAGCAAAATGCATATACAGTGCAATTACAACGCAATGGCATTATGCTTAAAGTTCAGTTCAGTACGCAAGAGCAAGGTTTTATCGCCACTTATAATGGTCAGCAGATTCAGCTACAAGGTCAGTTGATTGATGCACATACTTTAGCTTTGCAACTGGCAGGCAAACAGCAAAAACTGGCCTTTAGCCAGACTGAACATGGCATTACCCTGTTCCAGAATGGTCAGACACATAAATTCGAGTCTATCCAGCCGGATTATGATCAGCATGATGATCAAGGGACAGAAAACAACCTCACTGCACCAATGCCAGGTGTGATCACGCAAGTACTGGTCGCTGCCAATGACAAGGTCAAAAAAGACGATGTCTTGATGACGCTGGAAGCGATGAAAATTGAATACTCGATTCGTGCACCACATGACGGCATCATCGCCAGTTCATATTTCCAGAAAGGTGATCAGGTCAAAGCCGGTGATGAACTGCTTGAGTTCCAGCCACTGACGGAGGATGTTGCATGACCGAATTTGTCAAAATTGTAGAAGTCGGGCCACGCGATGGCCTGCAAAATGAAAAAACGCCATTAACGCTGGATGATCGGAAAAATCTGATTCTGGATCTGATGAAAACCGGTTTACAGGCGATTGAAGTCGGTTCCTGTGTTTCAGCCAAATGGGTGCCACAAATGGCAGACAGCGATCAGCTGTTTGCCGGCTTGCCCAAAGACCCAAATATTCAGTTCAGTTTACTCACCCCAAACCTGAAGGGCTTTGAAGCAGCGCTGGCGGTGGGTTGCAAGGAAGTTGCGGTCTTTACCGCAGCGTCCGAAAGCTTTACCCGCAAAAATATCAATTGCTCGATTGATGAAAGCTTGGAGAAGTTTGCCGATGTGATGGCGGCCGCCAAAGCCAATGATATTCGGGTACGCGGTTATGTGTCCTGTATGGTGGACTGCCCTTATGAAGGTGCGATTGATCCGAAACAGGTGGTCAAAGTCACCCAACGTTTGCTGGATATGGGCTGCTATGAAGTGTCGTTGGGTGAAACCATTGGTACAGCCACACCGGATCGGGTGCAAAAAGTCTGGGATGCTTGCCTGGCTCAGATCGATACCAAGGTTTTGGCAGGTCATTTCCATAATACCTATGGCATGGCCATCGCCAATATTTACCAGTCGCTGTTACAAGGCATCCGGGTATTTGATTCATCCATTGCCGGTCTGGGTGGCTGTCCTTATGCCAAGGGTGCTTCAGGCAATGTTTCAACTGAAGACCTGTATTACCTGCTCTCGAATATGGGCTTTGAAACCGGTATTCAACTGGATGCCCTGATGCAGGCCAGCCGTAATATCAGTGAGGTGTTGCAGCGCAATAATCCCTCCAATTATGCCAATGCCTATTGGCAAAAAGCCTGTGCCTAACAATAGCAATACCCGGACACGATACAAGTCCTCAAGGATATACATCAGTAGTTTCCTGACCAAAAAGGAATCTGCAAGACAAGAATAAATCGAGGTAAAAAATGTCAAATAAAGTTTATGACAGTGCAGAGGCCGCTTTAGACGGCGTGGTTCAGAATGGACATACACTGGCAGTCGGAGGTTTTGGTTTATGCGGTATTCCGGAAGCATTGATTGCCGCATTGAAACAGACCGGTGCCAAAAATCTGACCTGTATTTCCAACAATGCCGGAGTCGATGGTTTTGGTTTGGGCGTTTTACTGGAAACCAAACAGATTCAAAAAATGATTTCATCTTATGTTGGTGAGAATAAAGAATTCGAACGTCAATACCTGAGTGGCGAACTGGAAGTCGAACTGACCCCACAAGGCACCTTGGCGGAGAAATTACGTGCTGGCGGTGCCGGTATTCCGGCTTTTTATACCGCCACCGGTGTCGGAACCGTGATTGCTGAAGGCAAGGATGTACGTGAGTTTAATGGCAAGTCTTATATTCTGGAAGAATCCTTGACTGCCGATATCGCCTTGGTCAAAGCCTATAAGGCCGATAAAGCAGGTAATCTGATTTTCCGTAAAACTGCACAAAACTTTAATCCGGTCTGCGCTATGGCTGGCAAAATCACCGTGGCTGAAGTAGAAGAAATTGTCGAGATTGGTGCGCTGGATCCCGATGACATTCATCTGCCCGGTATTTATGTGAATCGAATTGTCTTAAATACCCAACCGGAAAAACGTATTGAACAGATGACCTTAAAGGCGGAGGCTTGATCATGGCTTGGACACGTAATCAAATGGCGCAGCGCGCTGCACAAGAGCTGGAAGATGGTTTCTACGTTAACCTGGGGATTGGTTTACCAACGCTGGTTGCTAACTACATTCCAGAAAATATCAACGTCTGGCTGCAATCGGAAAATGGCTTGCTCGGTATTGGCGAATTTCCAACGGCTGAAACCGTCGATGCCGACCTGATTAATGCTGGTAAACAGACCGTGACTGCCCGTAAGGGCGCTTCTTTCTTTTCCAGTGCCGATTCCTTTGCCATGATCCGTGGCGGTCATGTCAATATCGCCATTTTAGGTGCCATGGAAGTGTCCGAAACTGGCGATCTGGCCAACTGGATGATTCCGGGCAAAAAAGTCAAAGGTATGGGCGGTGCCATGGATCTGGTCGCAGGGGTACAAAAAGTCGTGGTGTTGATGGAACACTGCGCCAAAGATGGCACGCCTAAAATTGTTGCGCAATGCAGTCTGCCCCTTACCGGACAGGCTGTGGTCAACCGGATCATTACCGATTTAGGTGTGCTGGATGTCACTCCAGATGGTATTCAACTTGTTGAGCTGGCACCAGAGGTCAGTTTTGAGGAGATTCAGAAAGTCACGGGTGTGGCTTTACAAAAAATAGCAGCTTGATTTTCCCGGCCCTTAAAATGAAAAATTTTAAGGGTTTCTTTTCGACCAAAGAAAACTCTAATTTTAAAAATGAATGCAGAATAAATGAATTTTAATCATGCAAACAGAACAAAATATCTTACAACGCTTCGCCCTGCGCGTCAGTGACTGGTCAGAAAAATGGTTTCCCGATTCTTATATTTTTGCCCTGCTCGGTGTCATCATTGTCGCAATTGCCGCTATCGGAATTGGCGCGCCGGCACAGGACGTTGCCATTTCCTTTGGTGACGGGTTCTGGAGCCTGATTCCCTTTACCTTGCAGATGTGCATGCTGATCGTGGTCGGTTATGTGGTTTCGGTTTCAAAACCAATGCAGCTTCTGATCCGAAAAATGGCATGTCTGCCCCATTCAGGGCGTGGTGCGATTGTATTGGTCGCGACAGTCAGCCTGCTCATTTCCCTGATTAACTGGGCCATGAGCACAGTTCTAACTGCATTACTCGTGATTGCACTGGCACAACGTAAAGAACTTAATATGGATTACCGCGCTGCAGCCGCAGCAGCGATTATCGGGATGGGAGCCACCTGGGCACTCGGCATCAGTTCCTCTGCTGCACAATTACAGGCCAATAAAAGCAGCCTGCCTGAACCGATTTACAATCTGACCGGTGTCATTCCATTTACCGAAACGATTTTCCTGCCGCAATCCATGATCATGACGGCGGTTCTAATTATTGCCTCGATTGCCATTGCCTACTGGTCAGCGCCGAAAGGCAGTCATATTAAAACCATTGAACATTTTCCGGTTCAGATTGAAGAAGGAAAACCGGAAGAATCTTCATCAAAACGTCCGGGCGACTGGCTGGAAAACTCACCTATTTTAAGTATTCTGATTGTGGTGCTAGGTGCTGTATGGATGTTTAACGAATTTTCCGAAAGCAATCCTATTCTGGCCATCTCCAGTTTAAATACCTATAACTTTATCTTCCTGATTTTGGGTGTCGCACTACATGGCACACCACGGAATTTTCTCAATGCCGTTTCCAAGGCTGTGCCAGCAATTTCGGGTGTGCTGATCCAGTTTCCTTTATATGGCAGCATTGCCTTTATGATGACCAATGCGCTGAATTCTGCCGATCTGTCCCTATCACACTATATTGCCGAATTTTTCGTTTCGATTGCTTCACAGGAAACCTTTGCTATCGTGATGGGTCTCTATTCGGCAATCCTGGGTTTCTTCATTCCTTCCGGTGGAGGTAAATGGATTATTGAAGCCCCTTATGTAATGCAGGCTGCGCATGATCTGAAAGTTCATCTGGGCTGGTCAGTGCAGATTTATAATGCTGCCGAAGCCTTGCCTAATCTGATCAATCCTTTCTTTATGTTGCCGATGCTGGGCATCCTGAAGTTAAAGGCCAAAGATGTGATCGGTTTTACCGTGACCCAACTGGTTTTTCATATCCCGCTGGTGCTGTTTTTACTCTGGTTCCTCGGCCGAACTTTGACCTATAGTCCACCGGTCTTTTCTTAATTTAAGCTATATAAAAAGGACGAATCATTCGTCCTTTTTCATCTGGAAAATTATTTCAGCTGGCTTTCTTTTCTACAACACCCTCGCTATCCACTGCGCGTATAGTACCTGTTTCAGTATTAACCACTTCAAAAGCTACGCGGCGGTTCTGAAACTGTCCGGCAGGTGTCGCATTCGGTTCAACAGGCTGGCCCTCTCCCACGCCTACAGCTTGCAATTGCGCAGGATCAACCCCCTTTTCAATCAGATAACCCACAATTGCTTGCGCGCGTTGCACAGACAGCACTTTATTCTCGGCCTCACTTCCTTGCGCATCGGTATGTCCTTTGACCTTGAGAATAACATGCGGTGCACGCTGCAATAATGCAGCAGCCTGATCCAATAGCGATTTATTCACTTCCGGTACGGCAGTCGATGCAGTATCAAAATTAATAATCTGCAAATTCAGTGCAGTCGCAACATCTAAGGCCTGAACATGATCAGTTTCGATACTCGCCAATGCTTGTTCTGCATCGCTATTGGCAGCCTGAATCGCCTCACTCCTATTGACCGGCTGTTGAGTCACAACAGTGACATTTTTGGCCAGATTACGAATTTGTGTTGCCAGACGTTCTGCTTCTGCATTACTCGCTGCACGTATAGCAACCTGATTACCAATCCAGTCTAGTGAGACATTTGGCATGCCTTGAATCAGTTTCAAAACGGAAGGAATGCTATCCTGATCAATAAATTCCGAATGATAAACCTCACTGCTGAGCGCGCCACAACCAATATTATAATTAAAGATCTGTTTAATCTCGGTTTGCAAAATTTGCATATACTGGGGATTATTCAGCTGTAACTGACAACTGATAATTTCACCATTAGTGCCGGTACTCAACTGTAAAGAAGCGGGTTGGACTGCGGCAATTTCACGGGTCGTTTGGGGGTTTGCCGAATCCTCAGCATCATCCTGCATACAGCTACGAACAAAAAACAGGATTAAAGCTGCCAGAATCAGAAAAATAATAAACGGCCATAAAAAACCGGTTTTTTTCTGCTGCTGTACCACAACAGCATGTTCTGGTTCTAGTTCAGGCGCCTGATTCAAATGCTGCCCCGCCAATGGAGAAACACCTAATGCCGCTAAAATCGATCCGGCCCAAACAGGTAATGCACGCTGGATCGAGTCGGCGTGGGTTTCCAGCAAATGACTAATCGCTTCTGGACTTGAAGCACCGGCTTCGGTCTGTAAAAAATTGAGGGTCGGTACAATGGCCCGATTCAGGGTCTGCTCTATTTGATCTTGTGGCGCGCTCTGATCAAGTTGATCCAGAAACTGCTGCTTGAGTGCCGAATTTCCATTAAACAGTTCATGGATTTTTGGATTGAGTTGCTGGCTTAAACTTTCAATCCATGCAGGACGTGCACGCAATATACTTAAGAATATGGGATAGAACTGACTCAGTGCCTGATCTTTGGCAAATAGATGTTCGGTTTCACCTTGTAGCACAATCGCTGTAACATCGCTTTTTAAGCGTTCCATCAGATCTACATTCATATTGTCACCATTCTTTTGATTTTTCTAATGTTTAATATTCAATCAGTGTAACGATGCCAGTTTTTTGAAAATGTAAATAATTGTATGAATATCATAAAGTTTCACTGTTTTTGTTGAGTACTCATTTTACTGACACAGAATTCAAAAAACAAAAAAGCCAGCCGAAGCTGACTTTTATAAAAGCTGGATCTATTAAGCGAGGAACGTTTTTAAAACTTTAGCTCGCACTTTTTGATTGATCAGCGGGGTATTTTTACCTTGAGACACGATGCTTTCTTTGTTCAGCGTCCATTCTAGCTCTGGATCTACCAGCACCCAACCCGCCTCTTTTGTCCAGCGATCTGCCATTTGTGCAACACGTGCCGGAGCCAAAGTCACTTTTTCTACCCATTCCAGTGGTGTAAACAAACCTTCATTGACCAGTTGAATCCCAAAAGGTACATAAGTATCAAAAGCGCTAAAGCCAGGCTGGGTTTCAGCAAATGGCGCCATTTTCGCAGAGCTGCTCAGCGGTTCATGATGGGTACAAATCGCATCAATCACCCCAGATTTTACTCCTTGGCGTAGCAATTCTTTGTCTTGTTCAGCACGCAATGGCGGACGTACATGTGCCAGCGAATTAAAACCGTCAATTAAGGCATCGGTCAGATGTAATTGGTGCATGGCCACATCACAGGTGACAGGCAAGCCTTTTTCTTTGGCAATCCGGATTAGCTCTACTGACGCACCACAAGATAATAAACCGAAATGCGCACGAACTTTGGTCACTTCAATCATTAACAGGTATTTGGCAATTGCCACGGTTTCAGCAAGTGCTGGAATCATCGGCAAGCCCTGACGTGAGGCAATAAAGCCTTCATGCACACAGCCATCTTTGGCAATTTGCGGCTCTTCTGCATAGAACACCACAGTCAGATCTAAACCTGCAGCATATTCCAGGGTACGTAATACCACGTCATCATTGGCAAAAGGCGCACTGGCATTGGACACCGCAGTACATCCGCCTTTTTTCAAGCTGGCCATATTGGCAGGTTGCTGGCCTTGCAAGCCTTGGGTTTGAGCACCAATCACTTCAAGATAGATACCACCGTCCAGCATGGCTTTTTCAACCAGACCATGAATCAGTGCGCCATTGTCCTGCACGATCGGCTTTGAATCTGGTGGCGTAAACACGTGCAAAATCCCATTTTCACGTGCTGCTTTACCTTCAGATTTTAAGGTGCCATGTTGCTGCTGACCCGGTTCACGTAAACGTGCACACAGATCGACCATGGTGGGCATCAACCATTTGCCCTGACCATCAATGGTTTCAGAGACAGCAGCCGTTTCCGCAACGAACTTACCATTTTCCAGATACACGGTCTGAACAGAATCAGTGTTTTGGATTGGATCGAGCACACGAACATTTTCAATTTTTACAATAGTCATGACTTATTCCTTAACCCGCAATCGCTGCAATCAAACCCTGTTCCTGAAGCTGGCCCTGCATTGACAAAGCCAACACCGCCATACGTACCGCAATACCATTGGTCACCTGATTCAGAATCACCGACTGCGGTCCATCGGCAATACTGGAGTCAATCTCCACCCCACGGTTCATTGGACCCGGATGCATCACGATACAATCCGGTTTGGCCATCGCTAAACGTTCTTTGTTCAGGCCATACATCTTGTAGAATTCAGCTTGCGATGCCAGTGCCGGAGAATCAATCCGCTCATTTTGAATACGCAGGGTAATGATCACGTCGCAATCTTTGATGCCATCTTCCATGTTATTAAATAGACGAACACCATCACCATATTCTTCAAAACCGTATGGCAGCAAGGTATTTGGTGCAATCACCCGAATATCTTCGCAGCCTAAGGTTTGCAAGGCAGCTACATCTGAACGCGCGACACGTGAATGTTTGATATCACCAATAATGGCAATCGACATCTCTTCAAATTTTTTATGGGTTTCCCGGCGAATGGTGAGCATGTCCAGCATCGCCTGGGTTGGATGGGCATGACGGCCATCACCGGCATTAATAATCGCCACCGTCGGACAGACATCTTTGGCAATAAAATGCGCCGCACCTGAAGATGAATGACGCACCACGAAAATATCGGCGGCCATCGCTTCAAGGTTCCATAAGGTGTCACGCAGGGTTTCACCTTTAGAGGTACTCGAACGGGCAATATCGATATTCAGAACGTTGGCAGAAAGGCGCTTGGCAGCGGCTTCAAAAGTAGTGCGGGTACGGGTAGAGTTCTCAAAAAACAGGTTCATCACCGTTTTGCCTTCCAGCAAATTATTGGTAATGAGCTGATTTTGGTCATTAAAAAAGGACTGCGCAGTGTCCAATATTTTTGTCAGGGTTTCTTTGGAAAGACCTTCGATGGTCAAGAAGTGTTTTAGATTACCTTCTTTATTGAGTTGAATCTGGCTCGGTGTATGCAATGCCGCCAAGTGCATGAGAGATTCCTTATGCGTTAAGTCAACATATTATACAGAGATTGGCCAGTCTGAGTAGTTGGCAATGTGACTACTTGTACAAAAACCACCTCGATAATAAAAATAGAAATTGAAATTCCTATGTATTTTTTCAATAAGATAATTTAACCATTTTCCATCCTGCTGACTTTCAGTACAAAATTATGGGTGCTTCAGTCTGGCACATTCACACCCATCGTTTTATCGCAGCGCACCGATATAATGATGTGCAACCTGTGCACGGTAAATATCGTCCTGATCGGGTTCAACCGAGACCAATTTCTCCTGCTGTGGCAGATGTGCAGATTTTTCAAACTGTTGCTGCCGAACCACAGGCAGATCCCAAACCTGTTTTAAACGCTCGATTAAACGCTGCAACTCTGGATCTTGGGTCTGTTCTACCAGCTCAATCACATGCCGCGCATAGTCCAGATTTTCTGCCAGATAAAGCGCATCCACGACCCGGCCTGACACACGTCTCAAACGTGTATAAATTAAAGTGGCCACTGAAAAAGCGTCATGGTTGCGTAACTGATTGTCCAACATTTTAACCCCCATTATAAAATTGAAAAATCAGGCAGCCATCGCTCTCCTCCGACTGACTGCCTGATTTGCTGTGTATAGAGCAAAATGCGTACCAGTTCATCAATTTATCATGTGAATATTATTTTTCACTCGTACACGGCAAGGCCTTTCAGAGAATTTAAAAAGCTTTCAATATAAAAATACGGTAAACTTGGCGCAGTTTTTTATTTATCTTTTTTGGTCTCTCTATTATATGAATACCTCTCCACGTTTAAGCAATTATTGGGTCACCTGTGCCGATGGTCTGGAAACCTTATTAGAAGAAGAACTACAAGGCTTAGGTGTTCAGAATATTGAGCGTTTTCCCGGTCGTTTAATCTTTAAAGGCAGTCTGGAAAATGCTTATCGGATTTGTATGTGGTCACGTCTGGCTTCACGTGTGCTCATGCCAATTCATACCCATGAAATTGAATTTTCTCACGATGCCCGTGATGTGGCAGAAGAGCTATATGAAGGTGCAATCAGCTTTGACTGGTCGCTCATTTTTGCACCACAAAGTACCTTTGCGATTCGCTTGCATGTCGAGCGTGACATCAAGGTCAATACCCAGTTCGCAACTTTGCGTGCCAAAGATGGTGTCGTAGATTCCTTCATGGAAGCTGTGGGTAAACGCCCAAGTATCGATACCAAACAGCCAGAAATTACCATGTATATTCTGGCTGGGAAGAAAGAACATACCTATTGTCTGGACTTGTCCGGCGACTCATTACATAAACGTGGTTATCGCCACTTTATGACCGATGCACCAATCAAGGAAAATCTGGCTGCTGCAATTTTGCAAAAAGGTCAGCTTAAACAGATTAATCCGGACATCATTGTCGATCCAATGTGTGGTTCAGGTACCTTTATCATTGAATCACTGATGATCCTGACCGACCGTGCGCCGGGTCTGGTGCGTCGTTTCGGTTTTAATGGCTGGAATGGCCATGACCATGAACTCTGGATGGGCATTAAAGCTGAAGCAGCTGAACGCCACCAAGCGGCAATGGAAAATCCATTACCGCAATTCTATGCCTTCGATGCAGACTGGGAAGCTGTAAAAGCGACACGTCAAAATATCATCGCGGCAGGTTTTGAAGCTGCTCTCGACAATATCATGATCGAAGAGCGTACTTTAAATGACTGGCCGGATTTTCAGGCTGAAGGCAAGAAAGTCTTCTTCGTAACCAACCCGCCTTATGGTGAGCGTCTCGGTGATAAAGCGCAGAACCGTTCTTTATATCTTGGTTTATCGGCTTTACTGCAAAAGAATTTCCCGAATCAAAAAGCGGCGGTGATTGCCTCTCAAGTCGAACAGGCTGACGTGCTGGCCTTTAATGATCCGCAAATCCTGCGTTTGATGAATGGTAAATTGCCGATCTATATCCGCTTTGGTACGGTTAAACCTGCGGCTGTGGTGCGTCCGTTTCTGGAAGGTTGGCAGCCGCAACAATTCGAAC
Source organism: Acinetobacter sp. YH12200 (assembly GCF_013418175.1). NCBI lineage: Bacteria > Pseudomonadati > Pseudomonadota > Gammaproteobacteria > Moraxellales > Moraxellaceae > Acinetobacter > Acinetobacter sp. YH12200. Next base: position 46,730 of record NZ_VPCO01000008.1, read on the forward strand.
CAATCGAAGGTGCGATGGAGTTTGCCAACCGTCTGACCAAAAATATGCAAGCCCTGAAAAAATGGGCAGTCAAAGAAGGCGTACACTGTTTACGTCTGTATGATGCCGATTTACCAGACTTTAATGTCGCGGTGGATCTGTATGGTGAGCGCCTGCATGTGCAAGAATATGCTCCACCTAAAACGATTGACCCTGAAAAAGCCAAGAAACGCTTTAACCTGGCACTGCAAGCCATTCGCGCTGTGACCGGTCTGGGCCGTGATGCGATCTTTATCAAGACCCGCGCACGTCAGGAAGGTAAAAACCAGTACACCAAACAAAGTACCGCATCGAAGCGTTTTATCGTACAGGAAGGTAAGGCCAAGATTCTGGTTAACCTGACCGATTATCTGGATACCGGTCTGTTCCTGGATCATCGTCAAATGCGTTTGCGTATTGCCCGTGAGGCCAAAGGCAAACACTTCCTGAACCTCTACAGCTATACCTCTACGGCGAGCCTACATGCTGCCTTGGGTGGTGCTGCAAGTACCACCAGTGTCGATCTTTCCAATACCTATTTGAACTGGTCGAAGGAAAACTTCGTGCTGAACGGTTTAACCGTAGATCACGCCGATGAACAACATCAGTTCTTTGCATCTGACTGTTTTGAATGGCTCAAAGAAGGTCATGAGCAATATGAGCTGATCTTTATTGATCCACCCACTTTCTCAAACTCGAAAAAATTCTACGGGACGTTTGACGTACAGCGCGACCATCTATCCTTGCTTAAACGCGCCATGAACCGTTTAACCAGCGATGGTACCCTGTACTTCTCGAACAACTATCGTGGTTTCGAGATGGATGAAGAAATTCTGGCGTTCTATGATGTCGAAGAAATTACTCAAGAAACCATTGGGCCTGATTTCAAGCGTAACCAGAAGATTCACCGTGCCTGGAAAATCGGCCATCCTAAAGTGTAATCACTGGTATTAGATTGTGATAAAACAAAAGCCTGTTCAGTTGAACAGGCTTTTTCTTCTTAGATTCGCTGTTAAAAAGCGACTTACAACTTATTGTGCAGTTAAGAACTTCTTTTCACCATACAGATAATGCATGGATAGTTTAAACACATCACCATCTCGCTGAATTTGCTGATTAGCTTGCATCGCACTCAGCATTTGCTCCAGCTCTTGATCGGACATATTTTTACCTGCGGCACGCATATAATGATGAGTGAAGGTTTTTACTACCTGTTTATTGAAACTGATATCGGTTTGCACTTCTAACAGATTTGGGAACATTTTTGCCAAGCTTTCCAAGGTGGTTTGATGGCCTGGCATTACTTTTCCGACTAAATCTGCCTGAATACTGCCTGTGCCTAACTTTAACTGATTCTGCTTCGATTCAAACTTGAAGCCATCATTAATCACCGCCAACATGGCTTGTATCGCATCTTTTTCAAAATTTCCTGCTTCCAGACAAGAGTTATTTTGCTTTTGCAGAATATCAAATAATATCTGCATTTTTTGACGCTGTAAGTCTTTGAGCTCCCAATTGAGTTCTAAATCTTGCATCGCAGGGACATTATTTAAGCCCATTTCGGCAATTTTAAATTTTGATTGAACATCTACTGTACGCTCATGCAGTTGGGTATCCATACGCCAGCTCAGGTCTTTCAGTTGTCCTGAGCCTTCTGCCTTAGCATCCTGGCGCTGCATTTTGACAATATTGAACTCGAAATAACCCGGTTCTAAATACTGCGCATTCAGAGCCTGATTGGTTTTAAAATGCACACCCTTGAGTTGTGTATTTCCAGACTGATCACGAATAGACAATTCTGGCACATCAAAACTCATATTTAAAATTTTATGTTGTCCCTGACTCTGTTTTGCCTGAAACTTGATCTGTATAGGGTCAATTCTGGTATATAAACCTGCTTCTTTTTTTTCGATGACAGGGGTTTGTAATTGTGTGGTCGATACACCCAACCAGTTGACTTGCGTCGTCACTTTTAAAGGTTGCTGAAAAAATTCAGCATATGCGCCCTGTCCTTGTGCTAAATCGAGTTGAGAATGAATGGTATAGCCTTTCCAGGTACGCTGAATTTGGTCTTGACCATTAAATACTAATTTTTCTTTGGCATTACACGCGTCTGGCACAATGCTCATGCTCCACTTGGCCGTGCCTTGTAGAGCCCCCATAGCGTAGTCAGTATATTGCACACTAATGTTCGGCGCTGGTTTTAAATTTTGTTGATAATGCGCTTTCAAGCTCTTATCTGCATATAAATTACCCGTGCTCACAGCCCCCGCCAACACCACGACACCAATTCCACCCCATACTATTTTCGACATAGTTTTTGCTCAGAATTTATCTATTTTTATTGAACATAAATTATAGTTAATCTTAAAAAATAAAGATAATTGTTTTGCAAATAAATCACTTAAACATAATATTCATCACAAAATATTAAAAATAGCTGTCACTTTTAAGCAATTTTTTTACTGATATGACCTGAATTGTCAGCCATCAAAAAACCTAGCCGAAGCTAGGTTTTCTGAAAATTAAAAGGACAGGCAATATTAGCTAACTTTCATTTTCTCGAAGATTAAATCACCCGCTTCGGCCTGGACCAGAATCGTATCACCCGGCTGGAATTCCCCTGCAAGGATTTTTTGAGCCAGGCCATTTTCAATACGTTGCTGGATCGCACGTTTTAACGGACGCGCACCATACAGCGGATCGAAACCGGCATCAATTAACTGATCGAAAGCACTGTCATCTACCGACAGACGCATATCACGCTCTGCCAGGCGCTGACGCAAGCGATTCAACTGGATATCGGCAATACCGCGAATCTGGTCTTTTTCCAGCGCATGGAAGACCACCAGTTCATCAATACGGTTAATAAACTCCGGACGGAAATGTTCCGAGACCGCATTCATCACTACTGTACGAACTTCATCACGTGTTGCATTAACGCCCAGTTCACGCACATCCTGCGAACCCAGGTTCGACGTCATAACGATCACGCTGTTTTTAAAGTCCACTACCCGGCCTTGCGAGTCAGTTAAACGACCATCATCCAGCACCTGTAGCAAGATGTTAAACACATCCGGATGCGCTTTTTCGACTTCATCGAACAAGATCACGCTATAGGGTTTACGACGTACCGCTTCCGTCAGCACCCCGCCTTCTTCATAACCCACATAGCCCGGAGGCGCACCGACCAAACGGCTCACCGAATGTTTTTCCATGAATTCAGACATATCAATACGAATCATGGCATCGTCACTATCAAACAAGAAGTTGGCTAATGCTTTGGTCAATTCTGTTTTACCCACACCCGTTGGACCCAGGAACAGGAACGAGCCACTTGGACGGTTCGGGTCTGACAGACCTGCACGTGAACGGCGTACCGCATTCGATACTGCCACCACGGCTTCTTCTTGCCCCACCACACGGTTATGCAGGAACTCTTCCATATGCAGCAGTTTGTCACGTTCACCTTGCAACATTTTCGCCACAGGAATACCGGTGGCCGCACTGACCACCTCGGCAATTTCATTGTCGGTGACTTTGTCACGCAGCAGTTTCGGTGCTTCACTTTCTTCAGCTGCTTCAATACGTTCCAGCTGTTTTTGTAACTCTGGAATGACGCCATATTGATACCGTGCTGCTTCAGCCAGATCACCTTCACGTTGCACCTTGTCCAGTGCAATACGGGCCTGATCCAGTTTGACTTGAATGTCTTTATTACCAGCAACCAAGGCTTTGTCGGCACGCCAGATTTCTTCTAGGTCCTGATACTCTTTTTCAACCGTGGCGATCTGGTCAGACAGATATTGAATCTCAGCTTTGGCACCTGAGTCTTCATCTTTTTTCACCGCTTCCAGCTGCATTTTTAACTGAATCAGACGGCGCTCCAGTTTATCCAAAGCTTCTGGTTTGGAATCGAGTTCCATTTTAATGCGTGATGCTGCTTCATCAATCAGGTCGATGGCTTTATCCGGCAACTGGCGATCGGTGATATAACGATGTGACATTTTCGCTGCAGCAATAATCGCAGAGTCCAGAATCTGTACCCCGTGATGCGTTGCATAGCGGTCTTTCAGACCACGCAGAATCGCAATGGTGTCTTCCACACTCGGTTCATCCACCAAGACTTTCTGGAAACGACGCTCGAGCGCTGCATCTTTTTCAATATACTGACGATATTCATCCAGCGTAGTCGCACCGACACAGCGCAGCTCGCCACGTGCCAGCGCCGGTTTCAGCATGTTACCGGCGTCCATCGCACCATCACCCTTACCGGCACCCACCAAGGTATGCAGCTCATCGATGAATAAGATGATTTCGCCTTCGTGTTTGGCAATATCTTTCAGAACGGCTTTTAAGCGTTCTTCAAACTCACCACGGTATTTGGCACCGGCCAGTAAAGATCCCAGGTCCAGCGATAAAACACGTTTACCTTTCAGTCCTTCAGGTACTTCACCATTAATAATCCGCTGTGCCAGACCTTCGACGATTGCCGTTTTACCCACACCCGGCTCACCAATCAGTACCGGGTTATTTTTGGTGCGGCGTGACAGAACCTGAATGGTACGGCGGATTTCATCATCACGGCCAATCACAGGATCAAGCTTACCTGCCAAAGCACGTTCAGTTAAATCAATGGTGTACTTATTCAGTGAATCACGCTGATCTTCATGATTATTGCTCATGACTTTTTCATCGCCTCGAAATTGATTAATGATCTGGCCTAAGGTTTCTGCCTTTAGGCCAACACTGTTTAATAAGGTTTTTGTGTTACCTGTTTCTGCCAGCGCCAACAGTACCCAATCTGTAGATAGAAACTCATCTCCGGCTTTTTGCGCGAAGCTGTCTGCCAAATGTAATACTTTTGCCGCTTCAGGGCTGAGATTGATATCCGCGGAGGGATTGCTCAGGGTTGCTGCATTACTTAGGGCCGTTTGCAGCTTGGTTTGCAATTCACGCAGATTGGCGCCGGCCTGCTGCAGCAAGCTGACATTGGATGCTTCATCCATCAAGGTGGCCAGAATATGAATCCCATCAATCGAGCTATGGTCTTTAGTCATGGCCAATGATTGTGCATCGGAAAGGGTTTGCTGCAGGCGATTGGTAAATTTCTCAAAACGCATTTTTGTTATTCCTCACAACAAATTTTCTACTTGATGGATATATGGGTGCGATTAATCAGATTTCAAATTATTTTTGTATATTTTTCAAAAACTTATTATCAAAAAATATACAGATTTCAATTATAATATTGGTGTAGTCAAATCATATTTCAAGTAAGCGAAAGAGAATTTTTAATGAGACCCCAAGACTAGCGCTAACTCATCATCTTGATTAAGCTATTTAGTTGTATCGGGATAATTTAAAACAAAATTGGCTTACATATGCTGTCCTAACCCTTCTACCAAATGAAGAAATTCAGAGAGTTTCTGTTCAGTTTGAATCAATACTCGAGGTGATTAATGGCCTTATCACTGATAAAGAAAAATTAGTTCAGCAACTTCCGTATGGCTTTCGCTCATACTTTTGTTTGGGACAAAGTAGTTTCATGATTCATTTTTATAAGAGCATCTTTTATGGATGATGTTTTAATTATGCGGATTTGACGATCCTTTCCCATACTCTTTTTCATTAAAATAAGCGTGTAATCAACAATAAAAAAACACCCTCAATCAAGGGTGCGTCTAAATAACGATAAAAATTATGGAGCCGGATTTGGCTGCTGACAGTGAATCGCTTCAATACCTTTCAGTACGTCTTCAGATAAATCGATTTCAAAGGCCTGAATATTTTCTTTTAACTGATCCAGATTGGTGGCCCCAATAATAGTACTGGTTACAAAGAACTGCTGTTTGATAAAGGCCAAAGCCAATTGCGTCAAAGTCAGACCATGCTGCTCGGCCAGTTGTGCATATTGTTCGGTCGCCCATTCACTTTCCGGATTGCTATAGCGGCTAAAGCGCGAATATAAAGTAACCCGAGCATTGGCAGGACGCGCACCATGACGGAATTTACCGGTCAGATAACCGAATGCCAAAGGTGAATAAGCCAACAGGCCTACACCTTCGTATTTGGCAATTTCTGACATGCCCATTTCATAAGTACGATTCAATAAGCTATAGGGATTTTGCACACTGACAAACTTAGATAAACCAAGTTTTTCAGCCAGATGTAAAAATTTCATGGTGCCCCATGGGGTTTCATTGGACAGGCCGATATAACGAATGCGGCCTTTTTGAATCTCTTGATGTAAAGCGGTTAAGGTTTCTTCCAGATCTGTTACTGCACGATCTTCTGCCGCTTCTGCATTACCATAGCCCAGCTTGCCAAAGAAATTGGTTGGACGTTGCGGCCAGTGCAGCTGATATAAATCGATATAATCGGTTTGCAGACGTGCCAAGGACTGGTCAATCGCTGATGCAATTTCATCTGCAACGAAACGGGTTCTGCCATCCCGGATATGACTGCCGCCTTGTGAAGGACCGGCAATTTTTGAGGCCAGAAAAAGTTGGTCACGGCCACCGCGAGAGGCAATCCAGTTACCAATCATACGCTCGGTTGCACCCTGGGTTTCAGGTTTCGGCGGAACCGGATACATTTCCGCAGTATCCCAGAAATACATTCCCTGATCCAAAGCATAATCCAGTTGCTGAAAAGCCTCTTCCTGTGTGTTTTGCTCACCAAATGTCATGGTGCCCAAACAAATTTCCGGCAAAAGAATGCCTGTATCTGCCAATGGTCTGAACTGCATAAAAAAATATCCTTAAAATTTATCGGTCGTTTATTGCGATCACATGCGCTATAGCCTATCGGAATGATAAGGGGACTTAAATTATCTTTTCTAAAAAGCTTGTGCCAAATTGTTATGTTCAAATGAATTTGTGCTTTTAAAGTAGGGATAAAAAAAGCAAATCAGAAGATTTGCTTTTTTTATTTTTGACTTATTCGTCTTCGAGCTCACCGGCACTGACCGTTTCTGGCTCCTCCAGAGAAACATCGAAAATCAGAATGGCTTTACCATCGGTTTCAATCATCCCCTGTTCTTCAAGTGTCTTCAGTACACGGCCGACCATTTCGCGGGAACAACCGACAATACGGCCAATTTCCTGACGGGTAATACGAATCTGACGGCCATTTGGTAAAATCATCGCCTCAGGCTGAGAAGACAAGTCGATCAGGCAACGTGCAATACGGCCTGAAACATCAATGAATGCCAGATCAGTCACTTTACGTGTGGTATTTTTCAGACGGCGTACCAGCTGAGCAAATACCGCATAGCTCAGATCAGGATATTGCTTGCTGATTTCATGAAAATTTTCATAGGTGATTTCAGCAATTTCACACACATCACGTGTACGAACTTCTGCAGTACGTTGTGGATTTACCTCAAATAAACCCATTTCCCCAAAAAAGTCACCTGGATTTAAATATGCCACGACAATCTCACGATCATCATCTTCACGAAGAATGATGGATACAGACCCCTTCAAAATCAAATACAAAGATTTAGATTCTGATCCTGCATCAATGATCGTAGTACGTTTTGGATAACGATTAATATATGCACGTTTTAACAGTGCTTTCACGGATTCTGGTAATTGCCCCGGAGAAAGCGCATCTGTGCTCAATTGTGAAAAGTTTGAAGTCATGCTTACGGTTCCGAATATGGATAATGTATAGATCGCACAAGACCTAATGTGAACTTGTCACACAGTGGGATTGAAATTCCGTATCAACCCAATTTATGTTAGTGTACAGTTACTTGACAAATTTATAGCTTTTTTTAGGTAGTTGCAATGCAAACAAGCGTTCATTGGTTAGAGAATGTTGCTTTTGAAGCAAAAACTCAAAGTGGTCATACCATCATTATGGATGGTTCAGCGGAATATGGCGGTGAAAACCGTGGTCCCCGTCCAATGGAACTCCTTTTAACCGGTCTGGGTGGCTGTGCATCTTTTGATATTGTGACCATTTTGAAGAAAGCTCGTCAGGATATTAGCGATGTACGTTGTGAGTTAAAGGCTGAACGTGCGGATACAATTCCGGCAGTTTTCACGAAAATTCACTTACATTTTGTCGTGACAGGCAAAGCCATTAAAGAGAAACAGGTGGCAAAAGCCGTAGAACTTTCTGCAGAAAAGTATTGCTCTGCCAGCAAAATGCTTTCGGATGGCGGCGTTGAAATTACCCATGATTATGAAATTATCGAAGCAGAATAAACTTGCAATCTTCTAAAAAAAGCAGCCTGAATGGCTGCTTTTTTATCTCAACAAATTGCCGGGGAAAACTTCTGAAGACTCTATCTGATTAAGTTCCTTGAACCAGGTAATGGGTGCCATCTTCAAAGATCAGAATATTGTCTGGAAATCTTAAAGCGCCAAGTCGATGTCTGAACGCAATGCCCTGTTGACGATCGAGATAGCGTTTGCCCACTGAATAATCCACACAAAATACGTTTTGCTGTTGTCCATACCATTGCAGTGCATTGATCGATTTAAATAGTCCGGCCTTTTCTTCAGTAGTGTTAAAGTTTCGCCAATAATGCCCGGTAATCACTGGAATTTGATCGGTATAGCTGTCCCACCATGGCAAACGATCGATCATGCGCCATCGGCCACCGGCGTAAATGGGTTGCACCGCGATCTGTTCTGCACCTGAAGTGATGACCCGAATTGGATTGTGCATTTGCTCACGCAGCTCTTTTTCCGCAAGATGCTGTAGTAATGGCATGGTGGCGGCAGGATCTTGGAATTGATGTTGATGGCTTTGTTGTTCTTTCTGAATGCATTCATTAATTCCTAAGGCTTGTAAATCCTGCACCGTCTGCTGAACAAAATGATCATAAGCTTCTCTGAGCGAATTGAAATGAGAATCACGTAATCGATCAATGGATTGCTGATGCCAACAGGCATGTACCACACGCAGCTGCTCAGACTCGAGCGCCACCGGCAAGCGATTTAAAAAATCCAGAATCCACTTACGGTCTGTGGCTGAAGCCTGTATGGAATCAAAAGGTTTCAGATCATCCTGATGCGGTGAACCAAAAAACCAGCCATTGCCTTCCCGAAAAGTATCGGTCAACAGGTTCAATTCATGATTCCCCATCACACATTGTGCATAGCCTTCATCTACTAGCTGTTTGACCCGCTTGATCACCGCGACACTATCCTGCCCCCGATCACACAGATCACCAACAAAAATCAGTTTACGCTGTTCAGGATGACGACCGTGCCGGTCATAACCCAATACATGAATCAGTTGTTCCAGTGCTGCAATCTCGCCATGAATATCCCCAACGATATCCACGGGGCCAGTGAAAGCCTGTTGTATAAATGAATATTTCACTTATGCATCCTGAGTTAAAATGAAGCCAGATGAACATCCTTGGAGTATGCTTTAAATTTGTTTAGATCGGAATACAGAACACTAGATACTTTAAATAGTTCAGTTAAAATATGTCAGGTTTAAATAAAGATTTTTTATAAAATATATTTTATCTTGATTTTAAAATGACCTAAAAAATACCAGCCATAATCCTTATATACTTTAAGAGTTTAGTCCTGCTATTTTTGTATTTTCTGAGTGCGGGCTGGACTTTATGAAACAATTAAATTTATTACATTAAAATTAAGTCATAAAAAAGCCCATTCTTTGAATGGGCTTTTTTGAATCTTGGTAGGTATAAGCAGACTCGAACTGCTGACCTCTACGATGTCAACGTAGCGCTCTAACCAACTGAGCTATACACCTAGAATGCATGGCATATTATAAATTTTTCTGACTGAAGACAAGTCTTTTCATTTGATTTTCAAACTATCAGCACAAGTTTTAAGCAAATCCTTGAATTTTTTCAATTCTTGATCAGTAAGTTCTACTCCTGAATAAAGATATTTTTCAAAAATCCGGATTGCTTCTATAAATGCAGACTGATTTTCAATCTTAACCTGTTGGGATAAACGCTGCATCCAGTGATGAAAAGTTTCCGCAGGCTGTTTTTTGAGATCATCAGCTAAAGATTGATTCAACTGTTGGATAGCACGATCAAATGGGGATTGAGCCTGTCGGGCTTTTAGATAAATTCTGAGTCCATAGGCTAGAATCAGTAATGCAATACTGCCGAGCAAAACGATAATACTCGAATAAACCGAACTCAGACCTAATTTTGATAGCCAGTTCTGTTGCGATTCTGCATTATAACCCACCACCTTGCTTTGCCACTGGTAGCTGGCATAATCGCTCCAGACCCGCATCTTGGTCATCCACTGATTATTCTGCGATGTCCAGGTCGAATTATTTGACCAGACTCTTTCATCTTGAGACAGCAGGTTTTGCATTCCGCCATCTATACGTTGCGGCGCAATCATGGCGGTCGGATCAAAGCGCTGCCATTTCTGATCTAACCAGACTTCTGTCCAGGCATGAGCATCCAGTTGCCGGACTTCCCAACTCTTACGATCCGGTGCCAGTTCCCCACCCTGATAACCAGTCACCACACGTGCAGGAATCCCGACATAACGCATCAGCATGACAAAACTCGATGCATAATGCTCACAAAACCCTTGCCGCGAATTAAATAGAAATTCATCAATCCGGTTTTGTCCCAACTGGCCCGGTTTCAGGGTATAAACAAAGTTATTCTGCTGATACCAGTTCAGAATGTTCTGCACATAACGGCGTGGATCTTCAGCACTTTGCGTATATAGGCGTTGTGCCAGCTGCTGCGCTTGAGGGTCGAATCTGCGCTGTACCTGGGTATTGATTCGCGCGAGATATTGACCTACAGCCTGAGGATCATATTGTGTCCCCATCCACTGCAGCGGAATCGGTTCAACGCGTTGCGTGAGTCGTCGCGGTACAATACTCCAGTCCTGACGGTTATAATAACGGCGCTCCACAGGTATTGATTTTTCCAGCCCCATGATCCAGAACACCGAAGGATCCGCAGCCAGATATTGATAGTTCCATCCAACCGGCACTGGCGAGCTATCCATGGGCTGTCGCATTAAAGGTTGCTGATTGACGAAACTGCTGGTCCAGCGTTGACCATCATATTCATCCAGTACCAAGGCGCGCCAATACAGCTCTGAACGCGGTGGGAGTTTACTGACATCACCGATAATCCGGAAAGCCAATGCACTAGACTGCGATAATTCAGCAATATCACCGGGCGACATGCTGTCGCTAATACCGGTCACACCTTTATTTTCTGGGATGGGAATATGCCAAAGTGGTGGCAAACGCGGGAAGAAAATAAACAGCAGCAGGAAAAATGGAATGGCGTACAGGATAAACTTCGCTACATGCTTGGCATCCTGTTGTAATGCTGCACGCTGGGTGGTCTGCTCCTGCTCAAACTCGCTGGTCTGAATCCGGTACAGGCCAATCAGACAGCTGATTAAACACAGCACAATCACGATCGCCATGCCAAATGACTGACTGTATAAAAATGAACTGGCAGCGACAAACAGGGCAAAATTAAACAAAATAATTAAGTCACGCCTGTTTTTACTTTCCAGTGATTTGGCAAATAAAAATGTCGATAAAACTGCCACTCCAGCTTCAACACCAATAAAGCTCTGATAACTTAAATAAATACTGCCCAGTGCCAAAACTGTGAGCAAGAAGGTGCCAATTTTAGGAAATGGCTGCTGACGTTTCAGATAAATCCAGATACACAGAATACTGATGGCAAAAATAATGCTGAGTAAAACAGGAATAAATGCCATTTGGGCGATGAGAATCAGGCTCAAGGTCAGTACAATCGAAGTACGGATTTTTGCATTGATCATTGCTTTATCTGCCTTAGGCCTGTGCCAATAACTGTTTGGCTTTACGCAGTTGCGCTTCACCTGCACCCTGTGGCAATTCGGCTTGGGGCAAATGCAGTGCATAAGCACATTGTTGTTGCTCGCATTGCTCGATCAGTCCCATCATAAATTCAAGTTTTTCTTCATGTGATTGCGTCGGCATATGTTCATAATGAATCTCGATACTGTGTTCATCCTGATACTGCTCAAAAACCTTGACATATAAGCCCTGTCCTCGGGCAAACTGCTTCCAGGATACCGACTGCAAGGAATCGCCAGTCTGGTAATTTCGCAGCTCGCGAAATTCATCCATATCTGGTTCAAAGCGGTTCAGATGGTATTTATTTTCTGCACTAAAAACTTCCGCTTTGGGCGCAACCCAGGCAGTATGCTGATGATAAAGATAAGTCCAGGCCCGAACCAATCCAAAAGGATAAACCGAATATATTTGAATGACGGGATAATCAAATTTACCGCGTTGCTCTGCATAAAATGGCAGGATAAACTGCTGCTTCTGTGCATTCAGATAAACTTTGTGTAGCTGATTTCCAGCTTTAATATACAAATAATGTGGTCGAACTTGCTGCTGCTGAAAATACATTTGCAGATTCAGACTGTGTCCGACCTGCCCCACTTCATCCGCGATTAATTCAATTTTTAAGCCATGCAGCTGCTTAAATGTCAGATAAAAACTGATACACAGCACAGCACTGATTAAAAAGCAGAAACCTAAAATCAGGTTGTTGGCATAATTTACCCCTGCCACAAAGGTGATCAAGATCAACACCAGATACAGATAGCCCTGCTGATAAATAAATACCAAGACGTCTTTCTGCGAGAGCTGTTTCTGCTGAGAAAATTGAAAGCGTTTGGCCAGCCATTTTTGCCAGGTTTTATCCAAGAGAGAACTCCTTTAGCTGACCGCAACCTGTTGCATGACATTCAAAGTTTCAGCTTCACTCAAACCCAGACGATGTGAAGTCACCGCCACAAATACGGCCTGTACGTCATCCGCTGTGACAAAGGCACGTTGCTGAATCAGCGCATGTGCTTGTGCTGCACGCTTGAGTGCCAATAAACCACGGGTGGACAGGCCATGACGGTTCTTGCGGGTTTCTTCCGCCAGATCGAGCAGATATTCCTGAATCGCTTCACTCATAAAGACCTGATGCGCCAGACTTTGCAGATCCAGAATTTCATCTTCAGTAAAAATATGCGCCAGACTGGCAATTAGGGCAAAACGGGATTCCTGCTGTAATAACAGCTTCTCGGCATGACGCGATGGATAACCCAAAGACAAACGCATCAGAAAACGATCCAGCTGCGATTCCGGCAAGGCATAAGTGCCGCTTTGAAACAGCGGGTTTTGCGTGGCAATCACCCAGAATGGTTTTGGCAAGGCATAGCGTACGCCATCAATGGTGGCATAACCCTCTTCCATGGCTTCAAGTAAGGCACTCTGGGTTTTGGGGCTACAACGGTTAATTTCATCTGCCAGTAAAATCTGGGTGAAAATCGGGCCTTGTTTAAACTCGAACTGATGTTCTTTCTGGTTAAACATATTAATGCCGATGACATCGCTGGCCAGCATATCGTTGGTAAATTGAATCCGCTGGAACTTCAACCCTGCCAGATGTGCCAGACTACTCGCCAATGTGGTTTTCCCCAGACCCGGTAAATCCTCAAATAGAACATGACCACCTGCAATCAGACAGCACAGCGCCAACTTGGTCTGGGCCTGCTTGTCCAGTACGATGGCATTGACCTCTTCAAAAAAATGCTGGATCTTGGGCGCATAACTTGCAATCTTTTGTTCAAGCACAGTATTGAGATGTGCAGTATCGTTATTTTCCTTTTGTTTCATGCCCCAGATCACACTAATTTTCCTAATAAAACACGGTCTAGGATTAACATACACTGAAATTTTAATTTCCCCAAAAGATCAATTCTCTATCTGTGTAACTGAATGAGAATACCCGCGACAAAATGGCGAAAATTCAAATAAAAATAGGTGGGTTTTATCAAGTACGGAGAAAATGGCAACATAGAAAACAGGCAAAAAAACCGGTTCAAGAAGAAATCATTTTTTCTTCGAGTGCGAGTATTAATACCTCGTATACATTTTATTTATGATAGTTAAAACACCATACTTAAAAGGTATGCAGATTTATTTTTATCCTGGATTTGAATCAAGAATATTCTGAAACAACTGAGTGAATGAAATGAGAGGTCATTCGCTCGGCCATTTTTAAGACCGATATTTAGGCATAAAAAAGCGCCCCGAAAGGCGCTTGTTTTACTCAATGATTAACACGGACACTTTTTCATCCCGCCGCCTGCCGATGGATAACGCGAATCCACACAGTGACGATAAAATGTTTTCGGGTCCATCGCTTCCAGGTCTGGATGATGCTTGCGCATATGCTCCACATAGGTCTGGTAATCTGGCACCCCAACCATCAGGCGGAAACTTTGCTGCAAGCGTTGCCACAAGGTCGCAATACGTGACCAGTTTTTCGGATTCAGAATCAAATCCTTTTGTGACATCACGGTCATTTTGATGATTTTATAAATCATGGTTTTTCCGCTTTTGGCAAATTTCAGATTCATAAGACTCTCCTTAATGACCTTTCGCTGGCTGAATGTCTTCAGGATCGCGATAGATGGCTTCCGCTTCATGCACAGAAGGATTCGGATCTGCTAAAGCACGACGAATCACGCGAATCGCGGCGAACAGCATCACAAAAGCAACGATCATAAAAAAGGCACAAAGTGCGGCATTAATCTGATTCGACATGGCCACAGTCTGCATTTCTGCAATACTTTTAGCCGGCGCCAGGATTTCATTATTGGCGATGGCCGTATTGAAACGATCAGCTTGTGCCAGGAAACCAATCTTCGGATTTTCGTGGAAAATCTTCTGCCAGCCGGCAGTCATGGAAGTAATGAACAGGAAAACGGTCGGGATAATGGTGACCCAGACATATTTCTGTTTTTTCATTTTGAACAGAATGACTGTACCGAGAATGAGCGCCATCGCAGCCAGAATCTGGTTACCAATACCAAATAGCGGCCATAAGCTGTTAATGCCGCCGAGTGGATCGACCACGCCCTGATAGACGAAGAAGCCCCAACCTGCGACTGCAACCGCAGTACCCAGCAAGTTACCAAAGAAATTATGCGAGTTTTTCACCGCAGGAATCACGATGCCGACTGTATCCTGCACCATAAAGCGACAGGCACGCGTACCGGCATCTACCGCTGTCAGAATGAATAGAGCTTCAAACAGAATCGCAAAGTGATACCAGAACGCCATCATTTCACGGCTATTAAAAATTTCCGTGATGATATGCGCCATACCAATCGCAAAAGTCGGTGCACCACCTGTACGTGACAGAATCGAGTTTTCACCGACTTCTTGAGCCAATAAAGTCAAGGCTTCAGGAGTTACCACAAAACCAAGGGTACGCACTGCTTCTGCCGCACTTTCTGCGGTAGTCCCGAGTAAGGCGGCTGGCGAGTTAATCGCAAAATAAATTCCCGGATCCAGAACTGCGGCACAGATCAAAGCCATGATCGCCACAAAAGATTCCATCAACATACCGCCATAACCGATCACACGGATATCGCGTTCGTTATTGACCAGTTTCGGTGTCGTTCCCGAAGAGACCAAGGCGTGGAAACCGGAAATCGCACCACAGGCAATGGTAATAAACAGGAATGGGAACATGGAGCCTGCAAATACCGGGCCAGTACCATCAATAAACTTGGTCACCGCTGGCAGTTTCATTTCAGGCATGGCAAACAGAATACCAATCGCCAGACCGGCAATTACACCAATTTTCAAGAAAGTGGATAGATAATCACGTGGCGCAAGCAACAGCCACACCGGCAATACTGATGCAATAAATCCATAGATAATCAATGCCCAGGTCAGCTCAGTTCCCGATAGTGTGAAGAACGGCCCCCAGTACGGATGTTGCGCGATGTTTTCACCGTAGATGATCCCGAGCATCATCAATACAAAACCAATAATCGACACTTCTGCAATTTTACCCGGACGGATAAAACGCATATACACGCCCATAAAGATCGCAATCGGAATCGTGGCAGCAATACTGAACACGCCCCACGGACTATTGGTTAAGGCTTTGACGACCACCAGTGCCAACACCGCCAGGATGATGATCATCACGCCTAAAGCACCCAGCATGACGATAATACCGGCAAAGGTGCCGAGTTCCTGCTTGGCCATTTCACCGAGTGAACGACCGTCACGACGGGTCGAAATAAACAGCACCAGAAAATCCTGTACCGCACCGGCCAGTACTACACCGACCAAGAGCCAGATGGTTCCGGGCAAATAACCCATTTGCGCGGCCAGGATCGGACCGACCAGCGGGCCTGCACCGGCAATTGCAGCAAAGTGATGGCCAAACAAAACACTTTTATTGGTTGGCACATAGTCCAGACCATCGGCCAGACGATGCGCAGGGGTTAAACGGCGTTCATTCAGCTCAAATACTTTGGTGGCAATAAACAGGCTATAGAAACGGTAAGCAATGCTATAGACACAGGCAGCTGCCAGTACCAGCCAGACTGCATTGACATGCTCACCCCGACTCAGGGCCAGCACTCCAAAGGAGACTGCACCCACTATGGCTACCAAAAGCCAAATTATTTTCGAAGTCAGCGTGGACTTCTTTTGTAAAGTTTCCATTCAATCCCTCATATTGTGATGCATACAAATCAGCGCGGTTGTTGTTGTTCGAAGTACTGCTGTTTTCCCTTGCGACTTTACGCCTGTTCTTTTCACTTTCCTCTAAGACTTTGGCATAAAAAAAGGGATGATCTAGATCATCCCTCTCGATAATAGTCTATTTTAAAACCATTATGCACGTTCTAAATAATCACCAGTACGGGTATCTACACGAACGCTTTCTTCTTGCTGTACGAATAATGGAACACGTACCACAGCACCTGTTTCAAGTTTCGCCGGCTTACCGCCACCGCCAGAAGTATCACCACGAACGCCTGGATCAGTTTCAACGATTTTAAGTACCACGAAGTTCGGTGGAGTCACGTTTAACGGCACGCCATTGAACAGCATAATGGTACATTTTTCATTTGAATCGTCTTTTAACCATTTTGCAGCCTCGCTCATCGCTGTTTTATCAGCTGCGATCTGTTCAAACGATACAGGATCCATAAAGTTCCACATTTCGCCATCGTTGTACAAGTATTCCATTTCTACTTCAACGATATCAGCCGCTTCTAGGTTCTCGCCTGATTTGAATGTTTTTTCCAGAACTTTACCTGATTTAAGGTTACGTAATTTTACGCGGTTGAAGGCTTGGCCTTTACCTGGTTTTACGTATTCGTTTTCCATGATTGAACATGGGTTACCATCAAGCATAACCTTAAGGCCTGATTTGAAATCATTCGTAGAATAATAGGCCATGACTGGCGCACTCCAAACTTACTAACTTTAATCTATCGATGCTAAGGGCTGTTGCAATGTCATTTAGCAAGTCTGACACGAACATTAAGTTGCCACATGCACATTCATTTAATGTTACGTATTCTAAATGAGCAATGGCGCTCGCCGCAATGAAAAATTCCGCTTTCAGCCCTTCACACTGCCTAAGTTAGCATCAGGCATGAAAATCCTTTGTTTATTCATGTCTTGCTGGACGCTAAAATGCCATCCGGCTGTCATCATTTTTGACATACATATAGTCATGACGACAAACTTTATCGCACAGCAGATTATTCTGGTTCTCGACAAACTGTTAAACTGCAACCCTCTGGCCTTGCCCTCCCACTTCTACTGTTAATCTTCCAGCATGACGAATTATTTATATCAAGAACAAAACTGGCAATCACAGCTTAGCGACCTGATTACCGATCCGCACGAACTGCTTGAACTGCTGCAACTCGCACCGGCGCAGCTGCTCTCAGGTGCCATTTTGGCTAGTGAACAGTTCAAATTACGCGTGCCACGTGCTTTTGTCGGCAAAATGCAGCCAGGCAATCCTTTAGACCCGCTACTGTTACAAGTCCTGCCGCATCATCTGGAGCTGGAAGATCATCCGGGATTTGTTACCGATCCCTTGGGCGAAGAGCAGGCCAATCAGCAGCCCGGCGTATTACATAAATATAAATCGCGTTTCTTGCTGACGCTGACCGGTGCCTGTGCCGTGCATTGTCGTTACTGTTTCCGCCGGCATTTTCCTTATCAGGACAACCTGCCTAAAAATGAAGACTGGATCAATATCAAGCAATATCTGGAAAGCCAGCCTGATATTAATGAAGTGATTCTGAGCGGTGGTGATCCACTGACCTTATCCAACCGGAAATTGCAACTCTGGATCGAGCGGCTAGAATCTCTACCACAGCTCAAATTTTTAAGAATACATTCACGAGTTCCCATTGTGATCCCTAACCGGGTGGACGAAGAGCTACTTAGCATGTTAAAAAACAGTAGGCTACGTATTATTCTGGTGGTACACTCCAACCATGCATCGGAGCTGGATGACTTCACCTGCAAGCGTTTGAACCAGTTGGTTCAACAACAGATTACTGTGCTGAATCAGACAGTTTTATTAAAAGGTGTGAATGATTCTGCTCAGGTTTTGACAGATTTAAGCTATCGCTTGTTTGATGCCGGGGTGATGCCGTATTATTTACATGTACTTGATAAAGTAAAAGGTGCACATCATTTTGATTTACCACCTGATGACATTTATGAGATTTATACTGAAGTTTTAGCGAACCTTCCGGGGTATTTGGTTCCTAAACTGGTTCGAGAAATAGCGGGCGAGAACAATAAGACACCGCTTTTTGGGGTTTCAACATTTTTGAGTTAAATAATAAAGATGAGCAAGCATACGTCCGACATTTTTCAGACACCGACGGAACTCACACGGGATCAGCTGAGCTTTTGCCCGACGACTGCCAAAGCTTTGCAAGAGTGGGTTTCCGGTATTTCAATTTTGCAACTGGGAAATTCATCCAAATCCCTGTTTAATGCCTTATTAGAAATTTCTGAGCTGAAATGCACAGAAACCCTGCGCTTTGACCTGATTCAGGTCTTGCATCCGACCCTTGAAAATGTTCTGACCAGTCTGGAAAAGCATTTTGTCAATCAGGGGCTGATTACTTCGGATCGTAACGATCAAATCATTGAACTGGCCATGCTGCTGCGTAGCCATTTTGCCAAAATTTATATTGATATCGTCAAACGCTGTAATCATCAACTGACCCATCAAAAATTTTCCCTGTTTTCTCTGGGTAAAAAGAAAAGCATTCAAACCGCGCGTATGGTGTCGATTTATTATGCTTTGCAACAGCTCAGCCTGCTGTTATATCAACAGCATATGTTATACAGCACACCGGATATGGGGCAATGGTTGGCTGCACATCAACTGCTTGAATGTGCAATCGAAAATAATTTCTACCAAAGCAATATCAATCAGGTTTTAGGCACCCAGCACGAGATCCAGAATATTGCACATGCTTATGCTCAACTAATTTTACTGGATATTTTTAATACCCATCAGATTCGCCCTGCAGAAATTCAGGGGCTGTACCTATGCAGTTTTGACTGGGCCAAACTGGTGCAGATTCTACCGAAAGAAACCACACTGTCCCGCTATGTGGTGGATGCCAGCAAAGATCACCCCCCGATCTTTAATTCGCATCAGGGTGAAAATTTTCAGCCAAGCTTCTATATTTCCACCCAGAATCTGATGGAACATTTGACCCATACTCAAAGCAAAAATGCCCAGTATCTGTCGCGTAATGAAAAACTGTTCCTGACCCCTGCACTACATTTTCATATCTATAATCTGCTCTCGAATAATATCGAACGCCGTCACGAACGTTATGAATATTCAGCCCAGATCAATATCTGCTTTGGCTTGACGGTGGCACATTTTTATCTATCCAAAGGTAAAAACTTTAACGAGACCCTGGAACTTGAGGCCAATTATAATTTCCAGAGTGAAAGCAGTTTTGTCAGCTCAATGGAAAATGCCATTCCAAGTGGTTTTAGCAGCATCAAGGCCCTCGATCGCGAAACCAAACAGATTCATAGTGCTGAAGTTCTGGATATTAGTGTCAATGGTTACCGGATTAAATGGACTGGTATTACCCCTGCCAATCTGAAAACCGGTGAATTTATTCTGGTTCAGGAAAAATCACAGCGTCAGTGGCGTGGTGGTGTGATTCGCTGGATCAAGCAATCGACCGACAAGAGTCTGGAAATTGGTCTGGAAGTTCTGGCTCAGGAATTATTCCCTTGCGCGGCTTATAGCCGTACCGAACGCCATCATGTCAATTATCAGCCTGCACTGCTGGTAAAAATGACGCAACTGGATCAGGTCACGACCAGTGTGATTGTCTCTGGTTCACAGATGTTTAGGGAAAAACAAACCATTCATTTACGCCTCGGTCAGAAAGAATTAAAAATCTATCTGACCAAAGCACAACTGATTACGCAGAGTTTTATCCGTTTTGATTATGAATTATTGAATGATCAAGAAGAAGAAATGATAGAAAACTTTATCGGTCAGCACATGAATGAAAGCAGAAATCATGATTTATGGGAAGCATTGAAGTGAGAAATCCATTATTGTCTAAAAAGTTAAAACGTACCGAAACACGTTTACTGATTATTGATGATAATCAAATTAGATATAACCAAATCCGTGATCTTCTGACCAGCAATGACTATCAGGTCGATGCTGTCCTGCTTGATGATTTGCAATCTTTTGAAAAACAGTTAAATTTTAACTGGGATCTGATTATCTTTGGCCGTGCTTATGATCTGAAATATGAACAGGCCTTAAGTCTGGTGCGTCTTTCCCAGCAGTCTCATCTGCCGATGATTTTGCTTAAACCGGATGACTATCAGGCTGAACACTATGCCCAGTATATTCATAAAGGAATTTATGACATTCTCAATTTTGACTACCTGGAACGCTTTTATGTGGGACTGGTTCGGGCATTGTCATTTAGCCGTGTATCGCAGACCCAGCAACATTTGCTCAATGAACTGGAAGCAGCACAAAGTCAGACACAATCCTTAGTCGAAGATAGTAACCGTGCCATCGCAACCATTCAAGAAGGGATTCATATTCAGGCCAATGCAGACTATCTGAAACTGTTTGGCTTACAAAGTGAAGACGAGATTATTGGCCTGCCGCTGCTAGATCTATTACAACCTTCTGATCTAAACGACTTTAAAACACGTTTCAAAAAGATTTCTCAAGGCCAGGTCGATTTAGGCCGGGTTGAAATCCACTCTCTTAATCCGCGTGTCGCCACATCTAACCCATTAAAACTGGAATTCTTGCCATCCAGCGCTGAAGAAGATGCACTACAAATTACTATTGATACTCAGGCTCAAGCAGGCAATACCGAGAAGCCGGCCGGAAAACCGAGTACTTTCCAGCTCCTTAAACGTGAAATAACCAAACAGTCCGCACCTGTAAATGCCATAGTAACTTTCTCTTTAAGTTCCTATGAACCAGAAGTTCTACAGTCTGAGTGGACGACGTTTAGTGGATATTTCAAAGCTGTTAAAGAATTCCTCAAAGAACAAACCCATGTTCCATTATTCAAGCTGGAATATGACGTCCTTGTCGGTCTGTTCCAGGCAGATTCCAAAGCAATTCTTGAATCCAAACTGATCGGATTAAATGCACTCAGCAAGCCACAATTAGTGACAGTGGGACAAAATTCGTTCCCGCTCAATTTACGCATGGGTTATGTGGTTCTGGAACAGGGTTTAAATGATGAAGCGCACTGCAATGAACTGATTGCACGAGCCTTCTCTACGTCTTTACCTCAAGCAGAAGTAGCACCTGAATTTGTACTGGATATTCCTGCTTCACTGAGCAACCAGCCATCTCTAGAAATGCCGCAGATCGATTTTAGTGTGGCTGAAACACCAATCGAAAGCCCAACAGTTGCGGTGATCAGTCCAGCAGTCAGCTCTATTCCTGCGGCGACACCTCATATCCTGAAAGCTTTGAGTGAATGTCTGGATCGTGGTGAAATCCATTTAAAATATCAGCAGTTGTATGATAAAGAAGATACCCGCCTTTATACTTATGAAGTGACCAGCGGCTTCATTTATGAGAATAAATGGCAGGATATTTCTACACTCCTTGAACTGCATGAAGATGATGAGCTGTCGATTAAACTGGATCGCTGGATTCTGGTTGAAGCCAGTAAACAGTTGCACAACTTTATTACCCAGTATCCGGATGCGACCTTAATCGTGAATTTGAACCGTGCGGTACTCTTTAAAGACCGTAGCTTCCCGGAATTTATTTCCAAGCTGATTACGATTATTCGCAGCAAAGTCCGACATCCGCTGATCCTGCAATTCTCAGAAGAAGATATTCTGCTGAATCAACAGGATGCGCAGAAATATCTACGTGTTCTGCATGAACATGGCGCGCTGATTGCGCTGCGTGATTTTGGTCAATCGATGTATGGTCCGAATTTGCTGCGTGAGCTGGAAATAGATGGTGTCAGCTTGCATTCCAGCTTGACCCAGATGCTGAATAACGAGACTGGAGTCGAGCAGCTGCAGGAAAAAATCACCAGCTATAATGATATCAAACCGCTGAATATTCTGGTCCGCGAATTAAATGATATGACCCTGTTCGCCAATGCCTGGAATGTTGATGCCCGCTTTATTCAAGGGGATTATTTCCAGAAAAAACTCGATCACCTGATTGATGTACAAGAGCATTAAATAGTTATATGCCTGCCATGCGGTTATTTTCCAAATGGCAGGCACAAAAAAACGGGCTTGAGGCCCGTTTTTTCATTTTGGGTATTAACGTTTAACAGAACGTGACATACCAGCAAAACGTTGTTTGAACTTGTCGATACGACCGCCAGTGTCAACGTTCTTTTGCTTACCAGTGTAGAATGGGTGGCAAGCTGAACATACGTCTAGGTAAAGTGTTTCTTTACCAGCAGCTGAACGAGTTTCGATTACGTTACCACATGAACAAGTCGCAACTAAAGTTTCATATTTTGGGTGAATATCGGCGCGCATGGTCGATTACTCCATTAGATTCAAGAAGGTTTAGCTGTCATCGCTATTGATCACTCTCAAATGAGGAAGCAGGAACAAAGTTCATGCAGATCAACACCACAACAGACCATTCTTTTGGCCCACCGAGACGGATACCGTCAGAGCTAAGCACAACAAGTGGGCATTATTATACGTGAAATGAATTTAATATGCGAATTATTCTTCTGCTTCTGACTCAGCCTCTTTGGCCCACACATTGGCAATAATCCCGCAAACCATCAATTGAATCTGATGAAAAATCATGATCGGCAAGACAATCATGCCCAGTGGCTGGCCAATAAATAGAATTTGTGCCATCGGCACGCCACTGGCCAGGGTTTTTTTAGAACCGCAGAAAAATACCGTTTTCTGGTCAGCGCGACTAAAACCCAGCCAGCGTGGGATATACAGCGACAACAGCATCACCAGGGTCAAAAGCACCGAACAGGCTAGCAATAACAGCAATAATGTACTGAGACTGACTTCATTCCAAAGTCCCGCTACTACGGCGCTACTAAAAGCACCATAAACCACCAGTAAAATTGAGCCTTGATCAAAGACCTTGACGATTTTTGGCATTTTCATCATTTTTGGATAAATCCAGGGACGTAAAATTTGCCCCAAGATAAAAGGTACCAATAACAACAGCGTAATCTGGATAATCGAAGCGGTTGGGTCAAACCCGTGCTCAGATTGACCTAAAATGAAAAATGCGACCAATACCGGGGTGATAAACATGCCGATAATATTAGAAAAAGATGCACTACAGACAGCACCGGCCACATTCCCATGTGCGACGGAAGTAAAAGCAATCGAAGACTGAACGGTGGATGGCAGGAAGCACATAAACAGGAAGCCCCAGTACAGCTCCTGCCCGAGCATTGGCAATAAAATCGGCTTGGCCAGCAAACCTAGAATAGGAAACAAGGCAAAAGTCAGTGCAAAGACCAAAGTATGTAATTTCCAGTGCATGATCCCCTCCACCACCGCTTCGCGGGACAGCTTGGCACCGTGTAGGAAAAATAGAATGGCAATCGCGCCTGTCGTGATCCAGCCAAAAACTTCAGCGGCCTGTCCGGAGACAGGCACTACACTGGCCAACAGCACCATGACAAATAGCAATATCGTAAAGCGGTCCAATGCCAACAATTTAAGCATCTGCTGTTCTTCCCTTAAAGTTTTATTGTTCGATAAAAAAATGCCCGGCTATCTTAACAGATGCCGGGCCCATGCTATGCACTCAGGTTGATGTAATATTTTCATCTATACGTGAATACATTTCATCTATCACGCTACATCCCACTTAGTTATTACGTGCATCCTGATCTTGCTGGATCAGCTCGATTTTATAGCCATCTGGGTCTTCTACAAATGCAATGACAGTCACACCGCCTTTCATTGGACCAGCTTCACGCACGACATTACCACCACGTGCCTTGATCTCTTCACATGCCTTATAAGCATCATCGACTGCAATCGCGATATGACCATAGGCATTGCCCAGCTCATAGCTGTCTGTATCCCAGTTATGCGTCAATTCAAGTACGGTGTGATTTTCTTCATCGCCATAACCGACAAAAGCCAGGGTAAAACGGCCCTCTTCGTAATCACGTTTACGAAGCAAAGTCATGCCAAGTACTTCAGTATAGAACTTGAGCGATTGTTCTAAATTGCCTACACGTAACATGGTATGCAGCATGCGCATATTAATCATCCTTCTGTACAGATTGTTGTTGGTGTTCACCGAGCAGTTTTGCGACCCAAACCACCAGAATCAGGATCGGAATCCCAATTAACGTGGTCATGAGGAAGAATTTCGGATAACCAATATTGGTCACTATAGTACCCGAATATCCACCTAAAATCTTGGGAGTCAGGGTCATGAGTGAGCTAAAAATCGCATATTGAACTGCGGTAAATGACACACTGGTCAGGCTCGACAAGAATGCAATAAACGCAGCACCCGCAAGTCCGGCAGCCAGATTATCGACAATAATGGCAAAATAAAGCCACTTGTCGCTATAAGGTTTGATGACCTTACCACTGACTTCGATCATGTCGGAACTACTGCCATCTATCACCGCCAAAGGCTGAATATCAACATCCAGATTCTGGCCAGGGATGAGCTGATCATTGACCTGATAAACATGTGTGGTTTGCTGAAGCGCCTGGCCATCTTGCATCAAGACTGCACTGACAATATGTGCGGGTGACTGAATCAGTTGCTGCGCAGGAATCGCGGCAGTAAATACGCCTTCACTTTCTAATTTTGCCTCAAGATTCTGATCATTGATTTGTAAAACAATCTTTTGATTCGGTTGCAGCGCTGCACCGACATATTGACCACGTACCACAATGGTCTTGCCCTGTTCAGCGACATTGAGGGTATTGTCACTGGTGATCGGCAGGATCTGTAACTGGGTGCTGCCCTGTTGTGCAGTCAAATACGGCATGCTGACCTGTACAGGCTGAGTAGCATGATCTGAATTTAGATAGCTGGCTGTCACTTGCAGTTGCTTACTCTGCGCTAAAACATCACTGGGTACATTCAGCTTCCAGTAACCGACTTCATCGGTATCGGCCTGATAAACCTGATTAGCGACCCTAACTTCGACAGCTGCCAGTTTTTCACCAGATTTGACCAGTCCAATAAAAATCAGGTTGGTGGAACAGGCCAGCACGGCACCGACAAACATCAGTTTCATGATGTTCATTTTCTGGGCCAGTAAACCACCGAGAAAACCACCAATTAAAGAGAAAATCACCCCATAGACTTTGACCGCTTCGGCAATCTGCTCTTTACTGAAATTCAGGTCTTGATAAAAGACGTTGGAAATGACCCCGGCAATGATATCGGAAACCCGATAAAAACCAATCAATAACAACAGCACCAATGCCAGTTTTAAGCCATAGCGCCTAAAGAAGTCTGCAACCGGATTAACCCAGGTTTCATAGGCCATCTGCTTGTTGACTGCACCCATTTTCACCAAGCTTGCGCCAATGGCAAAGGCAATCGCACCGGAACCAATAAAGCGTAAGGCTTCAAAGCAGAACAAGGTAAAAGTATCTTGAATGGTGAACTGTTCGGTAATACTGACGACCAGATTGCCGGAATAGATATAGCTCAGTACAAAGCTGATCACTGCGACAAAAAACACTGCGACTAAACGGAAATAATCACTGCGCAGATAATGTTTAGGCACACGGTCAACCTGCGGTTCCCGAATGCAAAGCGTGGTGACAATCCCGACCAGCATTACCCCGGCCATGGCCAGATAAGTCCATTTCCAGGCATCATAGATATAGTTGCCTTTCGCAGTTCCCAAATAGGCTGCCAGAAACAAGGCACCAGCACCGGCCACGATCATCCCGATCCGGTAACCGGCATTATAGGTGGCGGCCAATACGGTCTGCATCTGGGTTTCCGCCAGTTCAATCCGGTAGGCATCAATCACAATATCCTGTGTTGCTGCGGAGAAACCAAGCAGGACTGCACCGAGCGCCATTTGCTGTAAATGTGTTGCACCCAAAGCCGGATCAGAAAAGGCCATAATTGAAATGGCACAGACAATCAGAATCTGCGCAATCAGCAACCAGGCACGACGATGCCCCAGAGCCTTGGTCAGAAATGGGACTGGCAGTTCATCAATGAGCGGTGCCCAGACGAATTTAAACGAATAGCCCAATGCGGCCCAGCTAAAAAAAGTGACTGCACTTTTGCTGATTCCGGCCTCACCTAACCATAAAGACAGACTGGAAAAAATCAGAAGAATCGGCACACCAGCCGAAAATCCCAAGAACAGCATGATCAATGCACGTCGATCTAAAAATGCTGTAAATGCGGATTTCCAACCCGTCGTTTGTGTTGTCATTGCTTTATTATTTTCCGCAGAAAAACCAATTGCTGCTATTCAATCCTGTAATAGCGTATCTTTCAACAAGATTTATATATTTATCACATTTCCGGTTTTTTATTTTCTGGCAAAAGCGACATGTTGGCTTGAATTTTTCAAGTAAATCTGTATACCTTAACTCTCATCAACGTAATATTTCGTTTTGGATTTTCAACAGTGACCCAGAGACTCGATCAAATTAATTCTTCTATTGCCAGCAACACCAGCACAACTCCACAAAAAATCCGCTCAGATTTACTTATCTCTGCATTTGAACAAAGCGAAATTAAAAATACTCTGGACCATACCCGGTTAACATCCACCCAGCTGACGCACATTCCAAACTTAGAAAAAATTCCTGCGTCAACCAAACGGATCAAGCCCCTGAATAACTTTTTGGGCCAAGATCGCGCACGCGCCTCAGTTGAGGCCGGGATTGCCCTGCCTTATTCCGGCTATAACATTTTTGCTGTCGGTACCGCAGGTCTCGGTAAACGCACCATGGTGAAGCGTTTGCTGCAACAGCACGCCAAAACTATGGAAACACCCAATGATTGGGTCTACGTCAATAACTTTCAGAACCAGCGTCAGCCGATTGCACTAGAACTGCCCTCGGGTCAGGGCCCAAAATTCCAAGCCATGTTGAATCAAAGCTGGCAAACGATCCTCAAGCAGCTTGAGCGCCGTTTTACCGCGGAAACCTATCACAACCGCATTGAAATGATTCGTCAGGAAACTGGCGATGAACAGCAACAGGCGCTGATCGAACTCACCAAAGAAGGTGCAGAACTCGATCTGAAACTGATCTCGCGACACGATGAACACTGCTTTGTTCCCGTACATCTGATTGATGACAAATTACAGGAAATGACTCAGGAAGATCTGAATGCACTGAACAATCAGGATCGGGCCGAATTGGCGACCAATATGCGCTATATGGACAAAAAACTGGAGCGTCTGGGTTTGCATCTGGGTGATCTGGAAGATGATGCACGCGACCGTGTTCAGATTCTGAATCGTGATATTGCCAAACAGGTGGTGGTGCCACGTGTAGAACAGATTTTATCCAAGTTCAAACATGTGCAAGGCTTGGAACATTATCTAAAATATTATGCCGAAGATATTATCAATAATGTCGAAATCGTGCTGGAACAGGAAGAGGATGATTTCACCCCGGCACTATTCAGCCGCGTACCGGCACGTTATCAGGCCAACGTGATTATTACCCACAAGCCGAATAGCGGTGCGCCAGTCATCTTTGAAGATTTTCCAACACATTACAATTTACTTGGTCATGTGGAACAGCTAACCCAAAATGGCACGATCACCACGGACTTCACCCTGATTCGTCACGGAACGTTGCATAAAGCCAATGGCGGCTTTCTGATGCTGGAAGCGGAACAATTACTGGAACAGCCTTATGCATGGCAAGGTTTGAAGCGTGCGCTTAAATCCGGGCATTTAAAACTGTCTTCACTTGAGCATATGATCACGCTAACCGGCAGTATTTCAATTGAACCGGCATCGATTCCATTGAACATTAAAGTGATCTTGCTGGCCGAGCCTGAAATTTATTATGAAATTCTAGAGCTTGAACCGGAGCTAGGCAGCATCTTTAAAATCCGTGCTGATTTTACCGATACATTACAACGTAATGACGACAACGAGCAGGCCTATATGCAGCTGATTGCCGACTATGTGCAATCGGATAAATTATTGCCTTTTGACCGTTCTGCTTTGGCTGCACTGCTCACAGATTCCAGCCGTCAGGCCGAAGACCAAAGCTCACTATCATTACATGCCCTGACCTTGGGTGACCTGATTCGTGAAGCGCATCATCATGCCTTTCAGGCCGGTGACAAGATGGTCTCGGAAAAACATATCAATACTGCACTCGATCATCGTAAATATCGCTTAGGCTATTTGCGTGAGTTATACTGGCAGGATCTGACCCGTGGTACACAGCTAATCGAAACCCGTGGCCATCGTCTGGGACAGATTAATGCTTTGTCGGTAATTCATTATGCCGATGTCGAATTTGGCCTTCCTTCACGCCTGACTGCTTCGGTGTATCAAGGGGGTGGTGACATTCTCGACATTGAGCGCAGTGTGGAACTCGGTGGCTCCTTGCATGCCAAAGGCGTGTTATTGATGTCGTCTTTCCTGAAAGCACATTTTGGTCGTGAACAGACCCTGCACTTCTCTGCTGCGCTGGCCTTTGAACAAAGCTATGGTCAGGTCGATGGTGACAGTGCCACAGTCGCAGAACTGTCTGCCCTGCTCTCTGCGATTAGCCAGTTACCGATTGATCAATCCTGGGCCATTACCGGCTCTATGAACCAGTTGGGACAAGTACAGCCAGTGGGCGGTGTCAATGCCAAAATTGAAGGTTTCTTTGATGCCTGCAAGCTGCAAGGTCTGACCGGCAAACAAGGCGTGATTATTCCACGTCAGAATATGCAGCATCTGATGCTGCGTAAAGATGTCACCATTGCTGTCGAAGAAGGTCAGTTCCATATTCATGCGATTGATACCATTGATCAGGCGCTGGAAATCCTGATGGCGCGTCCGGTCGGCACCTTGGATAAAAAAGGTCGCTATAGCAAAAATTCAATCTATGCCGCGGTGATGGCACAGCTGGATTACTGGCAAGCGATTGAAGATGGTGGTGAGCTGGTCGAATTACCGAAGAAAAAGAAAAAAAAGAAGAAGAAAAAAGACAAGAAGCAAATTGTTGAGCCACACACTGAACTTGAAGCAGGTCATGCAATAGCTCAAAAGCCAAATGCAGCAACAGAAGATTAATCCGGTCGTTGCTCTATCTTTAAAATAGCAATAAAAAAGCGCTTCTCAATGAAGCGCTTTTTTAACATCTGGCTTGATTTAAATCTTAATTTAATTAAGCATCAGCCGCCGGACTGTACTGTTCAACCAAAGGCTTTAATTCGCCTTTTTGGAACATGTCGAGCATGATATCGCTCCCACCGATCAATTCACCATTGATCCAAAGCTGTGGAAATGTCGGCCAGTTGGCGATTTGTGGTAACATCGCACGAATGTCCTGATTTTCCAGAATGTTTACATAAGCAAACGGACGACCAATCTGACTGAGTGCTTCTACTGCACGTGCAGAAAAACCACATTGTGGAAATTGCGGTGTGCCTTTCATATAAAGAAGTACTGCATGTTTAGCAATTTGGTCACGAATTAACGCTTCGGTATCGCGTGCTTGTTCAGTCATTGATAAATCCTCAACTCATCTGTCTGGCATTATACCCAAATCCAGACAAAACAGTATGTCTAAAGCAATAATTCCAATTTTATTTACAATTACCCTTTAAATCTGAGCGGGTTTTTGCTTATATAAGTTTTTCTTTCCACCTAACAGTTAAGAGTTAGTCATGAATAATATTACCCTCGCACCGGTACAAACTGATCAACCTTCTCACTTGATGCCTGTATTTGGCCGTCAACCGATCAGCTTTGTCCGAGGACGAGGTGCATATCTTTATACCGAAGATGGTACAGAGTATTTAGATGCATTAACCGGAATTGCAGTATGTGGTCTGGGTCATGCGCATCCAGTCATTGCCGAAGCAATTGCTGATCAGGCTGCGACCTTGATTCATACCAGCAACCTGTTTGAAGTGCCTTGGCAAACTGCGGCAGCACAAAAACTGGCCGAAGTCGCGGGTATGGAAGAAGTATTCTTCTCCAACAGTGGCGCAGAATCAAATGAAGGTGCAATCAAAATTGCACGTAAATTCGGTCATATGCAAGGCATTTCTTCACCCAAAATTATTGTGGCGGATCGTTCTTTCCATGGCCGTACCATGGCCACCCTTTCTGCAACAGGCAATAAAAAAGTTCAGGAAGGCTTTGGCCCGCTGGTCGAAGGTTTTATTCGTGTACCTTTTGGTGATCTCGAAGCGATTGAAGAGGCAGCGCTTCATCATCCGGATATCGTAGCCATTTTAGTTGAGCCCATTCAGGGTGAAGGTGGTGTAAATACCGCACCTCAAGGTTTCAGCTATCTCGAAGAGATTCGTCAAATCTGTAACCAGCACAACTGGTTGATGATGCTAGATGAAGTGCAAACCGGGAATGGCCGTACGGGCAAATATTTTGCTTATCAGCACACCAGCATTATTCCTGATGTACTGACCACAGCCAAAGGCTTGGGTAATGGTTTCCCGATTGGTGCCGTCATGACTCAAGGTCGTGGTGTAGGTGTATTAACTGCCGGTAATCATGGTTCGACTTATAGTGGTACAGCTTTGGGTTCACGTGTGGTCTACACCATTCTCGATATTATGCAAAAAGAAAATATCGTCGCCAATGCTGCGGAAAAAGGCGCTTATATCGTGGATCAACTACGCAACAAACTGGCCGATCAAAATGTGAGCGTGCGTGGTTTCGGTCTGATGATCGGAATTGAATTACCGAAAGAATGTACTGAGCTGGTCGCAATTGCACGTGATGAATACAAAACCATCATCAATGTGACTGCCGGTAATGTGGTTCGCCTGTTGCCTACCCTGAACATTACTCAGGAACAGGCTGATCAGCTGATTGAGCGTTTAGTGAAAATGATCAACGCTTTTTTGGCCTAAACCCTGCGCTTAAAAACAAAAAAGCCGCTTGAAAGCGGCTTTTTTATATTCTGTATCTTATGATGCGGCTTGTAAAATACGCCCACCAGAAATCTGGTCAAAATATTGTTTCAATGTATCTAGGCAACGAAGAATTTTTGTCGGTTGTTGCTCACGTTTCGGCATGACTGCATATAGTGTAATCGGTGGAAGTCGCCATTCAGGCAAAACTTCAACCAAAGTGCCATTCAGTAAGTCTTTTTTCGCATCGAGATATAAAATCTTGGCAATCCCATTGCCCTGCAAGCACATCGATTTTGCCACCAGACCATTATTGGTACTGAAACGGGATTTCAGTTCAAAATCGGCTTTTTCTGCAGTATTGACATTTTGAAACTGGAAATACTGATGATTTTTGATATGGGTCAAAGGCAGCACATCATGATTTTTAAGATCATCAGGACGTGAAATAATGGTGCTCTGATTAATATAACTCGGTGTCGCCACCAGAATTTGCTCAATCTGCATCAATGGCACCACCTGAAGATTGTGCTCATCATTTTTCTGTTCAAATCTTAAGGCGATATCGATACGCCCATCGAACAAATCAACCTCATGATTATTGGTTTCCAGATGTACTGCCAGGCCACGATGTGCGGACATCCAGTGAGAAAGTGCAGGAATCACATGATTCGCGCACAATTCTGGCAAAGCGACAATGCGCAGTTCACCCACAAGATCATCGCGTAATTCATTGATTCGGACTTTACCGCGCTCTGCAGCAGATAGCATTTCCTGGCAACTGTAGAAAAAAGCTTGTCCCGCTTCCGTCAAACTTAACTTTCTCGTTGAACGATTTAAAAGTACCACTTCCATATCATGTTCTAATGAGCGAATTTGTTGACTCACGGCGCTGGTCGTAATCCCTAATTCACGGGCAGCACCGCTAAACGAGTTTTTTTCTACAACACAAGCAAAAACACCCATTGCTCGAAGTTGATCTAACATAAATTTCCCTCTAAACTTATGAGATGCCTCATCATTTGATAAAAGCAACTTATTGTATTATACGGCGAAATTCACGTTTTGCATTATTTATTTAATTGTTTGGTAAAACTGTAGTTGGATTAATCGGTTTGCCGTCTAAGCGCACCTGAAATTCAAGCATGGTTCGCGTTGTACCAGTTGAACCCATTTCTGCAATTTTTTGCCCCGCTTTTACATTCTGTCCGCTTTTTACATCCAGTTTGCTGTTATGGGCATAAGCCGTAATATAGCCATTAATATGCTTCACCAACACCAGATTGCCATATTCTTTCAGGCCATCTGCAGCATAAACAACCTGCCCGTCTGCTGCTGCAAACACCGGATCACCGACATTGCCGCTATAGCGTGTGCCCTTGATATTAGATGCCAGATTATACTGCTGCAAAACTGGGCCATTAGACGGTTTTACCCAACCTAAACCCGCGGCAGTAGAGACGGGTGTCATTGGCGCCGGCGTGCTCACACGCGGTGTAGTCTGCACGGTGGTCGCTGGTGTAACTGGTGCCGGTGTTGGTACTGCAATCGTTTGACGCTGGATAGGGGCTGCCTGAGTCACTGCCTGCGTGCTGGTACTGCGACGTACGGTATTATTTTTCAGGCGGATCGACTGTCCCACATAAATCCGGTAAGGTGCAGCAATATCATTCATCTCGGCAACACTGATATAGTTCAGTCCATAACGTGCTGCGATCCCACTCAATGTATCTCCTGAACGTACCGTATAGAAATCAGGAGCTGTCGCATAACGCGTCGCATTATTTACTTGAGGTTTGGTTGCACAACCGGTGATTACTCCTGTAGAAATAACAACGGTTGATAAAACTAGGGTTTTAATCAGGGCTGCAGGCGAAGCAACAACACATTTCGGTAACACCAAGAACATTATCTTCCTCTCTAAGATCTATACGGTTGCAAAATCCCGTTAAGATTAGCAAAGTTTTACTGCAATATACTTGCAATCGCGAGTTTTTCACAAAGTTATAACACTGAGAACGCATTTTCTGCCAATTGTGTTTGAAGATTCCGCAAAACCTCATAGTTGGTGGCATCCATCTGAATCGGAGTAATGCTGACATAGCCATTGGCCACAGCAAAGAAGTCCGAGTCAATCTCGCTCAACCCTTGCTTGGGTTCTGCTACTGCTTCTCCAGACAGTCCAATCCAGTACACCTGACGACCACGTGGGTCAACATGACTGGTGATGGGCTTCGACTGACGGCGGCGGCCTTGATAAGTCACTTTTTCACCCTGTAATTCAGCCATATCCGGAATATTGATATTAAAAATATGACGCTCAGGAAGAACCGGCAAACCGCGTGCAATAAAATCATGTACCCAGTTGGCAGCCAGCTGATAATCCTGAGGGTGTTGATAGCTGCGTACATTCGGCCCACTCAATGACACCGCAATAGCAGGATGTTTACTTAAGCGACCTTCAAAGGCTGCCCCGACTGTACCGGAATACAAGACATCATCCCCCAGATTGGCACCACTATTAATACCGCTGACCACCAGATCAAATTCAAAGTCAAACAGGCCGTTCATAGCCAGATAAACACAATCTGCCGGAGTACCATTGACAGCCCAGACATCGGGAGAAATCTGAATCAGGCGTAAAGGTCGGTCCAGAGTCAAAGCACTGGAGTAACCACTGCGCTCACTTTCTGGCGCTACAATAACAATCCTCCCCAAAGGTTTTAGAGCCTGTGCCAATGCCTGAATACCCGGTGCAAACACACCATCATCATTTGAAACTAAAATATTCACTGAAAAATCTCGTCGCGCTAAAAAATGACTGGTTAGGACATTTAATTGTATTAGTGCTGGAATTATATATATTTACTGCTCGACATCCATCTTTAAAATATGTGGCTCAAGATGATTAAAAAATTCTCTTTATTTAGTGCTTTCGCTTTAAGCCTGGCAGTATCTGTTTCTCCTTCAGTTATGGCGAGCGAGCTGACTGTTGACGAAAACAATACCATTGTGAAAGAAGACATCGCATCGGCACAAGTCATGGCTGAGGTTTGCCCGGCTATGATTGGCCAAAATGCAAAATTAGACAGCATTATTCAGACTCTCATCCAGTCTTATCTTGCAGACTACTCAGATAAAGGCATGAGCTATCAAAAACTACAGGCAGATAGCGAATATAAATCTTTACTGGAAGAAGCCCGTCAGGGTGCCAAACAAACCAGTACTGACGAACAAAAAACCGTATGCGAAGAGATTCTGGATTACCAGGGCTAAGCTAGATAAATCTTCAAATAAGACGGTGTAAACATCGTCTTATTTTCTCTTACAGATTTCTTCATAATTCTACAGCTTCGCTACATTTTCCCACTTTTCAATTTCAAAAATAAGTTTAAGCTAGGCAAATTATTGTTCTAAATCTATTTTTTGAGTTTTTTAATGAAATATCCATTACTTCAAGCCATGACACTTTGTGCAGCTTCTGCCGCGACTCTTTTAGGCACCTCTGCATTTGCAGCCAATGAAAATATCAATGTCACACCAACCCAGCAAGTGACCAAGCAGGAACTGGCTGCGATTTATGTTCTTTCAGAAATCTGCCCGAGCATGGTTAAGGACAAGTCACAGTTCAATCAGGGCTATACCAAGCTGGTAACTGAATATATGCCAGGTCAGCGCAATCCGGTTGCAAGCTTAAACCAGATGGTTCAACAGAACGATTTCCGCAGTATTCTGGCTGAAGCACAATCTGATGCCAAGAAAGCTGGCAAGAAAAAAAATCAGGTGATTTGTAATGAATTAACCACCTATAACAATTAACCTGCTTTTCTGCCGATTACTTACAATACTTTTGAAATAAGACCGGGTTTCCCATAGAAGTCCGCCTAGCTTTATCCTAAAATGCTAGGCTCTTCGTGCTTACATCAAGATATAGGAACCCACTAGAAATGACCCAAAAAACTGCCCTTGCTGCATTATTATTAGTTCCTAGTTTTAGCTTTGCAGCAACTGTCCTATCTGCACCACCAGAATTGAATAATAAATCCTACGTGCTAATGGACTATGAGACAGGGCAACTTCTCGCTTCAAAAAATGAAAATGAAAAATTAGCCCCTGCTTCAATGACCAAGATGATGACCAGCTACATCATCGAACAAAAACTATTGAGCGGTGAACTCACTGAAGATGAACAGGTTCGCATGAATGAGTCAGCATGGTGTCGCGGTAGTAGCGCGGAATCATGTATGTATGTGCCTTTAAACGGTACGGCCACTGCACTTGAAATGCTGCGCGGAATTATTATTCAATCGGGTAATGATGCATCTAAGGCCATGGCTGAACATATTGCAGGGAACGAGGGTACCTTTGCACATATGATGAATCAGGAAGCCAAACGTATTGGCATGACCAATACCAGCTTTATCAATTCAACCGGTATGCCTGCTGAAGGTCATTATTCGACTGCCAAAGATATGGCAACGCTGGCACAGCACATCATTAAAGACAGTTCCAAGTATTATCCGATTTATGCTGAAAAAGAATTTACCTTTAATGGCATCAAGCAAGGTAACCGTAATGCCCTGCTGTATACCGACCCAAGTGTAGATGGCTTAAAAACAGGTCATACCAATGAAGCAGGGTATTGCTTGACCACGTCGTCTAAACGTGGCCCTACTCGCTTGATTTCAGTTATTTTTGGTGCACCTACCATGCAGGAACGTGCAACGCAGACACGTGAATTGCTGGCTTGGGGTTATGCGAACTTCGAAACCAAAAATGTTCAACCAGCTAAACAGGTACTTGCTAAAGCCAAAGTCTGGTTTGGTAAGGAAGATGAAGTTCAAATCGGACTTGCTGAAAACTTTAATGTGACCATGCCTAAAGGTCAGGCCAATGCGATTAAAACCCAGCTGGTGGTTCAACCGAAACTGACTGCACCATTACAACCGGGGCAAGTTGTCGGTAAATATGTTGCGACTCTGGATGGTAAAGTCATTTCAGAAAAACCTCTTGTGGCTTTGAATGCAGTGGAAGAAGCGGGTTTCTTCGCGCGTATGCTCGACCATATCAAACAGTTCTTTAGCAACTTGTTCTAAGTCTAAATAGACCATTTCAGTCTTGGACTAAGACCAAAGCACTCATTCAGATGGGTGCTTTTTATTTTATACTATGCACATGATCCTTCATCATCATTTATCGGACAGATCGTTATGAGCCAAAATATTCGTTCTTATTTAGATATGACCCCACAGATTGATGCTTCCTGTTATGTCGATCCGATGGGAATTGTGGTCGGCGATGTGGTTTTGGCTGAAAATGTTTCGGTATGGCCTTTTGCCGTAATTCGGGGTGATGTGAATCATATTCGGATTGGTAAAAACTCAAATGTACAAGATCACTCGATGTTGCATGTCAGCCATAAGAAAGCCGATAAGCCTGAAGGTTCGCCTTTAATTATTGGTGAAGATGTCACCATTGGCCATCATGTCAAACTACATGGTTGTACCATTGGCAATCGTGTTTTGGTCGGTATTGGTACGATTATTCTGGATGATGTGATTGTTGAAGATGATGTAATGATTGGCGCGGGTTCGCTTGTTCCACCCAATAAGGTTCTAGAAAGCGGTTATTTGTATGTAGGTAGCCCGGTAAAGAAAGTACGTCCACTCACGGATAAAGAAAAAGAATTTTTACCGTATTCGGCACAAAATTATGTGAAGGTTTCGGGGAATTACAAATAAAATATAAAGTCAGATACAGAGTTTCTGTTTAAGCCGATGCTTTTATTCAATGTATCGACTTAAACAGAACAGAATTGATCAAATAGTCTGTTTAAAACTTTCTAAATGGATCAATATTTTTATTCTTGTACTCAAGAAAAGTAAGGGCTGCTGCTATAAAAAATAAACAAGCCACTCCCAAGAAAAAATTATCATGAACACTAACCCCCAAACCTACAAGCCCAACACCTATAAGTATAAGTAAACAAATTAAAAAGCGATAGAAATTTAACAGCATAAAAGTCTCGAATGAATATATTCAAAGCCGCTTATTAGGTAGCCACAAATCCCAATGTAAATCAGGAGAAAACAAATTACCTCAACATCACAAAAATTATACAATAAAAGTTAATTAATTAGTATTTTTTATTATAATTCTTGAAAAGTGTGTTCTATTTGTTATTTTTATTCTCATACTGCTAGGTTACCCAAACCTGTCTGTAAAAAGTTTATCTAACCTGATTTTGATATAAAAAAAGAGTAGAAAAAAAGCCCTAAATTTATAACATGTTGGTTTTAAAGAAAAAATTGTAAAAAAAAGCTTTTCAATGGCCCATATTACCGAATTATTTTGTATATTGGACGATTTTTGCAAAAAATTTAATGAGTCTTTAGAGAAATTTTTAATTTCTGATCAAAAATCTAGGTTGAAAAAGTCAGCCTTAAGCTTGTCTGAAGCAATGACGATTGTCATTTTATTTCATCAATCCGGGTTTAGATTCTTCAAATATTTTTATTGCCAAATGATCGTTCCATTCTGGAAATCCGCTTTTTCTCAACTTCTTAGCTACAACCGCTTTATTGAAAGCATGCCTCGTTGTTTACAAGCTTTGAATAGTTTCTTCCATCAAGTTAAAAGAAAAGATACAAGGATCAGCATTATTGATTCCACTAAATTGGTTGTTTGCCATAATCTTCGAATTCAAAGACATCGTGTATTTAAAGGCTTAGCGGGTCGTGGGAAAAGTAGTACCGGGTGGTTTTATGGTTTTATGGTTTTATGGTTTTATGGTTTTATGGTTTTATGGTTTTATGGTTTTATGGTTTTATGGTTTTATGGTTTTATGGTTTTATGGTTTTATGGTTTTATGGTTTTATGGTTTTAAATTACATCTGATTATCAACAATTTAGGTGAAATTATTAATCCCAAACTTAGATCGGGAAATGTTCACGATGTTGCTGTACTGGAATCTTTAACTCAAGAATTAAAAGGAGTTTTACTCGGAGATAAGGCTATTTGAGCAAAGCTGAAGCTTTAGCAGCCAGAAGACTAAAAATATTGCCCCCATCACGCAGGAATATGAAAAACAAACCCGTTCATACTGAAGAAGAAAAACAATTGCCTTGTAAAAGAGAATTGATTGAAACAGTGAATGATCTGTATTAGCTCAAACCTGAGCTGACAGTTATACATTTTTTTATTGGATCTTTCAGGTTAAATTTGAGCTTTTAATTGATAATTCCCTGCCCCCCACTTCCTTTCTAGTACACTTTTTAAACTCATCCACTTTCTGATAAGCGAAGATCAAAACACATTAATAGCACTGATTCCTACATGGTAGAATCCCATTCATCTTAAAACCTCTAATCACAATCATTTAAACAATCAAAGAAACCCCCTCTCATCATAGCCACACACCCCAAAATTTTATACAATAGTGCATCATTTTCCATGGTGCTGCTTTATGACCGCTTGGACTGCTCACGTCACTGTCGCAACCGTCGTCGAAAAAGACGGAAAATTCCTGTTTGTCGAAGAACATACAGAAGCTGTGACACACACCGTATTTAATCAGCCAGCAGGTCATGTGGAATGCGGTGAAACCATTATCGAAGCCGCAATTCGTGAAACCATGGAAGAGACCGGACATACGGTTGAAGTAACTCATCTTTTAGGGATGTATACCTATACCCCGCCGATGTTTCCGGATCGTACATATTTTCGTTTCTGTTTTTTAGCCAAATCCATTGACTATGACTCAAATGCCATTTTAGATACAGATATTGTCGGCGCAGTCTGGATGACGCTCGATGAACTGATTGAATCTGCTCGCGCACGTAGTCCATTGGTGATTAAAGCCGTACAAGATGCGCTTTCAGGTCAAAAATATCCTTTATCGCTCATTTACGAGCACCAAAATTCTCCCTTAATTTCAAATTTGGATGCCTAATCCTATGCAACAACGTGTCATCGTCGGTATGTCAGGTGGTGTAGATTCATCTGTTTCTGCTGCCCTTTTACTTCAACAAGGTTATCAGGTTGAAGGTCTTTTCATGAAAAACTGGGAAGAAGATGACGGCACAGAATATTGCACGGCGATGGATGACCTTGCCGATGCTCAGGCCGTTTGCGACAAAATCGGCATTAAACTGCATACCGCAAACTTTGCCATGGAATATTGGGATCGCGTATTCGAACATTTCCTGGCGGAATATGCAGCTGGCCGTACGCCAAACCCAGACATTTTATGTAATAAAGAAATTAAATTCCGCGCTTTTCTAGATCATGCGGTGAACTTGGGTGCAGACTTTATTGCCACAGGTCATTACTGTCGTCGCGGTGCAACCATGACCAATTCACGCGGTGAAGAATACGCACCACTCTTACGTGGTGTTGATCAGAATAAGGATCAAACCTATTTCCTGCATGCCGTACATGGTCGTGAAATTAACAAGACATTATTCCCTGTCGGTGAAATTGAAAAGCCGCAAGTCCGCAAAATCGCTGAAGAATTAGATCTTGCTACGGCAAAGAAAAAAGACTCGACCGGGATCTGCTTTATTGGCGAACGCCGATTTAATGACTTCTTGAAGCAATATTTACCGGCACAACCCGGAAAAATCGTGCTGGAAGACGGTAAAGAGGTTGGTGATCATCACGGCTTAATGTACTATACGCTCGGTCAACGCGGCGGCATCGGTATTGGCGGAATGAAAGGCGTCGCGGAAGGTGCCTGGTTCGTATTACATAAAGATATCGAAGGCAATCGTCTGGTGGTGGGTCAAGGCCATGAGCACCCACTGATGCAAAGCACCATGCTTTGGAGTGAAGCAATTGACTGGGTGGCCGGCGAGCAGGATATTCCTGAAACAGGTTTTCGTTGCACAGCCAAAACCCGTTACCGTCAGACTGATCAAGCCTGTACGGTGTACCAAGATTCAGAATCACCCAATGGTGTACGTGTGGAGTTTGATGAACCACAACGTGCAGTGACCCCAGGTCAAAGTGTGGTGTTTTATTCAGGTGAAGTTTGTTTAGGCGGTGGTGTGATTCATCATACCAATGCACCTAAACCTGATTTTATAAAAGGATGAATTCGGCATGACGGAGTTACCATTTCAACCAGCCACAACGTTGAATACTCGTCAAAATCGCGCTTTGGCGTTAGCGGGTGTGTTTCAGGCCACCCAGCTGACCCATATGACCGCATTGAGTGGTCAGCAAAGTATTGGTGAAAACGGTAACTTTTATTTTGAACAGTTGATTAAAGCCAGTCTCAATATTCGTCCCGGCAATAACGAAAATGCCCAGACCCTAGACTTTTTTAATCAACTGGCCGATATTTCCTTAGGCTTAAAAACATTAGAAAGCAGCATTATTCAACCCTTCAATACTTCGCCAAAATCCAGAATTCCAAAACTTTCCAGCACCAAACTTCCAATGAGCTATGCCATGGCACTTCTTCAATTAGAAAAGAAGGTCTATAGCAATCCCAAATTTGTTGAAATTATTGAACAGTCCCAACAGAAAATTCTCAGACAGCTTTCCTTTTTCGATAACAATTACCTGCACCCCAGCATCATTGCCAATCTGGCTCAAACCTATGTCGATACTGCGGGATCAATCAATCCGCGCATCATGGTTCGTGGCAATGCCGAAGCCTTTAAAGATGCCGGACACACCAACCGCATCCGTGCTTCCCTCTTTACCGGTTTACAAATGGCGCACCTGTGGCGTCAGCTCGGTGGCAGCTCCTGGGGCATGGTATTTGGCAAACGCAAGTTGCTAAAAGATATTCAGAATCTGGCGCGTTTACAGTTTCAGGTGGTTTAACTGATACTGCACGTGTTTCGTTTTACGTTTAATTCCAAAATCTAAGGAATCGATATGAACGCTTTAACTGCACTTTCTCCACTAGATGGACGTTACGCGAGCAAATGTGATGCTCTACGTCCCTTTCTTTCTGAGTTTGGTTTAATCCATGCTCGTGTGACTGTTGAAGTGCGTTGGTTACAGGCGCTTGCGAACCATCCGGAAATTACTGAAGTTCCGGCGTTTTCAGGCGAAACTAATGCAGCGCTTGATGCGATTGTAAGCAATTTCTCTGAAGATGATGCCAATCGTATCAAAGAAATTGAACGCACCACCAACCACGACGTTAAAGCGGTTGAATATTTCCTGAAAGAAAAAATTGCCAATATCGACGAATTGAAAAATGCCGGTGAATTCATTCACTTTGCATGTACGTCTGAAGATATTAACAACCTGTCACATGCTTTAATGCTGAAAAGCGGTCGTGATGTACTGGTTGCATCTATGCAGCAAATCATTGATTCAATTGTTGCACTTTCTGAAAAGCATGCTGACCAGCCAATGTTGTCTCGTACGCATGGTCAAACTGCAAGCCCAACGACGTTGGGTAAAGAAATGGCGAACGTGGCTTACCGCCTTGCACGTCAAATCAAACAGTTCAAAAATGTGGAACTTCTAGGCAAAATTAATGGTGCAGTTGGTAACTACAATGCGCACTATTCTGCTTATCCAGACATCAACTGGCCGGCGCATTCACAAGCATTTGTAGAATCTTTGGGTCTAGATTTCAACCCGTACACCACACAAATCGAGCCACATGATTATATGGCGGAGCTGTTTGATGCCCTGCGTCGCTTCAACACTATTCTGATCGATTTTAACCGTGATGTTTGGGGTTATATCTCGCTTGGTTTCTTCAAGCAAAAGCTAAAAGATGGCGAAGTCGGTTCTTCAACCATGCCGCATAAAGTAAACCCGATTGACTTCGAAAACTCTGAAGGTAACTTGGGTCTTGCCAATGCTGTACTTGCACACTTGGGTGAAAAACTGCCAATTTCTCGCTGGCAGCGTGACCTGACTGACTCTACTGTGCTTCGTAACATGGGTGTTGGTTTTGCGCAAAGCTTAATTGCTTTTGAAGCTTGCTCTAAAGGTATTGGCAAACTTGAGTTGAACGCTGCACGTATCAATGAAGACCTGGATAATGCGCAAGAAGTCTTGGCTGAACCAATTCAAACAGTAATGCGTCGTTACAACGTTGAAAAACCATACGAAAAATTAAAAGCCCTGACTCGTGGTCAAGCCATGACTCGCGAGATGATGGTTGATTTCGTAAACGGCAACGAGTTAGAAGCGGTTCCTGCTGCTGATCGTGCACGTTTAGCGGAAATGACCCCTGCATCATATACAGGTAATGCTGCTGATCAAGCCAAACAAGTAGCTGAGCTGATTGCTAAAATCTAATTTGCAATAAGACGAAAAGGCGAAGCTCAGGCTTCGCCTTTTTATTTATAATGTATTTTATTCTAAAAAAGATATTTCATAATAACGACATGATTGAGCATCGACTTTCCGCCAAACATTACGCGAGCCTGGGCATTTTAATTCTGGCGATTTTGCTTGCCAGTATTCGTCCTTTAGAACTGGAAGCTTATCTCTTGCATCAGGCAGGCACAGTTTTCATGATCATCATGCTGCTCATCTGCCTGTATAAAATCGGGCTGAATTTTTTAAGTTTTAATTTATATATTCTTTTTCTGATTGTTCATGTGATTGCTGCGCACTATCTGTATTCTTATGTGCCTTATAACCAGTGGATCGAGCAGATTTTTGGCTTTAATCTGAATGAAGTGATGCACTGGTCACGCAATATGTTCGACCGATTTGTCCATTTGGCCTACGGATTATTACTTTATCCAATTTTCTATCGCCTGTTTCAGGCCTGGTTGCCGCAGCAAAAACCCGTGGTCATTTTCCTGCTGGTGATTCAGTTTGTGGTGGCCAGCAGCCTGATTTATGAATGGCTTGAATGGTTCATTGCTATTCGTCTGTCTGCAGAAGATGCGGAAAACTATAATGGACAGCAAGGTGATATGTGGGATGCGCACAAAGACGTCTTGCTTGCTACGATTGGCGCGGCGATAACAGGCGGTCTGCAGTTGATATCGACCAATAAAAAAGCTCACCAAAGTGAGCTTTGAAATTCATTCAAGATCAATTGAATTAAAGTTTTGGATCACGGATTTAATTACATTCATATCTTCAATTATGAATGTGGGCAATATCGCATCCAATCATCCTTCATTTTTTGCAGTTCATTCCCCGTCAACATCTCACTGTAATAAATGAAATAGGTTGCATCAGGATATTGAATCTCATGACGGAACATCATGCCACGCAGTGACACAGATAACTCCTCAGGAAAATCATCCTCTAAATAGAGTTCTTCAAATTCATAATTAAAATAACAATTTTGCGTTGCAATAAATGCTTCAGCTATAGCCATGTTTCTGCTCTAACAATAAAATATGCTTTATTTTATCTGATTAGTTTCAGTGCTGGTTTACATTTCATTCGGTTCAATCCATTGAACAAACTTAGATTCTGACAAATGTGGATATTTGAACTTATCTAGATATTCAAAGCAGGCCTTTTGGCCTTGAGGAATTTTATCCAGATGCTTATCGAAGAATAAATGCCGACTATATTGAGCGCCATCAAAGCGAATACTCACACGTTCAAATTCGTTACCACCTCGAACTTTATGCATCTGATAAAACTGCACAACACCACATTCCTTCGATGGAATAACAGGTGGATCATTGGGCTTTAGAAAGCTATACAGCAGAAAGATACAAACGCCGGGTAGAAAACTCAGCCAAAACAAAACCTTCTTAGAATTATCCTGAGTTAATTTTGCTTCAGAATAAAGCATACATAACATCGGAATAAATACGATACTAAAAAACCCAAGCAACAAAACGAACGTGAGCATATGAGCCTAGACTCAATCAGAGTACTCCACTTATATCATAACAATATGATTTCAAAAAATAAAAAAGCCCACCGAAGTGAGCTTTAAAATTCATTCAAGATCAACTGAATTAAAGTTTTGGATCACGCATTTGTACAAGATTTGCATTGGCTTTGCTTAAGCTTTCCATAACTTTATTCATGACAGTAGGTACCAGTGAATCAGCAATTTGCGCGGCTTGCAGGCCCAGCTTTTCACCCAAAGTTGGTTTCTTGCGGGTCTGAATAGAATAGATATCATGCTGGGGCAACAAGTTGAGCAGATATTCATCTGAGGTTTGCAGTTTATCCACCAGATTCATATCCAGCGCATCCCGACCATACCAATGCTCACCAGTGGCCACTTTTTCAATATTCAGCTGCGGGCGATACTTTTCAACGAAATGTTTGAATAAAGCATGGGTTTGCTGTAGTTCTTCTTCAAACTTGGCCTTGCCCTCTTCGGTATTTTCACCAAACATAGTCACGGTACGTTTGTACTGTCCAGCGGTATAGAGTTCAAAGTCGATTTTATTGTCTTTCAGCAGACGGTTAAAATTGGGTACTTGAGCAACTACACCAATTGAACCAACAATCGCGAATGGTGCAGAAATAATTTCATTGGCGATACACGCCATCATATAACCACCACTGGCCGCTACTTTATCGACACAGATGGTCAAGTGAAAACCGGCATCAC
Organism: Acinetobacter sp. YH12200; assembly: GCF_013418175.1. Classification (NCBI taxonomy): domain Bacteria; kingdom Pseudomonadati; phylum Pseudomonadota; class Gammaproteobacteria; order Moraxellales; family Moraxellaceae; genus Acinetobacter; species Acinetobacter sp. YH12200. The sequence goes on from NZ_VPCO01000008.1 coordinate 91,685, forward strand.
GTAAACGTACCAGTTGAGCAGCGGCCAGACCATAGCCATGCACCATACCACCCGGGCTTTCTAAACGCACCACAACACGGTCACGGCCCGCTTTAGCCGTGGATAAAATCAGGGTAATTTCTTCACGTAAACTTTCGACCGCAGAAGCGGCCATATCGCCTTTAAAGTCCAAGACATAGATTTTTTGATTGGTTTTCTTGCGTGCACGTGCTTCTTTTGACAGCTGTTGTGACAACTGCAAAAGCTCCAGTTTAGAGCCAGTCGTTTGCGCTATTTTTTTTCGTTGTTCATTGATACGCGCATTTAAATGACTGACACGGATTTCAGCGGGCAGTTTCGGACTATGAAATAACATAAAAAATCTATTCTCTATTTAATTCGGCTTATATCCTTAGATTAGGTCAATTCTGATTTTTTCAACAGCATTTATTGATCTTGTTGCCAAGCATGTCCACGACGAATCAATAATTTATATTAATTCATAATTTCATGAATCGCGAACAAACGAAAATACCAAATAAATAAAAGTGTATAGATTACAGCTATAATCAAAGCATTCATTGGCCACCAGGTTAATATAATAAAACCTCGATGACTTGTCCCCGAAGGGGTCATCAATGAATATACCGCAATAAAAAAAATGATCGTAATAAGCACAAAGAAGTATTCACCAAAACGCGTATGCATTAATGGTTTCTTGCCCTTCTCTTGTGCTTTTAGATAACGATGAAATTTAAATTGAGCATGTGCTGTAATATAAACACGCCATTTTTGTTTAACTTCAATATTATATTTTTGATGCTTTAACATATAAAAAATCACAAAGCCCAAGAAAGTATTCACGATCACAAACACGTCATAGAGCCAACGATGATAGTTGGTCATTCCCTGACTTTGTGAAGTAATGAACAAGCCTTCATAAGGGACAATCAAGGCTAATATGATACTAAACAGCACCATCACTAAACCAAAATATTGATGAGTATATACTGTGCCGAATAGGCTTCGAAACATATCTTTCATCGCGATTTGCGTCAGTTTAGCTTTTTCTTTAAATTCAGGTGTCTGTTGCATTATCATTATAAATCTTAAAAAACTTATAGAACATAACAAAAAACAGAACCCTAAGATTCTGTTTTAAAAGATTTATTTTTAAAATCGTATTAACCAAAACGCCCTGTAATATAAGCTTCAGTCAATTGATGGTCTGGTTGGGTAAAGACTTTCTCGGTCGCATTCACCTCAATTAAATCACCCAGATGGAAATACGCAGTACGGTCAGATACACGCGCTGCCTGTTGCATGGAGTGGGTTACAATCGCAATGGTATATTGAGTTGAAAGCTCAGAAATCAGCTCTTCTACTTTTGCTGTTGCAATTGGATCCAGCGCAGAACATGGTTCATCCATCAGAATCACTTCAGGCGAAACTGCGATGGTACGCGCGATACATAAACGTTGCTGCTGACCACCTGACAAACCTGTTCCCGGCTGATTCAAACGGTCTTTTACTTCTTCCCACAAACCGGCTTTACGCAAACTGCCTTCGACAATTTCTTCAAGATCGTATTTATCACGTGCAAGACCATGTAATTTCGGGCCGTAAGAAACGTTGTCAAAAATAGACTTTGGAAATGGGTTGGGCTTCTGAAATACCATACCGACTTGAGCACGTAGCAAGACCACATCCAGGTTTGGATCATAAATGTCCTGATTGTCCAGCATGACTTTACCGGTCACACGACAACTGTCAATGGTGTCATTCATGCGGTTTAGGGTACGCAGAAAGGTTGACTTACCACAGCCTGATGGCCCAATAAAAGCAATCACTTCATTTTCATAAATGTTCAGGTCAATGCCTTTAATCGCTTCCGCTTCACCATAGTACACATGCACATCAGATGTACTCAGTTTCACATTTGTCGACTTTTCATCTTTTTTGCTGCTACTTTGCGTATCGAATTGGGAGACAAACGATGTTGCTGGCTTTTGTGTAGCCTCATCATTAGTGAATTGTGTCTGTTGTGGATTCACGGATTGATCCTTTTTTAAGGAGTTTTGAATAACAGTTGTGTTCATGATTCTGCCCCTATTACCAACGGACTTCAAACTTTTTACGTAACCAGATGGCCAGACTGTTCAAGCTGATCATCATGGCCAGAAGTACAATAATTGCTGCTGCGGTACGCCCTTCAAAGAAGTTACGTAACTCATTGCCCTGCCATAAGAAAATCTGCACAGGTAACGCTGTAGACTGATCAAATGGTGTGGCTGGAACGCTGGCAACAAAAGCACTCATCCCGATTAATAACAATGGTGCGGTTTCACCTAATGCCTGCGCGACCCCGATAATGGCACCAGTTAAAATACCCGGCAAAGCCAATGGCAAGACATGATGGAAAACCGTTTGCAGTCGTGAAGCACCCAAGCCCAACGCTGCCTGACGAATCGAAGGTGGAACCGCTTTAAGCGATGCACGTGTGGTGATGATGACAGTTGGCAAAGTCATCAGACTCAGCACCAGACCACCGACCAGAGGGGCCGATAGCGGTAAATGCATCCAGCCAATAAAGATCGCGGCACCCAGCAAACCAAACACAATCGATGGCACTGCTGCCAGGTTGTTGATGTTGACTTCGACAATATCGGTAATCCAGTTTTTCGGCGCAAACTCTTCCAGATAGATCGCAGATGCCACCCCAATTGGAATCGAGATAAAGATCACGATCATCATCATGAACAGTGAGCCCATGAAAGCGCCTGCCAGACCTGACGTTGCCGGTGAACTACGCGAGTCAGGGCTGGTAAAAATATTAGTATTGAAACTGTTTTCGATTACACCTGAGGCTTTCATCTCGTCCGCCACCTGGCGTACTTCAGGACTGAGTTGTTGCTGTTCTGCTGGTAACGAACGATCAATATTACCCGCCAGCCAGACATCGACATTGGCATCTGCCAGAATTTTAACCTCTGTGCTTTGACCGACCAGACTTGGATCATTCATGACCATGTCACGTAAGCGATAAGCCTCAGAACTGGTATATAAATAACCCAGTTCATCACGCTGACTTTCCAGCTTGCTGTCTCTGGCGATCATGCCGTTGATGATCAGTGCATCCCAGTCCACCATGCCGACATCCATTTGCCAGGCAATCATACGCTCTTCAAACTGCGCCGGAGACTCTCCCGCAGCTGGCTTGGGTTTTGGACCAATCTCTACAATGGCCGGATCGAAATGAATCGGCAAACTCATGCTGCTTTGCCAGAAGGCAGGCAAACCTTTGGATAAAATACTGCCGAAGAGCAATACCACAAAGAACAGACCGGCCAATACCGCAGAGAAACCAAATAGACGGAATGTTTTTTCTTTACGATGACGTCGCCCCAAAGAGCTTTGAATGGTCTTCTTACGCTTTTCACGCAGCTCGGCAGCGACGGATGGATCAACACGCTGATCCACAGGCGTTGTATTTGAAGTACTCATTAGTCGTATTGCTCACGATATTTACGCACGATGATCAGTGCAACAATGTTCAAACCTAGGGTAATCACAAATAAGGTCAGTCCCAGGGCAAAGGCCACCAGTGCTTGCGGACTGGCAAAGTCGGTATCACCTGTTAATTGATTGACGATGGTAATGGTGACCGTAGATACGGCTTCAAGTGGATTGGCATGCAGCTGCGGACTGTTCCCCGCTGCAAGTACCACGATCATGGTTTCACCAATTGCACGGGATGCTGCCAACAGGAAGGCACCAATAATACCCGGCAAAGCTGCAGGTAAAACCACCTGACGGATCGTTTCAGATTTGGTTGCACCTAGCCCCAGAGAACCATCACGTAAGGCACGTGGCACCTGGGTAATAATGTCATCGGATAGAGAAGATACGAATGGAATAATCATGATGCCCATCACCAGACCCGCGGTCAGCGCACTGGTGGCATTAATTTCGAGTCCGACCATGGCACCCATGGCTTTAAGAAATGGACCGATGATCATCAAGGCAAAGACACCATAGACAATCGTAGGAATACCCGCCAACACTTCAATCGTAGGTTTTACCCAAGAGCGGAATCGCGGGGAAGCATATTCTGCCAGATAGATCGCAATCATCAGACCTACTGGAACCGCCACCAGAAGTGCGATCCCGCTGACCATGAGCGTACCCCATAGCAGAGGCAATAAACCATAACTGCCTTCAGCACTGCCAGAGGTGCTAAACCCCGGGTTCCATTCAGTCCCAAAGAAGAAATCCAGTGGACTGACGAAGCTGAAGAAGCGCATCGCTTCACCAAACATCGACATGACAATCCCGAGCGTGGTCAGAATTGCCACACCCGAACACAATGCCAAGCCGATATTAATCATTTTCTCGACTTGGTTACGTGCGCGGAATTCCTGGCTAATACGTTTTTTGGCCCAGACCAGACCTGCCAGTGCAGCCGAAATCACCACTGCCAATTTGGCAAAAGTCCCAATGGTCGAAAATTTAGCTAACTGTTCTGCTGCGGCCAGTTCATAGGCTGCAGGTGTATCACTGACACCGAAACCTGAGGCAAGTGCCTGAACGCGATCAACAACAACGCCCAGACTTGCCGGATCCAGACTGGCCGAAATATCCTGCGGCAAATGGTTGAGTACCACTTGCTCCAGAAAACTTGGCTCAACCATATTCCAAACAATCAAAATTAAAAACGCAGGGATACCACACCACAGTGCAACCAGTGCACCATAATATCCGGGACGCGAGTGTAAGTTTGCAGAATTGCTTCCCTTACCTGCTAAGTTACGGCTTTTACTTAATCCGATTTGATAGGCTATGGCCATAATCGCCAATAACACACCTATAAGTAGCAGATTCATGTATTCTCCACTGTTTTCTCAATTTTCATGGTTTGAAAAAACTTGTTTATCGCAAAAAGCCGATGGTAGGTTGACCCTACCACCAGCGATTTCAAAATCATCGATTATTTTACAATGACCGCTTTACCAGCCTTGAAATTTGCAAGGACTGCTGCGCGTTCTTTATCAGACATTGAAATCAGACCTGCTTTTTCCAGCTTAGAGCCCTTACCTGATACCTTCTTGTTCAGGAAGTATTCAGTGAACTGTGGTAAGCCTTTGATCGATTTCAAGTGTTCGCCTTTCACGTAGAAGAACAATGGACGTGATACCGGATAAGCACCATTCAAAATCGTTTTTTCAGAAGGTGCTACATTGTTCACAGTTGCAACACGTAAGCGGTCACGGTTCTGGTCATAGAAGCCCAGACCAAACACCCCGACTGCACTTGGAGAAGTTTTCAAACGTGCCAGTGTTTCGGTATAGTCGCCTGCAATTTCAACTACACGGCCATCTTTACGGAATGTGGTACAGGCTTTTTTCTTGGCATCTTTGTCTAGAGACTTAATTGCAGCATACGATTCACAACCTGCATCCACCATTTTCTCCTGGAACACTTCGCGCGTGCCATGATTCGAAGCAGGAATCACCAGCGTGATCGGCTCATTCGGAAGTGCTTTGTCAATTTGGTTCCAGCGTGTATACGGATTGGCGACCATTTTCCCATTTGATGGAAGTTGTGCAGCAAGTGCAGCGAAGACATGCTGTGGACGCAACTTATAAGCCGCTTTATTGGCATTTGAAGCAAATACGATACCGTCATAACCGATTTTGATTTCTAATACCTGGTTAACGCCGTTCTTTTTACATTCAGCCAGCTCGGTAGATTTGATTTGACGCGAAGAATTCGCGATATCAATGGTGTTATCACCCACGCCATTACAGAACTGCTTCAAACCGCCTGACGAACCGCCAGAACCGACAACTGGTGTTTTAAACTGTGGAAAAGTATTACCGAATTCTTCCGCCACGATACTGGCATATGGAAGTACAGTTGAAGAACCTGCAATTTGAATCGTGTCACGAGCTGCATGTGCAGTCGTTACAGCAGCTGCCCCTGTTAATGCCAATGCTAAAGCTATATTTGTAAAGCGCATTCTAGTATCTCTCTCATTTATACAATTTGGAGTACACCACTTTTTATTCAGTTTTGTACTTCTTTCGATACCTGCATTTTGATTTTAGAATATGACAGATAAGTTACAGCTTTATTACGATTTAGTGATTTTTAATCTAGCAGTTTTTTCTTGATTAAATTTTTATGGATTTCAATGATTAAGTTCTTTTTGTCATTCACTTCAATAAAAAATTTCAGACCAATGACATGTAACAATTTTTATAAACCTGAACTCAGGATAAATCCTGCTCCCTAGCGTTACATAATTAGATGACGATTTTATAACAGCTTAAAATAAGTACATATACTCGGTATTTTTCTGATGAATCTACCTATAGAATTGATCATTCTATGACTCAAAAATAAAAAAAGGAGATCATTTCGATCTCCTTTTTCACACCACCATTACTTATGCAATGGGTGGCGTATAAGTACCATCAGCGATTGAATCTTTGATACGATCCGCTTCTGCCAGCACCAGCGCCAGCAAGTTCTTCACGTTATCCAGCGTTGCAACCGGGCTTAAAGTCGTCATTTTCAAGGATTGAACCTGAGCGACTTTCGTCACACCAATATTCGCTTCACCACGTGCAAACAGCTCATCTGCCACGTTCTGGTTCAGTGTATCTAAAAGTTCAACTGGATAGCCCGCTGGAACCACACGGAACAGTACCGAGGCAAACTGAGGTTCAAGCAAAAGCTCCAGACCGTCAGTCGCTTTAATGTAGTCTGCTACATCACGCGTTAAGCCAACCCCATGATCGATCATCGAACCATAAAGCTCTTCACCTAATGCTTCCACCGTCATCCACAATTTCAAGGCATCAAAACGACGCGTGGTTTGTAGTGACTTCGATACCAGGTTCGGCACACCATGTTCTTCATCATAGGCAGAGTTCAAGTACTCCGCTTCATAATGCATGAAACGATAGTTTGCTTCGTCTTTCAGCAAGAACGCGCCACACGAAATGGTCTGGAAATAATGCTTATGGAAATCGAGCGTAATCGAATCAGACAGCTCGATACCATCTAACATATCGCGATGATCGTTAGACAGAATTAAAGCACCACCCCAAGCTGCATCGATGTGCATCCACGCGCCATATTGGTTGGTGATTTCACGGACTTTCTTCAGTGGATCGATTGCACCTGCATCGGTTGTACCCGCAGTTGCCACCACACATGCCACGATTTTGCCTTCGTTTTGAAGGTGCGCCATGGTTTTTTCCAGTGCGTCCATGTCCATGCGCGCATTTTCGTCCACAGGAACAGTCACCACTGACTGGAAACCCATGCCCATCATCGCCATGTTCTTTTGCACAGAGAAATGTGCATTTTCAGAACAGATGACTTTGACATTACGCATCGCATCCGCAGGAATACCATCACGCTGAACCGACCACGGCTTACCGTTTTCGTCTTTCCAGTTTTTCGCGATGCAAGCATCACGTGCCAGCAGTACGCCCATCAGGTTAGACTGTGTACCACCAGAGGTGAATACGCCTGCCTGACCTGCACCATAACCTACTTTTTGACGTAACCAGTCGATTAACTGAACTTCCATCAGTGAACCGGCCGGGCTTTGATCCCATGAGTCCATTGACTGGTTGGTTGCGTTAATCAGCACTTCCGCAATCTGACTGGTCACCATGGTTGGGCAGTGAAGATGCGCAAGTGAATGCGGATGATGTACTTTTAAGCTCTTGTTGAGGAATAACTCAACCATACGCTCTAAAGATTTCTCTACACCCAACCCCTGTTTAGAAGGATTAAACGTAATCGCGCTGCGCAGCTCGTTAATGCTGCCACCCGTGTACATTTTGTCATTTTGCAACCATGCTGCAACCGCTTTGGTCGCTTGATCCATGGCTGACTGGTAGTCAGCGATGGATGCAGCATCATTACAAAGTAAAGCTTTACGATGTTCTGCAAAATCTACCATGAATTATGCGCCTCGAACTGCAACAAGAGCTTCAGCAACTGCTTTCTTAAAGCGAGCAATCACTTCAACACATTCGTCATGCGTGATGATCAATGGGCAAAGTAAACGAATTACCGTACCGTTACGACCACCTTTCTCAAGCAATAATTTATTGTTGAAACACGCCGTCTGGATCGCTGCTGCCAATTGACCATCAGCAGGTAAAGAACCCATGTGATCTGCCTTTTGGCGCTCGTCCACAATTTCAACACCAATCATCAAACCGCGACCGCGCACGTTACCAATACATGGGAATTCGGCAGCTAATTTTTTAATCTCAGCTTGCAGGAAATCACCGCGTTCTTGGGCATTTTGCGCCAGGTTTTGTTCTTTAATGGTATTGATCGTTGCAAGACCTGTACCCATTGCCAACTGGTTACCACGGAACGTACCGGTATGACCTGCTGGCTGCCAAGCATCAAACTTACGTTTAATACCGAGTACTGCGAGCGGCAAGCTACCACCAACAGCTTTAGACATCACCACCACATCAGGTTCGATGCCCGCATGTTCAAAGGCAAACATTTTACCTGAACGTGCAAAGCCCGCTTGAACTTCATCAAGAATCAACACGATGTTGTGCTTTTCAGTCACTTCACGGATTTTCTTCAACCATTTCACAGGTGCAGTTACCACACCGCCTTCCCCTTGAATTGCTTCAAGAATCACAGCTGCCGGTTTAGTCACGCCGCTTTCTACATCTTCAATGAAGTTTTCAAAGAAATACGTTAAAGCGTCAACACCCGCTTCACCACCAAGACCCAATGGGCAACGGTATTCATGCGGATACGGCATGAATTGAACGCCTGGCATCAAACCGTTAACTGCGTTTTTCGCAGACAGGTTACCGGTCATGGCCAATGCACCATGCGTCATACCGTGATAGCCACCAGAGAAGCTGATCACCGAGCTACGACCGGTAAAGGTTTTCGCAAGTTTGATGGCTGCTTCTGTTGCATCTGCACCGGATGGGCCACAGAACTGCAAGCAGTATTCTTCTTGACCACCTGGAAGATAAGAAAGAAGTGCTTCAGTAAAAGCATCTTTTAAAGGCGTAGTTAAATCCAGTGTATGCAATGGCAAGCCGCTTGCAATTGTATCCTGGATACTTTGAATGACTGCAGGATGATTATGGCCCAATGCCAACGTCCCTGCCCCAGCTAAACAATCAAGGTACTCAGTACCTTCAACATCGGTAACCCAGCAACCTTGTGCTTTCGCTATCGCTAACGGTAATTTACGTGGATAACTACGCACATTCGATTCCATCTGACTTTGGCGAGTCAAGTAGTATTCGTTTGTGGAATTGGTGGCAGGGTTTACAGAAGTAACGCTCATATCGAATTACCATCTCTGATATGGGTGAAAGAAATAAGTCTGGTGACGTTTGGTCCTTTGACTCGGCGCTTTATAAAGAGGTTCTAGCTAGCAGTTTGTATTTAAATAACTAGGAGGCGGATGATACCGAATTTTTCAGGAAAATAAACAACTTTCAGTTGCATTTTGTCCTAATCTTTATCGAAAAAAAACATCACACCAACCTATAACCTGAATGATCATCTTACAGTGTGACAGCAGAAAGAAAAGCGGGTTCTTTTATGCTTTTTTGTAGCACAGCTAACATTCAGGCAAAAAAGCTTAAAATCCACCATTAAGCACTTAATTATTAACGATAAACATAAATCAAGTAAGAGTGTAAAATGAAAGAAAATTTAACACTCTTACCACAAATATTTCGTAAAAAGATCACAATTGAGATTTAATATTTTAACAACGGCTTAGATGGCCAATTTTAAGAAAAACAGGACAATTTCATGCGTCTCTTAGCACTTACCAGTTTTATCCTTGCATCTACCTTGGCCACAGGCGCATTTGCAGCTCCGGCTGAATCGCTGAATTACAATGTTGTGAATCTTTCAGCAGAGGCCAGTCGTGAAATCTCAAATGATGAAATGCATGCCGTGCTTTATATTGAAAAATCCAACAAACAGCCAGCTGAATTGGCTACACAAATTAACCAGCTAATGAATCAGGCCATTACCACAGCGCGCAAATATCCAACTGTGAAAATCGAGACGGGCGCACAAAGCACTTACCCTATTTATGACAATGATAACCGCAAATTGAAAGAATGGCGTGGACGTGCCCAGATTCGTCTGGAATCGAAAGATTTTAAAGCAGCGTCTCAACTGATTGCTGAATTACAACAGCACTTCCAGACCCAGTCGATTAACTTCAAAGTTTCAGACGAAAAGCGCAAAAAAGTCGAAAATGAGCTGATGATTGAAGCCTCTAAAAACTTCCAGCAACGCGCACAGGCACTGACTCAAGCCTGGAACAAACCGAGTTATCAACTGGTAAACTTAAATCTGAATACCAATAACTATTCACCACAACCTGTACCGCGTATGGCCATGATGAAAGCTGCATCGGCGGATATGGCTGTTCCAGAGCAGGAAGTTGCTGCGGGTGAATCGCAAATGACGGTGAGTGCCAATGGTGCGATTCAGTTTAAATAAGATTTCATCATATTATTCGGATTTTTAAGAACCACCCTTTTGGGTGGTTTTCTATCATTTGAATATTCTTTAATAATCAAGGCTACAAATTCATACAAACTCAGGTAGGAATTGAGGTTTGACCGGTTTAGAGTAACGGACATTTGTACCAATCCTCTCTGCTCATGTCTCTTGACCAACTGAATCTTTACCTGTTTCATATCCTAAATGTACCTGAACACGCCTCGATCTGGATGATCCAATATGCCTCCCTGATTGCGCATGATCTGGTTTATCTCTTTCTGCTGATTTTTGCTATTGCCTGGTTCCGTGGCAGTTATGAAGTAAAAACTGGCATTATCAAGGCATTTATTTTTACAGCAATTACCTTGTCGATCAGCGAGGTATTGTCCGCGATCCTGAATACCCCACGTCCGTTTGTAATAGATATTGGTCGCACCCTGATCGAACATGCACCTACAGGTTCTTTTCCCAGCAATCATATGAGTATTTTTAGTGGGATTCCCTATCTTGTTATTTTTCATCACAACGTGATTTGGGAAGAATTCTAATCTGGACAGCTTGGCTAGTAGCTTGGTCACGTGTTTATGTCGGTGTGCATTTTCCGATGGATATGCTGGGTGCATTCCTGATTGCAATAACAGTAAATTTAGCTGGATTACCATTGTGGTGGAAATATCAGGATAAACTCATGCAGTTTATTTTAACTATTCATCAGTCACTGTTTGCGCCATTAATCCGGATGGGCTGGATTAAATAAATCGCATTAAGATGTCATAAAAAATCCCGCTCGAAAGCGGGATTTTTTATGATTGAAATTTAAATCTGAATGACTTAGTAAATCGCCATATGATAGCGATATATAAAACTTATAAGCTACTGTTTTAATTATATTATTTTATAGGGTCAAAATATTTAACCTCTCATTTAACCTCTGCATGAGTTCTGTACCCCCCTATTTTGAGCAATAAATTATTTTTTCGCTCCCATCATTTGATTGAAGCGAAATAGAGTATTTAAGCTGCTCCTCTATTTAGTGGCTCAGGTACTCACTTGGTCAGTTTTAAAATGTGAGCAAGATTGACCATATCCCCCCAGTGGGGGGGTAGTCCAATGTTCAGGCTATTTGTAGCAGTAAACCGCCCAAATAATCGCATTGTAGTTCTATTGGGATTTTAAGCCTTAAAACCACGTTTTACTCCCTCCCTCGCGTGCGCGCGCGTAGTTGTTCCGAAATGCAAAATTGCGCTGTCATGCTGTTAATAAATGATAAGGCTTGGACTACTGTGCAAGTCCTGTTTAATCCCATGATGGTTTTAAACCATGTCTATTCATAAAGGCATGAAAGTTTGCAATGCAATATTGCTCTGACTTTCGCTCTAGCTCGTCATGCCTCTGTACCAATCTGTTATAGGTTGAATAGTGCATCCCTTTAGGCTTCAACTTATGCCACGACTTCATAAATGCGGTGTCATACTGCCAGTTGAGTTTATTCCTGATTTTATACATGCCGACTCGGGTGCTTTCTAGTTTGCAACTCTGCTGTGTGCTGTAGTTCAGTTTGTGGCAAGTTCTACAGAAAAACATTGAATTGCGTAGGTATAGCTTTGCAACTCGCTTAGAACACTTTGGGCAATTAAACCAATATCGCTTTCCACCGTAGTTGCATGGTGTGGTGACAACATCCACTAAATAGCGGTGCTGCTGCTCGTTGCATGTGTAGCTTAATGTTAAACCGCCGTTATCGTAGTGATATGTTATAGATGAAAATACTTCTTGAGAGTCACCTTTTCGCCATGCCCATGAGTTACTTCCTCCACCATCAAATACCTTGTATCGAGCCATGACTCGGCTGTCCAGGCTCAAACAATCTTCAATTTGACCGTGTGTTTTTTCCATTGATAACCTCGCTTTAACTGATAGGTATTAAATCAGGCTCAATGCCTTATGTACTCTGTGTTTCAGTCATTTTACAGTGTTTCTCAATAAGAGATTTCACTAATGATTTAGGTTGGCAATCAAGGTCTAGGTTTGAATCATGGTATAGCGATAGCGGAATTTCACTATCGGTCTAGGCTTTTAGGGGTGGTCATCTTGACCATACTCACACTGTATGACTGTACGAAAGTTTCGTAGTTCATCACTACTACGGAAAACTCAGGTTAGCCAACGCAATTTTGCGTCGTCCTACTTCAGAAAACTTCAGTTTTAAAAATACAAAACCTTATAAAACCTAATATTCAAAGATGCTCAAGTGCGAATGCCCAAACGCTTTAAACCTGTCAAAACCCGAAGTCTAGGCGGCATATTAATATATGTGCTATAAAATCCTCGTTTCGATGGGGGATTTTTATGAAAAAATTAATATTAATTATGCTCTTTGTTGGGAGTAGTGTTTTTGCTTCAACCAATGATGCCGAAGCTATCAATAAAGCAAAACTGAGCATAGCATCATACAATTGTTATGCATTCTATAATTACCTAAACAAAGAAAAAGAAGCTCAAGAAATGTTTGGGCTTGGCTATAAATCTAGTATTGATTTTATCTCATACTTGAGAACAAATCGTATTAATGAAAAGTTAGCATATGAGCATGTTCCATCAATCTACCTCATGACTAGCGGGCCAAATGCTGATTTTATTGCAGGTCAGGTTTTTGCCACTGTAGCCCAAGCAGCATTTGATAAAATTTTCAAAGATTCAAAACTTGATTTTATATATGACGAAGAATTGAGAAAGATAAAAGCCCAGTCGTTAATACGCGAAAGTAACTGTGAGTTATTAAAGTGAAATGCTCTGGGTGCTCTTTTATTTCTAATAGTTCAAACCTGATCTAGTGCAATTTGTCTAATTAGACTTTGCCGATCTAATCGAATCTAAGGCATAAAAAAAGCTCCCCATATTTAGGGAGCTTCGATTAAAGCAATTGCAGTTCATCTGCTCGAATCTCGGTTACTTCCCGATCCGCTCCTTTATTGTCTTTCCACTTCCTTGTGCGTAGTGAGCCTTCGATATACACCTTCCCACCTTTCTTGAGGTACTTACTCGCAATCTCGGCTAAACGGTTGTTAGTGGTGATTCTGTGCCATTCTGTAGCACTTTTGCGCTCGCCTGTGGTCTTGTCTTTCCAAAACTCGGATGTTGCAACGCTGAATGTCGTAACGCTGCCACCGTTGGGAAATTGTTTAGTTTCAGGGTCACGGCCTAGTACACCCATCACAGTTACTTTGTTTACGTTTGGCATTGGTCTAAATCTCAATATATTTTTTTAAAAAAGCCTAAAAAGTGAAGTGACAAAACTGACAAAACCTATTTTTCATTAATTAATTTTTAAAAATATGCCAATAATTGAAGTGACAAAACTGACAAAACCTATTTTCTGCCAGCCTTGCCAGTGCGATTTTTATGACATTTCGTAGATTCTAGGATTAATCCAATAGCGTTTTGATGGTCTGCCACCCTTAACAGTCGGCTCGATTTCTTCCATCACCAACCAATTGTTGCCACATAAAATATCAAGGGCATCGTATACGTTCTGAATATCAGTTAATGATTTCCAGTTTTTGCGGTGAATATCTCGCGCACTGAATCCCTCCACGCGCCACTTATCGCTTTCATCTAGTTGCTGTAGCTTCTTCTCTAAGATGCTCGCTCTAAAACCAGATGAATGTAGTACAAGCCCATAAATGCGCCTCGCATGGGTTTCCAGATAGTTGCACCATTCGATAGCCATTTCAGTGGCTCGCTTGCTTACTGGCCCAACATTGCCAAAATTGACCCCATCAATTACATGAAATAGCAAAGCTAGTCCTGTCATGAGTTTTGGATATTTGGATAAATGCTCTTGAATTATCGGATGCTCCTCATTTGGTATCTTCTTTTCATGCAGTCGGGTCATCCAGTCAATAAATACCTCTTGAGCCTGATCCGAAAATACAAAATATGGCCGCTTGTTGTAATCATCTGAGCCTTTAGCTCCCATACTGCAAAGGCTGCTTTCATTTAGTTTATCTATGCTTTCAAACATCGAGTAAACGGCGTTTCTAGCGTCCTTGTCTGGTATGCGATCCACGTAGCTCCATTTTTCTGAATCTGGATATACAAGCAATTGGAAACGCTGCATAAGCCCATCATTGCCTAAGCCTTTAATTGCTGGCTCAAGATATGCGATTAGTTTATCTGGCTGGATTCCTCCCATAATGGTCAGGCAGTGGTTCGGGATATATTGCGCGCCCCTCATGATTCGATCTAACTGATATGAGCTTGTTCCGTTCCAGCCCTCAAGATAAAATGCGCGACCTGTTCCGCCATCTTTATCCAGTGAGGCCAGTAGCCCGACCAACTCATCACGGAATACCAATATTCCATTAGGGTTGTTTGCCTCCAAGTCAGATAACGCCTCTGGACTTGAATCGTCTGTTTTATATCGCTTTTCGGGGACTTCTTCATCATTCGCCATACTGCTGATTTCTTCGGCTTCGGCTTTAATTTGATGCTCGGCAATTTTCAAAATGATAGCTTTACGCTCCACTTCGTCCTTTACCTTTGCCAGCTCTTTTTTAAGCTCCTTGAGTTCTTGCTCTGCTGCCAGTTGCTCGGCCCGATCCTGAATAAGCTGCTTTTCTGCCTTTTCTTTTTCTTCATCAGTTAGAGGTACGATTGCAGTCATAACGCCTGAGCCTTTGGGCCTAGCTTCTTCTTTGGCTTTTGCTATCAGCCTCGAAATTGGTCGAAGCCCTGCATTGTAAGCTGGTGTTTTTTTCATGCTTGGCGTTCCGACTATCGCACTCCATAGGTTCGCGACCACGACCCAATCATCAAAAGGTTTTGGCTTAATGGCTACCTTTGTCCCAAGTACCGAGCCAAGTGACGACAAGAGCGATGCAGCAACAAAATCCACTGGCATCTTGTCCGCGCGCTCTGCTTCATCAAACACGTATTTAGCAATGTCTAGCGGTAGCATTTCTGGCGTAAGTTTCTGGACTGGTAGTAATTCGCTCCTTTGGCTTACTGGCTCTTTCCATTCACGATCCGTTTTGCTGCTGTCATACTCACTAATCAAGCCCATTACAGATAGCGCATGATTGACTGCCTGCAATGCCTCTGCTGCTGATTTCCCACTATGCTCCAGTAGTGTGAATCCATCGCCTGCCATCGGCTCTCCTGTGCCTTGTGAGCAGATAAACGACCCATCGCCGTTTTCGTTGTCGAATCTAAACCGATCCGATCCGCCACACGCGGGACATGCGCCATGCTCTTTAGGTGCTGTTGTAGTAACTGGATAGCCAATACGGTTTAGAATCTCCTCCCAACGACCACGCGCTAATAATTTAGCCTGTTTAAAATCTAGGCTATAATGTGTTTGTTGTGTTTGTTGTGTTTGTTGTGTTTGTTGTGTTTGTCTTGCTTGTGGTTTTTCTGCCTGTGCCTTTGGTTTTGCCACCTCAGGCATGGGTAGAGATTGCACCCATCTAATTAATTCATCAGCATCACACCACGCGTCAGAATGCACCACACGCGTCATAAATGCCTCACCCTTGCGGTGATAGAAGCCAGTTAGCCGCATAACTCGCGGTAAATCGTGAATAGCTTTATCTGCACCATCATCAGCAAAGTGATGAATCAATCGCTTTTGTAGTTCAGTAAATTGATTAAGTGGAATCTCGTCATTTTCGGCAATAATCCAGTAAGCGTGATGCTTGCCTGCGGAACTCTCAATAATCAAGTTGGGTGGAATGCCATCCATATTCATCAGCCGATCTAATCGCGCATGGTCTACTGTGTCAAAATCCACCCATAGCGCACGCACACGCGTTACATTGTCGCTTGTACGCCCTTGTAAGTCGGTTTGATTGACCGTAACGAATACGCCTGCACCTTGACCATTCAGCCGCGCTAAGGTGTCAAAATGAGCCTCTAGTGAGCCGTGATAGATATGAACAAGGTTTTTGTTTTTGTCTGCATCAGCAAAGGTTTGAAAGGTAAATTCACCGCCAGCATCCAGCATATCTAACATGCGCTCCGCTTCTTTCATACTTGGCGCAAGTGTATTTAGTTGGGGTTTTGCATTCATTTCGCACCCCCTTTGGTGTTCTGCCACTCTTTTTCATATTGTTCTGACATTTCCACATGGAAGCTATGACGTTCCTCTGCTAGGTAGCTGTACATCTCCAGTGCGGTTTTTAGTTCATCGAAATGGCATGAATGTATGCCTTGCTGCTGTAAGTCTGCACTTAACTTGATGAAGTCACGGCGTACTCGATTTAGTGCGCTTTGCATCCAGTTCATGTCATACGCAGCCAACGACTGAATGTCGTGCATGTCGCCAGCATCGTATTTTTTAGGTGTATTTGTAGAATTGATTTGATTAGGCATGATTGCCTCCTATTAGTTTTGAGTTTTTGAGATTCGCCATAACTTGAGAAATTATGGTGAGGGGATTCACTCTCGGTCTAATAGTACCGCCCGACATATTCGCCATTGCTGACTTATTTTGTCGTGTCATCCCCTCATAGAGGGAGTACAGCCTTGTTTGCATGGCTGAGATGCTTGCGCTTGTTTCTTGCACAGCTTGAGAGGCTAGGCAAAACTTAGGCACAATAAAACCACAATGACGCTGTGGGGTGACGCTATTAGATTTTGAGAGGTCTTTAGAGTAAACGGAACTACTTAAACTTGCAATAAAAAAGCAAAATATGACAAAGCACATGCCCATCAATACACCAGTAACAAGGTCTAAAAATAATTCTTTCATCTCACCACCTCTACCAACTTGTCAAACAAGGTCTTTAAGCTGCCATAGTGAAAAATCACAACGTCCACCGCATCGGGGTTCTTCATCAACTTTTCATGCGTTGCTAAAATCTCCAGCTCTGCACCGTCCACCGCATCAAGTTCAACAAATACCATCGCATCATCATTCACGAATAAATGCGCCTCGGTTTCTGCGTCTTTCATTGGTCGATATGAAGCCAGTACAAAGTCTTTCATGATTTCACCTCACTAATAAGTTCATACCGTGCATGAGTTCCTCTGCCTGAGCTGTTGCGCTCGTCATACCGAATAATGTGATGCCCAGCTCTGCGTAACTTTAGGACAACCGCGCTCAGTCGATAAATGTCGTAATACTTCACCGCATCCATTGGCGTGATTGTTCGGCCTTGCTTGAGGTGATTTAGAATCTTTTGCTCTTGAGTAATATTCATTTTCGGCCCTCACTTTTAGGTTTTGTCAGTTTTGTCAGTGTGGTTTCTGGCTGTTTTCCAGAAAAAAAATGCGATTTCTTAGGTTTTGTCAGTTTTGTCAGTGCTGTTTTTGGCTGTTTTGGAAAATATTTCACTTTTTCACCCCCTCATCGGATCATGGTCGCAAGGGCAAAGCTCAGAACGTCATCGGTAGATAATCCGTGTTCTTTGCGCTGCTGCATCATGTTTAAGAGGCTGGTTTCTGCTTCCTTAAATGAAATGTCGTAGTGATCTGCAAGGTCTTTAGAGCTATAGACTAGCTGGCCGTTGTCTAGGCATCCGCTTGGCTTCGGGAGGTGCTGCTCGGCCATCTTGTACGCTTCATCTTTCAATTGCTGTGGAGAGAGTTCAAACGCCAGCATAAAAGCCTGTATTGCAATCGGATGTTCTTCGCCGTACTGCTTCACCATTGCTTTGTAATGGTTCAATGCTTTGTAATGGTTCAATGCTTTGGAAAAATCAGGATAAGTCATGCTCAAGCCTCCATCGTTGCAAGGTCGGCTTGTTCTTCAATCCACGCCTCAACCTCTGACATGCGCCATACAGTGACGTTGCTTGAGAGTTTTAAAGGCTTCGGAAATTTCCCATCACGCACCCAAGTCCATATTGTTTTTTCGGTCACTGGTAGCAGTCCGATGCGCTCAGGCTTGGCATTAACTTTGCGTTTCATGCCTGCGTTCTCGCCTGTCTTGATGGTGTAGATTTTTTCGGGGGTAGATGGTGCGCTCGCTAATTGTTTAATACGAGCGTATTTTTCATGTGCTGACATGTTGCACCCTTGCAAGTTGGAAAGCGTTATTGCTTAGGTGCAGTATGTTTTTGTTTTTTATTGTTTTGTTCTAATTAGAATCACTTTCGTTCTAATTAGAATCTAAGTATTTTTAGAATCTTTAAGCCAGCCAGCAGTAGTATCTTTCTCGGGTACTTCCAAGCCTATTGAATTAGCGTGTGCCTGTATCATGTTAAAAGCCGTAAAAGGTTCGTCAGGTAGCTCTGCCATATTAGCTAACACGGCAATAATCTTATATGCTCCATTTCGAGTGCGAGGATGCAACGGTTGATTGTCTATACTTTGGTTTGCTTCCAATTCTTGAATGCGTTGCCGTGCTTGGGCTAGTTGGTCTTTTAGTTGTTGGACTTCGTCTTTAACTTCATGATTTTGAATAGGCAAATATCTTAGGTCGTCATTAAACCCTCTGATTACATACTCCCTTTTATAAAGGAATAATTTAAGTTCGCTTATTTGTATTTTTTCTTCTTCATCTAACTGCAATTCATCGCTTTCGATTGCATCCCATATCATGCTGATAGCGTGTTCATCTGCCAAAGTTGAAAATTTAAATTTTTTCTCATCATTCATGGAATAGCAAAACAAACTCGAATCTTCAATTGAGATATTATTTTTATTGAAAATTATTTTTTTTAAATGACTTGGCAACTCAGGTAAACTTTTAATATGTGAGTCGTCTAAACGTCTAAAAAATTTTGCTATATCAAAACCATCAGCTTTTGGATGTTGTAGACGATACGTTTCCCAAGTTTCAATTGTTATATTTAGGCTCTTTACAATGGATTTATTAAAGAAGTCGTCTGCATTCCAAAAAAAGGTGTCAAACTCCCTTAAAGGAGGATAGTTAAACGAATTTAAGGTTGATTCTTTATCATACTCTAAATCAAATAACTTGATGACAGCCCATAATATTTGATGTGTTTTTTCAAAAATAATGCCTTCTTCTGTGCTTAGATAATCAGTATCAGATTCATAAACGTATAAATCATTTCTAGAATAGCTTGCAACAAAGTAAGCAAAATCCTTTTTAACCAAGTATCGGCATACATCCATGTGATTATTGTTTGTGTGCTTGGCGATTAAGTCTATAGCTTCCAATGAATTAATATAATTTCTTGATTCGGATTGTAATTCAGCAATGATTGTGTTCATTATGCCTCCCACAGCATCCCTCAAAAAAGCTGCTAAGCCAATCGGATTGGGTGTCCGACTTTCGGGAGCTAACCTAGACTTAGCAATCTGAATATATCAAATAATCATGTAATAGAAAGTTATTGAACGTCCTAGCTTGTCGCTTACACTGTCTTTTTAAATGGAATAATGTCGGGGTCATCCTCTTTGTGTAGGTGGTCGGCTAGTTCTTCAATATCAGGGTTGTAATAGGTATTAATTAAAATATTTATGGTTTTATGACCTGTGATTTTTGCCAGTACCTCTACTGAGAGTTTTGCATTTTTAACCATCCGTGAAATAGCTTCATGTCGGGTGTCATGGAAAGTTAAGTCATTAATTTTTAATTTACCTTTCACCACTTGATTAAAATATGCTGACAATGCACCTCTGCCCACTTCACCATCCCCAACCTTGCTTTTAACGGTACACACATCAGTTTCATCTATACCTCGCATATAACTTAGAAGCTCAATGGCTCGCTTAGATAAAGGGACTTTTCTAGCTGTGCCGTTCTTTGTGAGTTCAAGCTCAACATGCTTGTCGTAAACGTCTGCCCACTTTAAGCCTGTTATCTCGCCTGCTCGCATCGCCGTTTCAATTGCAAATAGAAATGCCCAAGCGGTCTGCTGTTTTTTAGTGACTGGTTGAGAACATCCATCATATTTGAATGCCTGCAAAATTTGGTCTATTTCATCCTGAGAGATACGTCTATTTCTACTAGGTGACTGCTTCGGCTTGGCTATGTCGTCCAGTGGGGAGTTGGTCATAATTCTTAGTTCTTGTCGTGCATACTTGAATACAGCACTCAATAAGCCTAAATCCCTAGCTACTGTTGCACTCTTAACCTTTTTTAGCCGTTCATCCCTAAATTGAATCATGTCTAGCTGCCCCAGTTGGTTTACTGGTTTTTTCATCAATCGGGGAAATGATTTTATATAGTTACTCAAGATAATGGTTTCCACACGTCCACCTCTTTTGTGTGGTGTGACCTTTTCCATGTAAAGCCTTATCAAGTCTGCAAAACTCATCTCTGATAAATCTTTAATCTTTTCTTGTCGTTTTTGCTCAGTCGGGTTAATGCCCTCTGATATTTGTTTTTTTATCTCATCACGTCTTAA
Source organism: Acinetobacter sp. YH12200 (assembly GCF_013418175.1). Taxonomy (NCBI): domain Bacteria; kingdom Pseudomonadati; phylum Pseudomonadota; class Gammaproteobacteria; order Moraxellales; family Moraxellaceae; genus Acinetobacter; species Acinetobacter sp. YH12200. The sequence continues at coordinate 112,528 of NZ_VPCO01000008.1, forward strand.
ACGTGCATCTTTAGCATTCAGCACCGTTGGATATTCGCCCAGTGTGATTGTGTTTTTCTTTCCATCGAGCGTATATAGCACTTTCCAAGTTTTGCGACCTGTTGGGGAAACAAACAAGTACAGCATCTCACTATCATTAATTTTCTGTAGCTTGGAGGTTGGCTTAATAGCATCAATTTGCAATTTAGACAGCATTATTATTTCCTCAATAATTCATACAATTAAGAGGCTTTAGAATTTATGGCGATTAATTTTTTTAACCTCCCATTTAACCTCCGTTTAACCTCTCACCGCAGTTTATTGCATGTTATTGCATCACACAAGAAAAAGGCTCAATCCCTTACAGAATCAAGCCTTAGCGTTATGTTTGGTTATGGTGAGTTTTTGCTAGTATATTGCCATATGATTGCGGTGAATCATCTCGAGTGAACGTGCTTCACCTAGAACCTGATGCACTTTATCAGAAGCCAGACCACGTACAATATCTGCCGAACGCGAACTAAAGTTAACACGACCGACTGCAATTCGGTGACCTTGTGTATCCACACATTCCACCACATCACCGCGCTCAAAATGTCCTTCAACCGCTTTGACGCCGACAGGCAACAAGCTACGATGATTGTCTTTAATGGCCTTTACCGCACCATCATCAATTACCAAACGACCTGCCGTTTGCAGGTGTGCTGCCAACCATTGCTGATGCGCGGTCATCCGATCTTTGTCAGTCACAAACAAGGTTCCTAACAATTCACCAGACATCAGACGAGATAGCACAGCATCACTATCACCGCTTGCAATTAAGGTCGGACAACCGGACTTTGCCGCCAGTCGTGCAGCACGAACTTTGGTCAGCATGCCGCCGCGACCAAATTTACCACCACCACCGGCCATCTCAAACAGGCTCTCATCCATCGCACGTACCGTATGGAACAGTTTGGCATCTGGATTCGAGCGTGGATCTGAGTCAAACATACCTTCCTGATCGGTTAAGATAATCAGAAGATCGGCATGCACCTGACCTGCCACCATGGCAGCCAGCGTGTCGTTATCACCAAAGCGGATTTCATCGGTAGAAACGGTATCATTTTCATTAATCACCGGAATCACGCGCCAGTCAATCAGGTTCTGCAAAGCATCACATGAATTGAGATAGCGGCGACGATCTGCCAGATCATCATGGGTCAATAATACCTGCGCCGTTCGAATCTGGTGTTTCTCCAGTACGCTTGACCAGGTATGAATCAGGCCCATCTGACCAATGGCAGCACAAGCCTGAAGACTGGGTAGATCGGTGGGTCGATTCTCAAGTTTCATTCGCACCATACCTTCAGCCACAGCACCGGAAGACACCAGAATAATCTCGTGTCCTGCATTGTGTAGATCTGCGATTTGTCCCGCCCAGTGCGAGATGGCATCTAAATCTAAACCTTGTCCGTTTGCTGTGAGTAAAGATGATCCGATTTTAACAACGATTCGTTTACAACCCTTGAGCTGACGCTGCCCATCTACCACTTCTATCATCTTGTCCTCAGACTCTTCTCTCAGAGATTAGCGTACGTAGTACACTTCCACATCACTATCATCATCGCCATCTTCATCATCTTCATCGTCGCCCAGAATACCGGCAAGACGTTGCTGACGACGCATCTCACGATACGCTTCTTTTGCAGCGATGGTTTGTTCACGTGTTTCAGCTTCAAGCTGATCACGGAATGCTTTCATTTCTGCTGCATATTCTTGATCTTCAGCTTCGCGTTCACGCTGCTCTTCGATCTGATCCATCAGGTAGTAAACCACGTCTTTGGTACCTTCAGCGGTTAAGCCAGAAGTTTCAAAAACCGGGCCTTCCCACTGCAATTCTTCAAGAATATGAGTACACCATTCTTCACGTGTTTCTTCAGCCAATTGGTCGACTTTATTCAGCACCAATACGATCGGCAGTTTTGAAAGTGTTGGGGAGAAATTTTCTAACTCTTTCATAATTGCTTTGGCATTATGTGCCGGATCTGAGCCATCAATCGGTTGTACATCAACGATGTGTAACAAGATACGGGTACGTGCCAGATGCTTCAGGAAGCGAATCCCCAGACCTGCACCTTCAGATGCGCCTTCAATCAGACCCGGAATATCGGCCATCACGAATGAACGGTGACTATCGGCATCGACCACACCCAGGTTTGGCACCATGGTGGTAAATGGATAATCTGCCACTTTTGGTTTTGCCGCCGATACTGCACGAATGAAGGTTGATTTACCCGCATTTGGCATACCCAGCAAGCCCACATCTGCCAGAACTTTAAGCTCCAGACGGATTTCACGGAATTCGCCTTTTTGACCATGCGTACACTTACGTGGTGAACGGTTGGTCGATGATTTAAAGTGCGTATTTCCTAAACCACCGTCACCGCCTGCTGCCACTTTCACGCGTTGACCATCTTCGATCAAATCGCCAATAATGTCGCCAGACTCAACATCTACAATTGTTGTTCCGACTGGAACTTTTAATACGGTGTCTTCACCGCCACGACCAGCACAGTTCGCCCCACGGCCATTTTTTGCTCGTTCTGCACGGAATTTACGTGTATAACGATAATCAACTAGCGTACTGGTGTTGTCGTCAGCCTGTATATAAATACTGCCACCACGACCACCATCACCACCATCTGGACCACCAAATGGCACGAATTTTTCACGGCGAAAACTGGCTACGCCATTGCCACCGTCGCCAGCCTCTACGGTAATGACTGCTTCATCAACAAAGCGCATATTGCCAATCCTCTAAAAACTTTAAAACCCCATATTCTGCCATATTTTAAAGAATTTCTCGACTATATTTATATGCTATTCCATGAAGATCGCTTATTTAATCCTGTCATGTTATTGAACAGCCATTAATTTTTGATAAGTTTCAAAACTAAGCTCTATGCTTTTGTTTTAATATACTTTTTAATGATCACTTGATTGTTTTTAATTATTTCTGCTTTGTCGTGCAACTGCCTATAGTGTAGGCAATGTTAAAAGAGTCGGGCCTATGAGCAATTCAGAAAGGAAATCTGTCAGTCCATTGTCATCACAATTTGTATTATTGATGGCAATGGCATGTGGCTTATGTGCAGGCTCTGCCTATTTTAACCAGCCTCTGATCTATTCAATCGAGAAAAGTCTGGGCATTAGTACCAGTCAGGCCGGTTTTGCCGTGGTGATTGCACAGATTGGTTATGTCCTCGGCTTAATGCTTTTGGTTCCTTTGGGAGACTTTCTGAATAAACGCAAACTGATCGTTAACCTGATGGTCTTTGCAGCCATTTCGCAGATATTGCTTTCATTCAGTACGACTTTATCAATGTTATATCTGTTTACCTTGTGTGCCACCTTTGGCGCAATCTCGGCGCAGATCTTAATTCCTTTTGCATCGACCATTAGCCCACCTGAATCCAGCGCTGCTACAGTGGGTAAGCTGATGAGTGGGTTGGTGATGGGAATTATTCTGTCACGTACCTTTGCCGGCTTTGTTTCCACTTACTGGTCTTGGGAAGGTGTGTATTTATCCAGCGGTGTGATCACCTTGCTCTTTGCAGCACTCATGTGGAAAAAACTACCCGATACTCAAGCTCAGGCAGGCTTAACTATTGGTGACATTTACCGCTCTTTGTTTAGCCTTGCAGGTCAGAATCCACATTTAATCCGGCGTGCCTGTGCGGGTGCCTTGGGTTTTGGAATTTTATCGATGATCTTTACCTCGATGACTTTTGTATTAGGCAATGCACCTTATTATTTCACCGATTTCGAAATTGGGTTATTTGGCTTACTGGGCGTGATCGGGATTTATTCATCAAGCTGGTCAGGCAAAACCGTAGGACAAGGTAGAGAAAATCTGGTCGCCAAGCTATGCATTGTCCTGATGTTCGGCTCTACACTGCCCTTATATTTTGCCCAGCACAATATTGTAATCTATGCGATTGGTGTGCTGATGGCCTACTTTGGTCTGACAGCCTTCCATGTTTTGAATCAGAATCTGGTTTATCGGATTGATCTTAAATCGCGTTCACGTATTAATGCAGTCTATATGACGATTTACTTTAGTGGTGCCGCTTTAGGTTCGCTTGGTGCAGTCTATGCCTGGGAGCAGTTTGAATGGATCGGTTGCGTGATCCTTGGCTTTATTTTCTCGATTGGAATTTTACTGATTGATCGCTTGGATTTTAAGAAAATGCAAAATGCTTGATTCACAAAGGAATAAATCGATCGGTTTATTCCTTTTGGTAAAGTACATACTTCATTAACTCTGTTCTAAGATTAGAATTTTGTTCTCGATGAATACTACCTAATTGAGGTGTAATATTCGCGATATGTTCCAAATTTTCACTACCAACCAGTGCGTTATATCTTACATAGTTAAGCAAACATTGATTTTGAAATCTCCTAATTTGGTCTTTTAATTCTCCATCAGATATTGCTTTACCTAAAAATTTAAAAGCATCTTCTTGCTCATTAAATATAGATATAAATTTTTTATTCAATATTTTTATACTTTCATTTCGATCAGGTTTATAAATTAAATAATTACATATTTGATTACTAAGATGCTCAAGCTCAACAAGTTGAATAACTAGTCCTTTACAATAATTAGCAATTACTTCTACCCCTTTCTGCTCTCGCCAACTGGTATAGGTCATTAATATTGCAAGCGGTGCAAAGATCGTTGCTGACCAAAGCAAGAGATTGGTCGCTAAAGCAATATCAACATCTAAAAGTTTGAAGATTGCATAAATCGCAATGCATAAAACTAAAATGATTGCATACACTGCCAGTAAAGTAGCCAACAGATTTTCTGACTTTTTCATCTCTTGCTACCCCAAAAGCAATTTAGCTTCTATTTGGCAACACGTTGTTTATTTTCTAAAATTTCTGGTAAACCACGTTCAATCCAGTGAATCATTTGCATCACTTTATCTGCAGCTTGTGAACCGGTAATGGTCAACTGATATTCCACTTTTGGTGGCACAACCGGATAAACCGTTCTGAGCACAAAACCATCTTGTTCCAGCACTTTTAAAGTCTGGGAGAGCATCTTTTCACTCACCCCTTCAATCCGTTGTTTCAGTTCACTAAAACGATGCACACCTTCACTCAGGCAACGCAACACCAAGACCGACCATTTATTGGCAAGATGTTCCAATATTTCACGTGATGGACATTCAGTTGATAAAACCTGCCCTAGTAACGGACTAATTGCATAATTTGTCATAAATCTATCTCGGGATTTTATTACTTACTGATTTTAATATACTTACTCTTTGTAAGCTAACAGATTAATATTTCGTCAGCAAGCTGATTTACATTTCGTGATTGAATCGAATCCACCCGACTTCAATAAAAAATAAGTATAAAAAAAGAGCCTCCATAGAGACTCTTTTTTAAACTACATCAACAAATTATGCATTTGTTTCTGCAGGAACTTTAGGATAGCTTACGCCGCCCATTTGTTCAGCAATACGTAATACCTGGCAGCTATAACCCACTTCGTTATCGTACCAAACATAAGCAGTTAAACGGTTGCCTGAAGTGATTGTTGCTTGCGCGTCAAATACACCTGCAGTGCGTGAACCAATAAAGTCAGAAGAGACCACTTCAGTCGAGTTGGTATAACCGATTTGACCTTGAAGGATCGAACCGATTGAAATCTGACGAATATATTCGTTTACTTCATCACGATCAACGTCTTGACCTAAAGTCAGGTTAAGAATTGCAAGTGATACATTTGGCGTAGGAACACGTACAGAATTACCTGTCAATTTACCTTGAAGTGCTGGCAGCGCTTTAGCAACTGCTTTCGCTGCGCCAGTTTCAGTAATAACCATGTTCAATGTTGCAGCACGGCCACGACGGTCCGCTTTATGGTAGTTATCGATCAAGTTCTGGTCGTTTGTGAACGAGTGAACTGTTTCAACATGACCATTTAACACGGTGTATTTATCATGCAATACTTTCAGTGTTGGAGTAATTGCGTTAGTCGTACAGCTTGCAGCAGAGATGATGCTATCTTCAGCAAGGATGTCCGCCTGGTTCACACCGTAAACCACATTCTTCATGTCACCTTTACCAGGTGCAGTCAAAATAACACGAGCAGCGCCCGGGCATTTCAGGTGTTGAGCAAGACCTTCAGCATCACGCCATTTACCAGTGTTGTCGATTACAAGTGCATTGTTAATACCATATGCTGTGTAATCCACTTCAGAAGGATTAGACGCATAGATCACTTTAATGAAGTTACCGTTTGCAATAATTGCTTCGTTTTCTTCATCTACAGAAATCGTGCCTGCAAATGGGCCATGAATCGAGTCACGACGCAGTAGAGATGCACGTTTTTCCAAATCACCATCAGATGATTTACGAACCACGATTGCTTTCAGGCTAAGACCGCGACCCAGACCTGATTGACCAATCATCAAACGTGCCAGGATACGACCGATACGACCGAAACCATAAAGAACTACGTCTTTATGTTCTACAGCAGCAGCATTACCTTCTAGAGATTTAACAGCGTCTGCAACAAATGCATCGATGTCGCCGCCTTTTTCTTTAAATTCAACAGCAAGTTTACCTAGATCAACTTCAGCAGAACCGATGTTCTCAACTTTCGCCAATGCTTCAAGAATTGGGAATGTATTTACAACCGAAAGTTCAACATCGAGTACGCGAGTACGGCGGTGTGCTTTCAAGATCTGAATCACAGAACGGTTAATTAAAGAGCGACCATAAACTGTAGCTACAATATTTTTTTCACGATATAACTGACCAACAAGGGCAATCATGCGTTCCGCAAGTTCTTCACGGTTTTTCCAGCGACCTTGGTGCTCTGCATGTAGGGCAACGATAGTGTCTTTGCTCACAGATACGTCCTCTAATTAATTGTAAATCTAGGCATAAATTTCAAAACCCCATAATTGTAATGGAATTGGAGGCAACTTTGAATCAAAAGCTCACCGAGACGAGTGGTTTTTAACGTATATTCACTATAAATCTGGGAAATAGTTGCAATTAGCTAAATGATTTTGCATTCAAAAATTTTAAAAGCATGCGTTTTCCCGTACGGAGCAGAAATTTGTTAAATGTTGTTTATTCATTCGATCTCTTTTTAATTTTAAGAGTCTAGTCGATCCTGATAGTTTGCCAGATTTTTTTTAAGCGCTAATTGCTGTTTACGCTGCTTAAATAGATGCAGAATTCCTTCAATCACCAGCACCAATACGGCAAGCCAAATTGGAATATAAGTCAGCCACTCGCCAGCTTCCACACGCTCCCCCAAAGCCATCGAGGCAAAGGCCAACAGCACAGGTTCCAGATAACTCAACAATCCAAAGATCACAAAGGGTAAATATCGGCTGGCGAGAATATAGCTACCGAGTCCCAGTGCGCTCAAAAAACCCAATACCAATACTGCCCAGATTAAATGAGAATGATTTAACATGAGCTGCATCGAGTCGCTATAAATAAAACCCAGATAAAATGCAGCGGGCAAAATCAGAAATAGATCCCACCAGAAGCCCCCCAGATGATCCGTAGCAAATTTACGCCGCATGAAGAAATACAAAGGATAGGCCAAAGCCACATAGACCGTTTCCCATGCAATTGAACCAATTCGCCAGATCTCATGCCCCACACCCAATACCGCCAAAGCGACAGCGACCATCTGGAATGATGATAATTTCTCTTTATAGAGCATACAGCCGACCAGCACCATCACCAGAGGCAACAAAAAATAGCCGAGTGAGACTTCTAGGCCACGACCATTGATAGGGCCCCACAAGAACAGCCATAATTGTGTGGTACATAACAGGGAGCTGATCAGCAGCCAGATCAACAAGGCAGGTTGCTGCAAAACCCGCTTAAAGATACTGCTGATATGTTGCAGATCACCCGACCACCACATAAAGGCAGTTAAAAACGGAATTGTGGCCAGCATGCGCCAGGCAAAGGTCTGTTCACTATCTAAAGGCTGCAAGAAAGGCGTAAATACATAGAGCACCCCGAAAACCACCGAGGCCAATACAGATAACGCAATGCCTTTATACATAGTCAAACTCTACTTTCATTCGCCGGCATTATAACGATTAGTACACTAGAAAGCTTGATGCTTCATCTATTTAAAGTGAAATCACTACCCTACTTTGAAATATATTTTTGCTCATAAAAATAAAAAACCATGCCTAAGCATGGTTTCGATTAAGAAGATATTTCTATCTTTGCGTTTGTTTGGTATGAATCACATCACTCAGGTCATAACCCACAGACTGTGCATATTGCAAATATTCATTCACCACATTTTTATCCAGTTGTGGATTACGTGAGAGTATCCACATATATTTACGTTTAGGCTCACCGACCAGAACAGTTTGATAATTTTCATCCAGTTTTAAGACCCAATAATCGCCACGAGCGACCGGAATCCAGCGAATAAAGTCCGGCAAGAAACTGACTTTTAACTTGGTATTCTGTGGTGGATTTTGCACAAATGCCTCGCCCAGCGACTGGGTTTGTCTACCATCTTTTTTAATGCAGCGGTTATCCACCACGATATTGCCATTTTCATTTAAAGTATAGGTCGCTGTGACATCACGATCACACTTATTTTGAAAATACAAAGGCTTGCGTGCTACTTCGTACCATGTTCCCAGATAACGGTCCAGTTCAACTTTCTCAATAGTCGGTAATGGCTCCTCTTTCGCATAGGCCATAGTAGCAGCGCCCAAACCGAGAAGAACCGCACTACCCACAGCAATTTTTGCCAGCTTCAATCCATTACCTGAAGAATTTTGAGTTGTCATAAAAATACCTATTATATGTTCACAAAATATTTATTTAAAAATTTTCTGTTCTTACAATAGCCTTATCCAAGCACTTGATTTGTTACATTATGTTTGGTTTATGATTGACTTTAGGTCATCGAAATAAAACTTCATGTAAAAAAAATCAATCAAACATCTGGGCTTTTAAGCGCAAAATTTCATCACGCAGACGTGCAGCCTGCTCAAACTGTAACTCTTTAGAGGCTTTCAGCATTTCCTTTTCAAGCTTGTTAATATGCTTCGCAAACATTTTCGGGTCTGCCATGATATGTCGTTCATCTGCACTGATCGCGCGCGCCTGATCAGAAGCTTTCAATTCAATTGAATCATCATCCAATATTTCACCGGTATCAATTTCCTTGATTACCTGACGGACTGCGCTACGCGGAGTAATACCATGCTCTTCATTAAACTGAATCTGCTTGGCACGACGTCGATCTGTCTCATCAATGGCTTTTTGCATTGAGTCAGTTATTCGATCTGCATACAAAATCGCCCTCCCTTTCAGGTTACGCGCAGCACGCCCGATAGTCTGAATGAGAGAACGCTCAGAACGCAGGAAACCTTCTTTATCGGCATCCAGAATCGCAACCAGTGACACTTCCGGCATATCCAGACCTTCACGCAGCAGGTTAATCCCGACCAGCACATCGTGTACGCCAGTACGCAGCTCATGAATAATCTTGACGCGCTCAACGGTGTCGATATCCGAGTGTAAATAAGCGACCTTAATCCCGTACTCTTTTAAATAAGAGGTCAGGTCTTCTGCCATGCGCTTGGTCAAGGTGGTGACCAGTACCCGCTCATTGATATCTTTGCGCAGATTAATTTCTGAAAGTACATCATCGACTTGCGTCAGTACCGGACGAATTTCAATTTCAGGATCGATCAGACCGGTCGGACGTACCACCTGCTCGACAATCTGCTGCGATTTTTCCAGTTCATAACGTGCTGGCGTTGCGCTGACATAAACGGTGGTCGGGACAATGCGTTCCCATTCTTCAAATTTCATCGGGCGGTTATCTAGCGCGCTTGGCAAACGGAAGCCGTAATTCACCAGATTTTCTTTGCGCGAACGGTCGCCTTTATACATGGCACCAATTTGTGGCACAGTCACATGCGATTCATCAATAATCAGCAAGGCATCATCGGGAATATAATCGAACAAGGTTGGCGGCGCCTCGCCTGAAGGACGTCCAGACAAATGACGCGAGTAGTTTTCGATGCCATTGGTATAGCCCAACTGCTGCATCATTTCCAGATCATAACGGGTACGCTGTTCAATCCGCTGCGCTTCCAGCAATTTGTCATTTTCACGAAAGAACACCAGTCGTTCTTTGAGTTCTTCCCGAATGGTTTCAATCGCGCGGGATAAATTGTCTTTTGGCGTGACATAGTGACTTTTGGGATAAATCGTCACCCGCGGGACTTTGCGCACCATTTTTCCGGTCAGTGGATCAAACCAGCGGATGGAGTCGACTTCATCATCAAACAGTTCAATCCGGATGGCATCCTGATCCGATTCTGCCGGAAAAATATCGATAATTTCCCCACGAATACGATAAGTACCGCGCAGAAATTCCAGTTCATTACGCGAATACTGCATTTCGACCAGACGGCGGATAATGTCATCACGACCAATGCGGTCGCCTTCCACCACATGCAGCAACATGCTCATGTAGGCATTCGGATCACCCAAACCATAAATTGCAGAAACTGATGCGACAATAATTGCATCACGACGTTCTAATAATGATCGGGTCGCGGAAAGACGCATCTGGTCAATATGGTCATTAATTGCGGCATCTTTCTCGATAAAAGTATCTGAAGATGGCACATAAGCTTCCGGCTGATAATAATCATAATAACTGACAAAATACTCGACGGCGTTATTCGGGAAAAATGCTTTAAATTCGCCATAAAGCTGTGCAGCCAGCGTTTTGTTATGTGCCATGACAATGGTCGGACGCTGGGTCTGTGCAATTACATTGGCCATGGTATAAGTCTTACCCGACCCGGTAACGCCCAGTAAAAGCTGATCATGAAAGCCCTGTTCAATACCCTTGACCAGCTTTTCAATGGCCTGTGGCTGATCACCTGCGGGTTGATAACTGGTTACTAATTCAAAGGGTTGCTTATCAGTCACAGCTACATGTCTCAACTCGAATGCGGATCAGGAATTTTAGCAGATTTCAGACTTGCCGGAGCAGATTCCATAGCCAAAATACCGAAATCCAACAGATGATGACAGTCGAGAAATATGTTGAGAATTCTCATATTTAGTCAGTCTTTCAACATTCAGGCCATCCCTGCTTTTTACTTGACCCCAACCCCGATCAAAGGCAACATGAAGATCAGGATGGCCTCGAATAGACAATTATGACTTACCACTATCACGATGAAAGTATTGTTAAATCCCTTCCGGAAAATACCGTGTTTGTTTTTGGCAGCAATCTGGCTGGACAGCATGGTGCAGGTGCAGCAAGAACAGCGCTTGAGCATTTTGGTGCAGTGATGGGCGTCGGTCGTGGCTGGTCGGGTCAAAGCTATGCGATTCCCACCATGAACGAGCATTTGCAGCAAATGCCGTTGTCACAAATCCAGCACTATATTGATGACTTCAAGATTTACACCAAAAACCATTCTAAAAATAAATATTTTATTACGTCTTTAGGATGCGGGATCGCAGGTTATAAAGTCGAAGAAATTGCACCGATGTTTAAAGGCATTTCACGCAATGTCATTTTCCCGCAATCTTTCCGCCCTTTTGTGGAAAAGCCTCTACCCAAATTAAGCGCAAACTTCCTACATACGATTTTTCGCGATTCAGTCATTTTAAATCCTGCGACTGATGAACTGATTGAAGAATTGCCATTGACCGAAAATGAAAAAAGTCTGGCGAGGATTATTTTAAATACCCAGATCTATCCGACCGACAGCAATGGGCGGGAACGGGTCTTCGAAATTGAAGATATCCTGCATAATCTAAATACCAAACTGGTCGATTTTCAGAGTCATTCCGAAGGTGCCATGCTGTTTGGGGGTGTGATTTTAGCGCTACTTGAGCTGTATAATATTAATGAAAAAGACTTTATTGATGTCTGGCAAGAACAGCGAGAAATTGCCCCACCAAAACCGGAAAATAAAGCACGTAAAAGCATTCGCTAATAACTTATCTCTCTAAAAGCCAATTTCTGAATTGGCTTTTTTTATGGGTATAAGATGTGCAAGGTCAATAGATCAACTAATTATTTTATTCTGCTTAGGGTGTGTCCTCATTTGGCTTTGCACCAAATAAATATACAGGCTATACGAATCATAGATTTATAATTGCGTGCCAGTTTATCAAATCGAGTTGCAATAGCACGGAAATGTTTTAATCTCGCAAAAGCATTTTCAACTAAATGTCTTAATTTATATAGATATTTATCAAATTCCTTATTCGATCTCTTACTGTTTGATCTCAATGGAATAATGGGAATCATATTCTTGTTCTTGGCATATATTCTAATGTGCTCAGCATCATACCCCTTATCAGCAATGAGATAAGTTGCCTCGTCTACCGTATCAATCAGTTGTTTTGCAACTTGACTGTCGTGGACGTCACCCTCAGTGATTTTAAAATCAATCGGTAATCCATTCGCGTCGGTTGCAAGATGTATTTTTGTTGTTCGTCCACCGCGTGATTGTCCAATTGCTCTTTCGAAACCATGCCGAGCTCCACTTGCATGTTGATGCACGCGTATGTAGCTTCCGTCAATGAATACCCATTCTTGATCCAAGATGCCTCGTAATCTAAAAAAAATTTATCCCACAATCCCTTGCTTGCCCAACGATTAAAGCGATTGTAAGCAGTTTGCCAAGGACAAAATTCTTGGGGAATATCACGCCATGTGGCGCCTGTACGCAGTTTCCATAAGATCGCTTCCATGATATTTCTACTATTCTTTGAACAGTAACAACCGTGTAATCGCATAGTATCTTGAATTTGCTGCCAGATATCATCGGTGAGAAGAGTACGTGCCATTGAAAAAATATAGAAATCAAAAGAGCTTAAAGGAGGATTTTAAGTATTTAAAACCAATTTTTCAAATGAGGACACGCCCTAGCGATGAGCTTTTTGAGATGCTGCATGTATTCGATCAAGATCATGCAAATGAGAAATGAGAAATGAGAAAAATCTGGCCAGGGTTTTATCTGCTCGAGAAATAAGGAAATAGATGAAATATTAATTGCTGAATATCTAAAAATTTACACAAAAAAAGCCATGACTCATCATAGCTTTTTGAGTTCGACCAATTAACGTTTACCCATTGAACGACGCGTACCGCGTGGCGGCATCCAGGTACGGTCAGCATAACGCTGCGGTCTTGGTCTTAAATCTTCCAGAACTTCTTCCGCAGCATTTTGCTCCGCTTGTTTGATCGGGAAAGGTAAATTAACCAGAGGCTTTTTTTTGGGAGGTGTTTGGGTGCTCATATGATTCACTCAATAATATATGCGCCTATTGTACAAAAAAACTCAAGCAACTGGGTAGCAGGATCTTGGATAAATTCTGTTAGTGCTATTTGGAGCTCAAGCACGGAAAGCAAAAAATCAATTCATTCCTAAACGACTTGCTGCAAAAATCGGCCTCATTCAGGAACAAAAACCTATATTGAGGACTTAAAAAATCGAAATTCTGCTGAGATAAAAACCAGATTTTTCTCTACTTAAACTAACTGTCTACATTTTAAAAGACTTATTTTACAGATGTTTCTTTGTTAACAGCTCAAACCTTGCATACAAAAAACACACAAAAGCTACCAATCTTAACCGATGGTTAACCTTTGATCTATTGTTCTATAACTGAATTTTTTAATGAAGTTCACATAATTAGTGAACTAGAAAAACGAATAAATACACTGGACATGGAGTTCCAAATCAATGAAAACAATGCTGGCATGTATGGCAGGCCTTGCCACTTTACCTATGGTCGCCCACGCAGATTCGCCTTATTTTAGTCTACAGGATGGAGATGGCTTTAAACGCTTTTCTGTGTCTGTGGGTGCACTGCATGTGATGCCACAAGGTAAGGCCCAATCTTTTGCAGTCAATACTGCGGTCAAAAATGGTGAAGTAAGTGATGTCGGGGCAGTCAAGTCAAGTACTGTACGCGACAATATTCGTGAAGGTTATAAAATCCCGCCTTTACTCGATTTAGCTTTAAACCTACCCGAAATCTCGGCTCCCCTCAGTGGGCAAGCCACCATTCAAGGTTTAGAACAATGGAATAATCCAGGGACTGGTCTGGAAGCCGATGATGTTACGACTTTAGGCATCATGACCAATTACTATTTTACTGATCATATTTCCTTTGAAGTGAAAGCTGGTATTCCACCCAAAGTGGATTTACAAGGCAGTGGTAAAATCTATGCCCCATTTTCGGCCATCGCAACCCCCCTGGGGGGTGCCTTAGGCAACCTTGAATTGGCCAATGATCTTCTGATTACAGACTTGGAAGCCTATGGCCCTGCTGCCTCGGCCCGTGCCTGGACACCTGCCGTTGAATTCCAGTATCACTTTGGTAAAACCGGAGTGAATAAATTTCGTCCTTATGTCGGCTTAGGTGTGATGTATGCCTATTTTAATGAACTGGAAATCAACTCGCGTACCGAGCAGGACCTGATTGCTGCTGGACATATGATTGCCAATATTAAACAAGGCAATGCTGGTGCTTCCCTTGAAGGTAAGCTAAGTGAAGCCGATCCTAAAGTAAAACTTGAAGCCTCAGATGTCTTTGCCCCTGTCGCTACGGTTGGCTTCAGTTATGACTTTAATGATACCTGGTTTGCGGTCGGCTCAGTCTCCTACGCACATCTGAAAAATGATACAACCATTACCGTCACTGATAGTACGTTGGGCGAACTGATTCGTTCCAAGGCAGATATTGAGATTAATCCGATTCTGGCCTATGCAGGTATTGGCATGCGTTTCTAAGTTCAATATCAGGTTTCAGAAAAACGGCTTCGGCCGTTTTTTTAGGCTTAAAATATTGATAAAAAAAATTTATCTTTCGATCAATTTTTATTTTATCGCCTCCTTTACCTGAATCGAATACTATAAGCGCTGACTTTATCTGCCTGCCTGCCCTATGTCCGATACTCCATTTTCCAAAGCGCTTATTTTTATGCTGATTGGCTCCGCTATCATTCTGGCATTGTCATTGGGCGTACGTCATGCATTTGGTCTTTATCTGGTGCCGATGAGTGATGAATTTGGTTGGGGACATAATGTTTTTAGCTTGGCGATTGCCATGCAAAACCTGATCTGGGGAGCAGTACAACCCATTACTGGAGCCTTCGCAGATAAATATGGCAGCAAGATTGTCGTTGCCTTAGGTGGGGCACTCTATGCCGTGGGCTTGCTACTCATGGCGGTCAGTTCTACTGGACTGCTGTTAAATCTGAGTGTGGGCCTGATTTTAGGTCTGGCCCTGTCTGCAACATCTTTTCCGGTTTTACTGTCTGCTGTAGGACGTGCTGCACCACCAGAAAAACGCAGTCTGGCGATGGGTATTGCCAGTGCGGCCGGATCTTTTGGCCAGTTTATCATGCTGCCTTCGACCCTGTTGCTGTTACAGAATGTCGGTTGGTCAGGAGCATTGGTGGTCAGTGCGATTTTGATTGCCCTGATTGTACCACTGGCCTGGATGCTGAAAGCACCAATGTATATTCATCCAAATGCAGCATCTACACCCAATAAAGTGTCCCTCAGTTTTAAACAGATTCTGCTGGTAGTGAAAAATCATAAACCCTTCTGGTTTCTGTCTATGGGCTTTTTTGTCTGCGGTTTCCAGGTGGTATTTATTGGCATTCACCTGCCGGGTTATCTGATTGATCACGATTTTAATGCCACCACAGGGACTATTTTTCTGGCATTGGTGGGTCTATTTAATGTGGTCGGCACCTATACTGCAGGCTGGCTCGGGGGTAAATATTCCAAACCGCATTTGTTGATGGGTCTCTATGGCTTACGCGGGATCGCAATTACTGCCTTTCTCATGCTGCCACTGAGCACATGGACAGTCTATGCCTTTGGTGTCATTATGGGATTACTCTGGCTATCGACCGTTCCGCTCACCAACGGCATTGTGGCGAATATGTTCGGGGTGAAATACCTGACCATGCTCAGCGGTATCGTGTTTTTTACCCATCAGGTCGGCTCGTTTTTCGGTGGTTATCTTGGTGGAGTCAATCATGACTTGAGTGGTAATTATAATGCTGTCTGGATGCTGTCGATTGCCTTAAGCATTTTTGGCGTATTGGTACATTTCTGGGTCAATGAGGAGCAAATTGTGCATGACTGATTCTATGCTCATACTCAAAATCTCGATTGCTGTGGCGCTCTTGCTTTTATTTGCTCTGTCGGTGGCATTATGGATCCAGACACCGCAGCTGTTTGAATACTTTAATCAGGCCTTTTGTGCGCATTAAACTGCTGAAATTTACTCAGCTAAATAAACACAATTCACAGCACAATACCTTAAATGATTCATAATCAATAGAATAATAAAAATACAAGGTTATTTATAAACTTTCGATCATTACTTTTTTAATTTTGTTTCAATCGGCAATTTTCTTAGATGCTTATGAACAAGAAAATTCCGAGACTTTACATTCCAGTCGTCCTTTTCCAGCCGATCAGCACCATTTACTCAAACGGATCAGTCTTGCCGGTAGTCGCCTGTATTAATGAGAAACATCATAATAAAAAAAGGACGATCCAGCCTTCCAGAATAATTAGATCAGCGAGGTATACACTTTCACCATTGAGGAACTAACCACCTCAATGGTGTTTTATTTTTGGGATATTGCCAGTTCTGCTCGAGTGAATTTTATTTTTCAAGCTTGATGAATATAAGATTCTTTCGTATATCCTTTTACATAACCAAGTTATTCTTTACTTTTTCTCACCTAATTAACCTAGTGTGTTTTCCTTTTTCTGCTTAGCGTATTCAGTCATGAATATGTTTATCGCCTTAAGGAGAAAAAGATGAATACCAGTCATTTGTCAGATTGTGTTCAAACCTGTATGAGCTGCTCCCTCACCTGTACTGCTTGTGCAGCTGCCTGCTTAAAAGAAGAACATGTAGAAATGATGCGTGAATGCATCCAGCGTTGTCTGGATTGTGCCGATATTTGTCAGCTCTGCGCGCGTATGGAGCAGAAGCAATCGCCTTTTATGCAGGAAATCTGCGAGCTGTGTGCCAAGGCTTGTGATTATTGCGCAGAGGAATGCAGTCAGCACCAACATGAACATTGTCAGCAATGTGCAGAAGCCTGTCGCCGTTGTGCAGAAGAATGCCGAAAAATGGCTGCTTAAAAACCAAGTTAATCAACTTTATCTTCATCCGAATTGAATTGGTCAATGCTTTATCTTCTAGCTGATTTAAAGCATTTAAAACAAAAAACCCGCAAGCCTTCACTTACGGGTTTTTTAAATCCAAGGCAAACATCTCGCTTAGAATAAACGATTCATACCATTGAGTGTCGCTACACGGTAGGCTTCCGCCATCGTCGGATAGTTAAACGTGGTTTCCACAAAATACTTGATCGTATTGTTTGGACTGTTCATCACCGCCTGACCAATGTGGATAATTTCAGATGCATTATTACCGAAGCAATGTACACCCAAAACTTCCAGCGTTTCACGATGGAACAAAATCTTTAATTCGCCCATAGTGTCACCGGTAATTTGCGCACGCGCCAAATGACGGAACGAGGCCTGACCGACTTCATACGGAATTTTTTCTTCAGTCAACTGCTGTTCAGTTTTACCAATCGAAGAAATCTCGGGAATGGTATAGATTCCGGTTGGAATATCAGTGACGGGGGCAACATCTGGCTCACCGCTCATATTGGCACCCGCGCAACGACCTTGGTCATAAGCAGCAGATGCAAGCGACGGCCAACCGATTACATCACCGGCAGCATAGATATTTTCAACTTCAGTCTGATATTGATCATTTACCGTCAACTGACCACGGCTGTTTGGTTTCAGGCCGACATTTTCCAGCCCCAAACCATCGGTATTGCCTGAACGGCCGTTACACCACAAAATTGCATCGGCTTTAATTTTTTTACCGCTTTGCGTGTGCATCACCACATGATCATCAAATGTTTCTAAAAAGTCGATCTGTTCATTGTGACGAATCAGCACACCTTGCTCACGCAAGTGATAAGACAGCGCATCGGAAATTTCATCATCCAGATAGCTTAACAGTTTGTGCTGGGTATTGATTAAATCAACTTTATGCCCAAGACCAATGAAAATCGATGCATATTCACAGCCAATTACACCTGCGCCATAAATGATGATTTTCTGGATAGAAAAGTCCAGATCCAGAATTTTATCTGAATCAAATACACGAGGATGATTAAAATCAAGAATTTCTGGGCGATACGGACGCGAACCGCTGGCAATGACCAGTTGCTTAAACATCAAGGTTTCTTTAATGCCATCTGGACTAAATACAAAAATAGTATGTTGATCCTGAACATAGGCTCGACCATGATAGATATCGATCTTGTTACGGTCATAGAACCGTGAATGTGTATCTACTTGTTGTTGAATCACTTTATGCGCATGACGCAATACTTGCTTCATGGTGAACTGTTTCCAGTCCCCAACTTTCTGAAACAGTGGATCACGTTGATAACGGATAATACTGGATACCGTTTGACGCAATGCTTTACTTGGAATGGTACCTACATGGGTACAGTTACCACCTAGCTGTTCACGCATCTCAACGATTGCAACACGCTTACCAGATTTGGCAAGTTTCATTGCCGCGCCTTCGCCCGCAGGGCCCGAACCTAGAACTACCGCATCATATTTAACGAAAGTCCCACTAACGACCTCTTTTTTACGTGGCATTCAACGCTCCTCAAAATTAAAAAATTCACTTTAATCTACCTGCTTATTATGACGTAAATCCTGTTGATTTTGTGTATTTAACTCACATATATTGGTTGATGAGAACATTTTTTAAATGAATACCCCTTTTTGCCCTATTTATAGCTAAGTTCGTTATAATAAACGCGCTATCTTTGATCATCTCCCCCTTCAAAAACAGTGGAAAAGTTGAATATGTCTGAAAACCGTAAACCTGAACAGGGTGTCAAACTTCGTGGCGCAGAGAAAGTCGCTCGTATTCCTGTAAAAGTGATCCCTACGGTTGAAACACCACGTAAGCCGGACTGGATTCGCGTAAAGATGGCAGCGCCGGAAGAAGTACAACGGATTAAAACAACGCTTCGCGAGCAAAAACTACATACTGTCTGTGAAGAAGCAGCCTGTCCAAACCTGCCTGAATGTTTTGGTGGCGGTACCGCAACCTTTATGATTATGGGTGATATCTGTACCCGTCGCTGTCCATTTTGCGATGTAGCACATGGTCGGCCAAATGCATTGGATGCAGATGAACCGCGCCACATGGCCGAAACCATTGCTAATCTTGGGTTGAAATATGCCGTGATTACCTCTGTAGACCGTGATGACTTACTCGATGGTGGTGCGCAGCATTTTGTCGATTGTATTAAAGAAGCACGTGCTTTAAGTCCAAAAACTTTACTTGAAATTTTGGTACCGGACTTCCGTGGCCGTATGGATATTGCACTGCGCATCATGACCGAATGTCCACCCGATGTGTTTAATCATAATATTGAAACAGTGCCGCGTTTATATAAAGCGATGCGTCCAGGTTCTGATTATCAGCACTCTTTAAACCTGTTAAAAATGTTTAAAGAATATTGCCCGAATATTCCAACCAAATGTGGCCTGATGGTCGGTATTGGTGAGACTGAAGAAGAAGTGCTTGCCTTACTTGACGATTTACATGCACACGGCGTGGACTATGTGACGATTGGTCAGTATCTACAGCCTTCTAAAGAACATGCAGCGATTGATCGCTTTGTGACCCCTGAAGAATTCGAACGTTATACCGAACATGGCCAAAAACTGGGCTTCCGCAATATCTGGGCAGCACCCATGGTTCGTTCAAGCTACTTTGCCGATCGTCAATACTATGGCGAACCGGTTCCAGCAGTGCGTCGTAAAACTGACCCTGCCAAGAAAATTGCTGTTCAGGCCATTGAAGCTTAGTCCTGTTTAAACCAATGAAATAAAAGCCCTCTCAAGTAGAGTAATGCCAGTCAGTTAAGCAATTGACTGGCATTTTCTTTTTTAAATTCAGTATTATATTTGATAGATAGCAAAGTCATCCGCAACTGTTTGAGGCATCAGGTGTATTGCACCGTAAGATTAAAAAAATGATGGTTTCCATGACAAATTGACGAGTCGATAGTGGCTGACGAGTTTTGCAGTGAGGGATCACAAGATGCCTTCCTTGCGAAGTTTCGCTTCTCATTTGGGCAAAACCAAAGTAACAAATGATTTACAAATATTTGATTTAAAAAGTTAAGACTCCATCTTGAACGACCTTGAACGACTAAGCAGTTAAAGAGTCTATTTCTAAATTCTTTAACTGATCAGCTTTACTCTCCAGTAGAGGGCTTTTTAATATCCATATTAAAATTTTACTGAGCGTTAAACCCCATTTTTTATTTTAGATAAAGATTAAGTCATTACTTATCTTCACATTTCTTTGCGCGTTCTCACTTGAAGATTGATCATTTTTCCAACAACCTCAAAATAGATGCAAGACTTAAACATATCGTTGCCATACTTAAAAAGATCATTCTCACAAATCCAATGCTAAACCTGTCTGATTCTCGAACGACTAAAAATGAATGAACGGTGGTGAAATATCCGAGAAATCCAGACAAAGCCAGTGTTGTATAAATCTGGAGAAATATAACAATGTCATTTATTTTCGCTGTGCTACTGCTATTACTGAGTTTATGGGCAGTTTTCTATTTTCAGCTCTCGCGTAGTGCAGGTGCAATCGTGCTGATGGTCGTGTCAGTGGTCTGTGCCTTTCTTAGTCCGTGGTCACTGATTCTTGGTATCCCGCTCATCCTGATCAGCCTCGTGGTGATAATCGACCCTTTGCGCATGTCGTTTATTTCCAGACCGGCCTATAAAGCACTGGCCAATGCCATGCCGAGCATCAGTCCGACAGAGCGTGAAGCACTCGACTCTGGAACCAGCTGGTGGGAAAAAGAACTGTTTATGGGTGCACCGAACTGGGAAACCTTTAATAGCTATCCTTATCCAAAACTCTCGCTAGAAGAACAGGCCTTTCTGGACAATGAAGTTGAAACCTTGTGCAGCATGCTGGATGAATGGGAAATTCACGAGCAGAAAGCGCTGCCTGATCATGTCTGGCAATATATTAAGGAGCATGGTTTTTTGGGCCTGATTATTCCCAAAGAATATGGTGGTCGCGCATTTAGTTCTTTTGCTCAAAGCCGGGTGATGAGCAAGATTTCCTCTCGCTCCCTCACCACGGCCGTGAGTTGCATGGTACCGAACTCTCTCGGCCCGGGTGAACTATTGCTGCATTATGGTACTGAGGAACAGAAAAACCGTTACCTGCCGGGCCTGGCGCGAGGTGAAGAAATTCCCTGTTTCGGCCTGACCAGTCCTGAAGCCGGCTCTGATGCAGGCGCTATTCCCGATACTGGCGTGGTCTGCTATGGCCAGTTTGAAGGTCAGGAAGTCCTAGGCTTGCGAATGAATTTTTCCAAACGCTGGATTACGCTGGCACCCATTGCAACAGTGGTAGGTCTGGCCTTTAAAATGTATGACCCGGATCATCTTTTGGGCGAGCAGACAGAATATGGTATTACCTGTGCCCTGCTACCTGCCAGTCACGAAGGGGTGCAAGTAGGTCCTCGTCATAATCCCGGCCCACCATTCATGAATGGTACAGTTGAAGGTAAAGATGTATTTATTCCTCTGGACTGGATTATTGGTGGCGTAAAAAATGCCGGTAAGGGCTGGCGCATGCTGATGGAATGTCTGGCTGTGGGTCGTGGCATTTCCCTACCGGCACTGTCTACTTCTGCGGCAGAAATGACTTATTTAAATGTCGGGGCTTTTTCCCGAATCCGTCAACAATTTAAAATTTCAGTCGGCAAGTTTGAAGGTGTTCAGGAAGCCAATAGTGAAATTGCCAGTGATACCTATATGCTGGAAGCTTTCCGTTATCTGGTGACTTGTGGCCTTAATCAGGGCGGCAAGCCTGCTGTAATGACAGCGATTGCCAAATACTATGCCACGGAGGGAATGCGTAAGGTGGTAAATCACGGGATGGATGTGGTCGGTGGCCGCGCCATTCAGATGGGGCCACGTAATTTTCTGGCACCTTATTATCAGGCAATTCCTGTCTCCATTACCGTTGAAGGTGCAAATATTCTCAGTCGTTCCCTGATGATTTTCGGTCAGGGTTCAATGCGCTGTCATCCTTATCTTTATGAAGAGTTACAACTCTTACAGGCTGAAGACCCGGCAGCAGCACTCAAGCCTTTTGATCATTTACTGTTTAAACATCTGGGTTATACCTTTAACCGTACCGCCCGTTCCTTTGCCTACGCATTTACGGGTGGTTCAAGTACAGCACCTCAAAGTGCGGTTGAGTTTACCCGACCTTATTACAAGGTCATTAACCGGCTGAGCGCCAACTTTGCCTTAACCGCAGACATGTGTCTGGGTTTGCTGGCAGGCGATATCAAACGCAAAGAAATGCTGTCCGGACGTCTCGCCGATATTCATGCTCACCTGTTTATTGCCTCCTCTATTCTGAAGTATTTTGAGCATAGCAAAAAGACTGAAGCTGAACGTTTGCATGCACAGCTTGCAATAGAAAAGTCACTCTATACAGCGCAGGAAGCATTTTATGATTTATTTGCTAACTTCCCGGCCGGTGCAGCAGCAGGCATGGTCAAACTGTTATGTTTCCCATTTGGCCGTCCCGTACACAAACCCTCAGACCAGCTTAAACAGCAGGTTGCAAATAGCATGATGGAAAATAACGCATTCCGTCAGGTATTGAAAAAGCATGTCTATTACAATACCCATGAAACTGATGTCACTGGACGCATGGAATCGACTTTCGCTTTGCTACTGGATATTGAACAGCTTTGGGATCGCTTTAAAAAAGCTGAAAACAAAGGTCAGTTTAAAGGTTTAAGCTTTGCCGAGCATGTGACAGATGCACAGCAACATGGCTTTATTAATGATGGAGAAGCAGAAAAACTGCTTCACTATAATGCACGTCGTTATGACAGCATGCTCACAGATGTCTTTGATCTGCATTTACAGGAAGTATTGGAGTTGGAGAACCCCCATATTCGTAAAGCAGATGCGACAGGAACCGATACTTCTGTTCAAACCGATCCTTTACACTCAACTTCGCCTTAAATCAAACTTTGACCAAAGGTGTCATAAATTCCAAAGTGGGATCGTAGTTGAATATTTCACTTTAGAACCTTTCCAAGTGGCTTTTTAGCCACTTTTTTACGACTATGGCACGATGGTATTTCGCATAAAAAGCACTAAGCTAGAGCTATAAGAAAATTGAGGGTAAACCATGTCACAACAAGATTATGAAAATGGCCTGAAAGTGCGTACTGATGTCATGGGCGAAAGCTTTGTCAAACGTGCACAGGAAAATACCGTGCCTTTTACCCAGCCTCTACAAGACTGGATTAATGAACATGCCTGGGGTTCAACCTGGCAACGTGAAGGTGTATTGCCACGTAAATATCGTTCTTTAATTACCATTGCTTTCCTTACGGCTCAAAAAAGCCCCACTGAACTAAAAGGCCATATTCGGGGCGCTCTTAACAACGGTGCGACGGTTGAGGAAATTCAGGAAGTGTTACTCCATAGCCTGCCATATTGCGGTGCACCAGCAACTCAGGAGGCATTTCGGGCGGCACTTGAAGTGATCCAGGAATATCAGGTGAATCAGGAATAATTTGGTTGCAGATGAAATTGAGCCGTTTTAGAAATGAGCTCACAATTTAATTTTGCAGATGATTCATAAGTTACTTAGGCTAAATAAAGCTCAGCTGATTTTAGTTGCTTACCCTGATCTCAGCCTATCCGTCAAATGAATATGTACCGAGAAATTGTAGATTCTCGGTACATTACACTAGGGTCTGTTGACATTTTCTGTTCAAAAAAATAGCGAGAAAGTAAAATTTAATCGCCAAACCAAATTTACTTCTCGCTATGCCTCGTACAATGCTGAATGATCAACACTGGTCTAAGTTACTTTCT